>JBBFME010000008.1:0-36610 GCA_037478695.1 Pseudothermotoga sp.
GATAGCAACAAAGACACAGCCTGATTTCTTCAAAGGGCCTGTGTGGGACAGTCGCTGGGCAAAGAGTGGTTTGTTAGAACCTATTGATGACTATCTTTCTGCAGAAGACTGGGAAGATTTCTATGATCAATGCTTGAAGGCTGGTTACATCAACGGTAAGCATTACATTTGGCCCTGGGTCTACGGGACGAATGGTATGGGCGCGACGATGCTTTTGTACACACCCGATTTTGAAAAAGCAGGTATAGACTGGCGAAAGATAGTCAACGAGGGTTGGACCATGGAGGAATTCATCGAAGCATGCAAGAAATTGACTTGGGATAGCGATGGCGATGGGCAGATCGATCACTATGCTATAGCACTTGGTGCAAAGGGAGACATGGTTCACAACGTTTTGAATTTCATCTATGCACACGGTGGCAGACTAACCAACGAAGATGAGTCTGAAGTGATCCTCAACAGCCCTGAAGCAGTAGCAGGACTTCAATTTGTTCTTGATCTCGTAGAAAAGTATGCAGTTGCCCCAAAGGGTGCTGAAGCTCTCGATATTTACGGTGTCATAAGCTACTTCCACACTCACAAAGCCAGTATTGGCTTTGGTGGCCCATATGAGATAGGCAGAATCACTCGATATGTGAAAGAGGGTCGTATCTCTGAGGCCTTCTACCCAGTTGTTGCACCCTTCCCACATCTTGCTGGAAAAGAGCCGGTTGCCTACGCTCGTGGAAGTGGTTTTATAGTCTTCAAACAAAACGATCCTAAGAAAAGAGAAATGGTCTTCGAATTTCTCAAATTCATCACCAATCAACAGAATATAGCTCTCTTAGAGACACTTCAATACCTCACCGCCAGAAAGTCAGTTAACGAACTTCTGTACAAAGACGATCCATACATGAACGAACAAGTCAGAAGATACGCACAGATCATGGACAAATACGGAATTGAATTTTTCGGAAGTGAAGAGTTCCCATGGTCTCAGATGAATGCACATTTCGTAGCGGCACTTGAAGCCACATTTGCAAAAACAAAAACACCTCAGAAGGCTTTGGATGATTTCGTTATAGAGGCAAACAAGATCCTCAAGAAGATCAAATGAAAATGGGACGACCTCGTGGTCGTCCCTTACATTTTTGCGCGAGGTGATACTGTTTGAGCTTGTTCAAGAGAATCTACAAAGACAGATATGGCTATTTTTTTCTGCTTCCTCACTTTATCTTTTTCTTGATCTTTTTTCTCATTCCTGTTGGAAGCGGAGTATATCTCAGCTTATTCGATTACAATGTTTTCTCGAAAACATTCATCGGTTTGGAAAACTACAAAGAGATTTTCAGCGACTGGTTGTTCAAGAAGGCTCTCATCAATACCTTCATCTACACTTTTGGGGTAGTTCCTCTATGGCTTGGTAAGGCGTTGCTCGTCACAGTTCTCATATATCCATTTCGAAAGCCGATCAAGACCTTTTTCAAGACGGTGTTCTATCTCCCACATGTCACTTCTTCGGTCATAATATCCTTGATATGGTTGTGGATTTTCAACCCAACCTTTGGTCTACTGAATTATTTCATGAAATTGCTGGGACTGAACCCCGTAATCTGGCTTGGAAACAAATTAACGGCAATGCCTTCTCTCATTGCGATGCAAGTGATCATGGGTGGGGGTTCTACAATTGTTTTGCTCTCTGCGGCTATGGCCTCGATACCAGAGTACTATTTTGAATCGGCAAAGTTGGAAGGGGCAAATTCGTGGAAGATCTTCACGAAGATCACTATTCCATTGCTCAAACCAACGATCTTGTATGCGTTGGTAATGGGTATGATCGCCAACTTTCAGACCTTTTCAAACATCTATGTCATGACCCAGGGTGGTCCAGAGTTCTCGACGATCACGGTCGCGTACTTGGTTTACACGACAGCCTTCAGAGATTACAACCTTGGATTGGCATCGGCGATGTCAATGGTGATGTTTGTGATACTCGTTGGGCTTGGCATCATTCAATTCAAGTGGCTTGGCTCAAATGTTCAATACTGAGGTGATGAGATGAAAAAGGTCAGTCAAAGAAAGCTCGTTAAGAATACAATTTCTTTGATCATTCTTTCACTGCTTGGTTTGATGGCTTTCATACCACTCTACTGGATGGTCATCACCGCGTTGAAACCACCGACTTTGGTCTTGAAGTTTCCCCCAGAGGTCTTCCCTAAGAACATCACTCTTATGAACTTCAAGCAACTCTTTCAAAGGCCGTATGTCTTGAGATGGACGATCAACAGCTCTGTTGTTGCCGGTTCTGTGACGGTTATCAGGATCGTCCTGTGTGCGATGGCAGGTTATGCAATCGCAAAGAAAAAATTCCCGGGTGCTAAGATCTTTTTCTGGATATACATCGCTTCGATGATGATACCCAATCAAGTGACCTTGATTCCTCTGTACATAATCGTCTCCAATCTCAGAATGATAAACACCTATTGGGGACTGATCTTACCTGGCATAGCGGCACCATTCGGTGTGTTTTTGATGAGACAGTTCATGGTGACATTGCCCGATGAGATCATTGAAGCCGCGAAAATAGATGGAGCTACAGAATTTCAAACCTTTTGGAAGGTAATCTTTCCCATCTCGAAGCCTGCGATAGCCGTTCTTGGAATCTTCACCTTTGTAAACGAATGGAATGACTTTCTCTGGCCGTTGATAGTTACCAACACAACGGCGATGAAAACACTTCAAGCTGGTCTTGTGATGATCAGAGAAGAGATTCCCATGGAATATGCTCTACACATGGCAAGTGCAACATATGCTGCTATCCCAATGTTGATAGTCTTCTTTGCCTTCCAGAGGTATTTCTTGCAGGGAATAACTGTTGGAGCAATCAAGTGATGCAACTTGCTGAGGCCTCCTACAACCGATTGGAGGTCTTATCCTTTTATACCACTGCTCACCAACGACTTCACAAAAAGATCTTGCAGTGCAAGAAACAAGCATTCGAGTTAAGGCTATAACAGTTCTTGTTATTATGGTGCCCAAGTTGCTTGAAGTATTTGTATCTAGAAAAATCAATGTCTGAATCGTGACTAAGAACTGATAGTGTTCACAATCATTTGAAATTGAAAAAGGGCGAGGGTTGCCCTCGCCCAAGTATATCTTTCAAAACTCTACATTTTAACAGTTTCAAGTGTCGAGGATTTCTTTTTTGACCTGTCTACATAAGTCGTGTGTAGTAGTTCATGGGACACATGACTGAGCGGATGTTCCAAGAATTCTTCGTACAGCTTCTTGATCGATGGATTTTCATGAGATTTTCTTATCGTACTTCTTTCGTCTATTGTGTATATGCCTTCCATTCTCTTTGTCAACACGTCCTTGTCTAAGCTCTTAGGCTGACCACCGCCTCCTATACATCCAGCTGGACATGCCATTATCTCAACAAAGTCGTAGTAAACTTCTTTTGCAGTTATCTTATCGAGCAATTTTCTGACATTTGCACCTCCGTGAGCTACGGCCACTCTCAATGGTTTTCCATCAAAGTCTATCGTTGCTTCTTTGATACCTTCAAAACCGCGAACGCTCGTGAATTCGATTTTTGGTAGTGGTTTGCCTAAACCAAGCTCATAAGCTGTTCTTAACGCAGCTTCCATAACACCTCCAGTGACACCGAAGATGGCAGCAGCTCCTGTCGATTCACCAAGTGGATTGTCGTATTCTTCATCTGGCAAAGACGCATACGGTATTTTCTTCATTTTTATGAGTTTGCCAAGCTCACGAGTTGTCAAGACTATGTCAACGCCAGGCATTTCCTCAACCATGTGTTGTGGTCTTGTAATATCGTCTTTCTTTGCTGTGCATGGCATGATGGAGACAACTAAGATCTTCTCTGGATCGATACCTTTCTTCTTTGCAAAGTATGTTTTTACAAGAGGTCCAAGCATTTGGTGGGGAGATTTACAAGAAGAGAGATTTTTCAAGAACTGTGGATACAGTTTCTCTGCCATGTTTATCCAACCTGGACAACAAGAGGTGAACATTGGGAATGGGCCACCTTTTTTGAGTCTTTCCAAAAACTCGGAACCTTCTTCCATGATTGTCAAGTCGGCTGTGAAATTCGTATCAAAGACATAATCAAAACCAAGTCTTCTTAAAGCAGCGACCATCTTTCCAGTCGAGATGCTTCCAGGTTCAAGACCGAATTCTTCACCAATTGCTACTCTGGTTGCAGGTGCCGTTTGTACAACGAGTACTTTGTCGTGCTTTTCGAGTTCTTCTATAACCCTTCTGACATTGCTGTTCTCGGTGATAGCACCTACAGGACAAAATGCCGAACACTGTCCGCATGCAATACAATCTGTTTCATAGAGTGGCATTTCAAAGGCTGTCTGAGGCAATGTTTCAAAGCCTCTGTCAACCATTGAGTAGATGTCCATGCCTTGGAGTTCCGAACAAGCCCTAACACATCTACCACACACCACACATTTTTCGAGGTCTCTGACGACCGCCGGAGAACTGTTGTCGTAAACAGCGCTGACTCTCTCTTCACTGGGAAACACATCTTTGACATCGTAGCGGTAGATGAGATCTTGAAATTCACATCTACCATTTGCTTCGCAGGTCATACAGTCCTTAGGATGTCTGGAGAGCAGCAGAGAGAGGTTAAACTTCACCGCCTTTTCGACTCTATCTGTTTTTGTTCGAATTTTCATACCATCTTGTACCTTTGTTGCGCAAGCTGGTTGCAGATTCCTTGCTCCTTCTACCTCTACAACACAAACACGACATGCACCTGTAGGTTCAAGTCTCGGATGATTGCACAGTGTGGGAACATAGACACCAGAGAGGTTACAAGCTTCGACTATCGATAGATTTGACGGTACCTCGTACTTTCTTCCGTTGATCTCCACAACTACGTTAGCCACAACGAACCCTCCTCGCGAGCAGTTTGTTAAAGGATTCACATATATTATAACACAAAGAGGCATCCATTTGGATGCCTCTTCATTCAGTGAGCTCCTATAATCTGTTTCTCAAGTTGCTCCTTTGCTATTTTCACATACTCGACAAAGGCGTTCGGATCATTCACGGCGAGTTCTGCGAGCATTTTTCTGTTAACTTGCACATTTGCCAACTTCAAACCGTGTATGAGCTGATTGTACTTCAGTCCATGCTGCCGCGCTGCGATGTTTATCCTGGTAATCCACAGACTTCTGTAATCTCTTTTCTTGATCTTTCTTCCGACAAATGCGTACCATCTTGCTCTGTAATAATGCTGTTTTGCGAGTTTATATCTCCTGCTTATTGCTCCTCTATATCCCTTTGCCGCTTTCAGGAATTTCTCTCTTCTTTTCTTCTTAGCGTGCAATGATCTTTTGATTCTCATCTCTTGTTTCCTCCTCTCATCTCAAAGCGAGCAATTTCTTGATTCTCTTTTCGTCACCTTTTTTCAAGACATCCTTCTTTCGCAAAACTCTAAGCGCAGATCTCTTTCTCTTTCCAGTTGTGTGCCTTGTTCGAGCATGATTATAGAGTACCTTACCATTTTTCGTCACTCTGAATCTCTTTGCAGCTGTTTTGCTGACCTTCATCTTAGTCTTTGCCATGAACAAGACCTCCTTCAAGTATTCTTTGGCTTCAGTTGCATCCACATATCTCTTCCCTCGAGCTTAGCCTCAGCCTCGACAATGGCTATGTCACTCACATCATTTGCAACTTTGTCGAGAATCTGTTTTCCTCTGTCAGTGAAGGCAATTTCTCTCCCTCTGAACATGATCGTGACCTTGACTTTGTCTCCATCCTCAAGGAATCTTCTAATATGCTTCAGCTTGGTTTGGTAGTCGTGCTCATCGATCTTGAGCCGGAATTTCATCTGCTTGATTTCCTGTTGTTTCTGCTTTTTCTTAGCTTCCTTTTGCCTTTTTGAGACCTGATACAAGTATTTTCCAAAGTCCATGATCTTGGCCACAGGTGGATCGCTGTTCGGCGACACGAGTACCAAATCGAGTCCTTGTCTTCTCGCAGTTTCAATTGCCTCTCTGGTTGGTAGTACACCGATTTGCCTTCCATCAGAATCTATTACTCTGACTTTGGGATGTTTGATTTGCTCGTTTTTCAACATGGCTTGTTCCTTTTCTATACTCTCGACCTCCCTACGAAAAAAGGCGGGCAAAAGCCCGCCTCCCGAATTGGATTCGACCAATTTACTGAACCCCTTCGACCGCGTCTCGGGGTGGGAAGCGAAGCTTCCGCTTTACTGGTGGGCCGTGCAGGATTCGAACCTGCGACCCCCTGATTAAGAGTCAGGTGCTCTACCTGCTGAGCTAACGGCCCGATCTACCTGGTGCCCCTGGGAGGAATCGAACCTCCATTTACGGATTAGGAATCCGCCGTTCTATCCTTTGAACTACAGGGGCACCGCTTTTTCATTTTATCATTTCGCATTGTGATTGTCAACACCATCGAAGATTGCTCATTATTCTTTGAAGAATAAAAGAACCCGGGGATCACCCCGGGTTCACAAAGATTGATTTTGATCATTCTTCCTTGCTCAGGTAGTAGTAATCCTCACCCGATCTCATAGCGTTGTGGAACCAACCCTTCACCCAGCTTCTTCTGACGCTGAAGCCCATGCCTTCATACAGAGGAACACCAAGGATATTCTTGATCGCGAATGCCTGGACTTGCTCGTAGAGTTTCTGCCTCACTGCTGGATCTGGATGTGTAGCAGCTTCTTCTATTATCTCATCGCAACTGCGTCCTCCGAGATCTGGGTTGGGTGTTGAGACGAATTTTGTAAAGTTTTCGCCCTGGGCAAAACCATATGTTCCAGCCGAGTGATAGTATGTCTGTATGAAGTTGTGTGGGTCTGGATAGTCTGCATGCCATCCTATGATGAATGCAGGCAGATAGCCGTTCTTGTAAGAAGTCAGATATGTCGGCCATTGCTCACCACGAACTTCGATTTTGAACTTCGGATTGATCATTTCAACGTATGTCTTTATCATTTCTGCCACTGTTCTTCTGACCTCATTACCGGTGTTGTACAACAACGTCAGCTTGAAGCCTTTCTTCCAGACCTCTCCATTCCATGCCTTCTTGAATTCTTCTGTTGCCTTAGCTATACTGAACTGATAGAGCGGGAAGTTAGGATTGTAACCGATCAAACCTGCTGGTAAGTCAGTTGGGACTCTCTTGCCAAGTCCTCTGAGAACGTCCTTTATAACTGCATCGTAGTTTATGACATATGCGAATGCCCTTCTCAAGTGTTCATCGCTGAAGAAATCAGGTGGTATGCCTTCTCCATCGAGTTTACCAGAGCCTATGTACTTGCTGTCAGGTCTCACATTCCAGTTGAAGTGCAACGAGTGAACTGTCAGTGTTGAGAAGGGTTTTTGTACAACGATACCAGGAGCATTTTCTATCTGTGGAAGATAAAGTGTTGGCACTGCCGCTATATCTGCATCACCCTTTTCAAGCATAGCTTTCATCGTCGACCATTCACCGACGTTCCAAATGATCACTTTCTTGACCTTTGCTGGCCCTCTCCAGTATTGATCGAATCTTTCAAGTGTCACTCTCTGTTGTGCTCTGTCCCACTCGACCACTTTGAATGGACCAGTACCGTTTGTTTTTGCGTACAGTGGAGACTTTTCCTTTGGAAGGTCGTGATATCTCCACCAAGTGTCAGCTTTGCCATCCCAACAGCCCTGTGCGATTGACCATGCTTTGTTCAAAATCGAGCTCCAGTAACCATAATGGCAGACTATTGACAGGAATGGTCCAAAAGGTCTTGGTAGACGAAAGACCACACTATCTCCTTCAACCTCGATTGCAGGATCGATGTAATCCGTGTAAATCTTGATTAAGGTATCCTTATACTGTGGCAGTGGTTCACCGGTGTTGGAATCGATCATGTCGCTGTAAGCTGTGCCTGTAATCTTTTCGACGAATTCCTCAAGTGAGTAGACTTCAAACAAAGCTTCCCACATCATCCACATTGGTCCACCGGCTGGGTCGAACAGAAGACCTCGTTCAAAACTGTATTCGACGTCTTCTGGTTTCAATTCAGCTCCGTTGTGGAACTTTACACCTTTTCTGATCGGAAACACGAACGTCTTACCGTCGTCTCTGAGAAGACCATTTTCCAGAGTTGGTACAGCCGTGGCAAGTCTTGGTTCGTATTCCGTGAGGCTTGAACCTTTGTACTGAATGAGACACTCGTAAACCTCGTTCAAAACCTCACCGCTCGCAGTGTCATATGCGAAGTGTGGGTCAAAGGTATCTGGCTCACCGGCAAGGTTCAGCTTCACGATTGTGTCTGGATTCTTCACTTCTGCGAACGCCAGGAAAGCCGCCAAAACCAACAAGAACACCAAGAACTTCCTCATCTTCATACCCCCTTGCGATAAGTTTGTGACACGGTAATTATACACCTATTCAGATGTCGAATTCAAGAGAACACTTTTTGTTGTAGTATTTTATGAGAAAGGGAGGTTAGACAGTGATAGCTTTTCTAACGGACTGGTCGTTGAAGAGTTACTATGTAGGTGTTGCAAAGGCAGTGATGAAAAGGATAAACCCAAGCGTGGACATCATTGACATTACGCATGACATCAAGCCTTTCGATGTAAGAATGGCTGCTCATGTCCTTCTCAGGGCATCTGCGGATTTTCCAGATGGTACGATTTTCGTAGCTGTTGTCGATTACGGAGTGGGAACGGCTCGAAAGGGTATCTGTATGAGAACAAAGAACGAGCAGTTCTACGTCGGTCCTGACAACGGTATCTTCACGTATGTTGCCCTTAAGTATGGAGTAAAGCAAGTGAGAGAATTAGACAACAAATCTTATCATTACGGATCGTCGAACACCTTTCACGGTCGAGATATCTTTGCTGCAGTGGCTGCACATTTGTCAAACGGTGTCGCTTTCGAAAAGATAGGCAGTGTTCTTCCAAACTACATTGTTTTGCCGGTTAAAATAGCACAAATTGAAGGAGAGTCAATAGTGGGAGAAGTGGTTTTCTGTGATGGTTTTGGAAATGTTGAGACAAATATACCCGCTGCCTTTGTGAAGAACCTTGGTTGGGATATCGATGATACTATTGTGCTGAACGACACCTTTCAGCTGAGTTACGTCAGAGCTTATGGTGATGTAGAAAAGGGCAAGGCACTTGTTCATGTAGATAGCTCCGGATATCTTGAAATATCGATAAATCAAGGTTCTGCAGCTGAAGTTTTCAACTTGGACGAAGGAGCTCAGATAAAACTCAGGAGGAGAAAAATTGAAACTAATCGTAGGTCATAAAAACCCAGATTTCGACTGTTTTGCTTCGTGCGTAGCGGCCAAGAAACTCTTTCCAGAGCACGTGGTTCTGTTGAGTGGTACTCCACAACAGAACCTCGCTCAATATCTTTCGATATACGAGGAAAGATATTCTTTTCTCACTGAAAGAGATCTTTCAGAAGAGGTTGTTGATTCGCTGATTGTAGTTGACACAGCTTCAAAAGAGAGGCTGAGTGAAAAAATCCAAACGATTGTGGAGAAGGTTCCTGAACTGAGAGTGTTTGATCATCATCCCGATATTAAGGAAATATCGATAAAAGGAGACAGAAGAATAGAAAATGTCGGTGCAACGGTTACTCTGTTGCTCGAGGAGATCAGAAAGAGAAACATTCAAATTGATTCGATCGACGCAACACTTTTTGCGATTGCTATATACGAAGACACCGGCAATTTGCTCTATACAACCACAACTGTTCGCGACATAGAGGCAATCAAATATCTTTTCCAAAATGGTGCAAATCTGATCGAAGTTTCTGATTTCATAAAATACGATCTCAACTACGATCAAAAAATGATTTTTGAATCGCTGATATCGAATCTTGAAACCTTACAGATAGACGGAGTCACAGTGAACGTGAGCATTGCTGAAACCGATAAGTTTGTCGGTGGGCTCAATGCGGTGACCAGCAAGCTTTGGTATCTCGAAGGTGTAGAGACGTTGATCTGTATCATAAGAACTGGAAAGAAAACTCATGTTATCGGTAGAACGTCATCTAATGACGTCGATATCGGCGGTCTGATCTCAGAGTTGGGTGGCGGAGGTCATCGTAAAGCAGCAAGTTGTACGCTCAACACACAGGATCTTTCAGAGGTTAAAAGAATCGTCTTAGAGTCGCTGAGGAAATACCTCAACACAGGGTTGTGTGCGAAAGATATGATGTCTTTCCCTGTGAGAGTGGCCTATGCTGAGATGACTATAGATGAAGTGAACAAAATAATGGAGAGAACAGGGCACAACGGAATGCCGGTAATTGAGGGAAACAAATTGGTTGGTATTGTGACGAAGAAGGCTGTTGACAAGGCTATGAATCATGGTTTGCAGAATGCGCCGATAAGATCAATAATGTCGAGCAAGCTTGTCGTTGTATCCCCAGAGACACCCTTGAGCAAAGTTAGGCAGATCATGATCGAAAACGACATAGGTAGAATACCAGTTATTGATCACGGCATACTCGTTGGAATAATCACGAGAACCGATATCATGAGAGCGAGTTTTTCCGATGCTGTTAAGCGCTTACCGAGAAAAACGGTTCACGAGAGTGCTCAGGCGATCTTTTCAGATGTGAGAGAGATTTTGATAAGTAATCTTCCAAAACGGGTTACTGATCTGCTACGCACACTCGGAAAATTCGGTGACGAGATCAATTTACCTGTTTACATAGTCGGCGGTTTCGTACGCGACTTGCTCATGGGTAATCCAAACTACGACATGGATATAGTCGTTGAAAGAGATGGGTTAGCCTTTGCCGAGTACGCAGCAACCCAGCTTGGCGCAAAATTGGTCAAGTACGAAAAGTTTCTCACAGCTTCTTTGTTTTTCAAAGATGGTTTTAGGATCGATGTAGCCACAGCACGAACAGAGTACTACGAATCACCAACGGAGCTACCTCAGGTTGAGGTTAGCACGATAAAGAAAGATCTCTATCGAAGGGATTTCACGATAAACGCTATGGCGATAAAACTCAATACACAGAGTTTCGGTACTTTGATTGATTTCTTCGGTGCAAAGAGAGATTTGGAGGGCAAATTGATAAGATGCCTTCACACACTCAGTTTTGTTGAGGATCCGACCAGAATTCTCAGAGCCGTGAGATTTGAAACTCGTTTTGGTTTCAAAATAGAACTCCAGACAAGTCAATTGATGCTACAGGCTGTGCAGCAAGGCTATTTGGAAAAGGTTACAGGTCAAAGGCTCAGACAGGAGTTTGAGAAGATACTCAAGGAGAAAGATCCTCCTGCTGCGCTGAAGAGACTCTCTGAATTTGAGGTCATAAAGAGAATGTTTCCAGGTGTTTTCTACACGTCTGCGATGGAGGAAAAACTCAGATCAGTCTTTGATTTCATTCCATGGGCTGAAGATTTTTTCGGTTCGATCGACAGGTTCTATGTTGTTATGTTTATTTTCCTCGAATACCACGGCGACACAGCCCTCGATCAGATCAAAGAAAGATATGGTCTTTCGAACTTCTTTATCACCGAACTGAAGTTGGTAAGAAAGATGATCGTACCTTTGTCCAAGGTAATTTCATTGAGACTGAACTTCTCTGATATCCACAAGATTTCAAAAGACTTCACGCCTGAAGCATACTGTTATTTGAGTTCATATCTCGATGTGGACTCTCAAGCTTATCTGAAAGAGTTTCTCCAAAGAAAGAAAGCAACGAAAACAAAGATCGATGGACATTCTTTGGTGAGAAACTTTGGTTTGAAAACTGGGAGGATCGTCGGTGAGATACTTGAAGAATTGTTCTGTGCAAAACTTGACGGTATCATCACCGACGATCAAGAAGAGGAGTTCGTCAAGAAAATCATCAACGAGAAGACTTCCTCAAAAGTTCCTGAACAATGAAATTGGCAACATCGCTTGGTGTAGTGCCAGCACCGAAGCCAGCATCATAACCGAGTTCTAATGCAAGTTCGTGTGTGATCCTTGGACCACCTACGATCACCAACAATTCTTCTCTCAGGCCTTCTGCATAGAGAAGGTCCATCAACTCAGTGAGGTGTTTTATGTGTATGTTTCTCTGAGTGACAACTTGTGAGACAAGGATTACATCTGCTTGAACTTCACGTGCTTTTTTCACGAGTTCAATTGGCGGAACTTGGGCACCCATGTTGTAAACTTTGAAGGCATGGTATCTCTCTAAACCATAGTCACCGTGGAAACCCTTCATGTTCAGAATCGAATCCAGCCCAACTGTGTGGGCATCTGTTCCAACAGTTGCGCCGACCACAACTATCTGTCTGTTGAATTCCTTTTTGACCAGATCGTCCAATTGCTCGCGTGTCATCTTCTTGAATTTTGGTGCGACGACCTTTATCGTTGAAGCGTCAACGGAGACAGTCGTCTTTGCGTATACGACGAAAAAGGTGAAGTTTTCCCCCATGTCTTCCATCGTTGCCACTGTGATCTCTTGAAAACCAAGTTTTTCACAAAAATGCTTGGCCACTTCGCGCGCCAGTGGACCACATTCGAGTGGAATGGTGAAAGAAAGCTGAACGGCTCCATCTCCCATCTGATCACCATACGGTCTAATGTTTCTCAGATCTGTCATCTTTTCACCCCCAGTCGCCTTTCCAGTTCTTCTTGTATGGGGTTGCAGTAATTTTCGGATTTCTTGAAAACACCTTCAAGTCCTTTTCCGGCGTCTCTTCTTCGAGATATATCAGCAAACTGGCCTTCTTCTATTGCCTTGAGGAGTCCAACTTCTTTTGCGTGTTCGAGCAACTTGACAGCCTCTTTGAGCACCTCGTTTGCACGTCTCTCTATGAAACCATCTCTTTTGAAGAGAATTTCTCGGCCAAGATGGCGTGCGTTGCTAAAAACGTAGTTGGCGTTCAACAGGGCAAGATATCTGTCTTGTAGATAAGGTGTGTGGATTGCTTCAGTCAGAATACCGAGTAACTGTATACCTTGATTGGTCATCACCGAAACCAGGTTGTAGAGAGTTTCTATGGCATATCCTTTGAATATGTTTCCGGTCATGAATTTCGTCGGTGGCATGTACTTGATAGGATAGTCTGGGAAGAGTTCCCTTGCAAGCATTGCATGTGCTATTTCATAGAGTAAACCATCTTCAATCTCTGGGTTTATCTCGAAGGCATGTCCAAGTCCCATCAATCGAGGTTTCATTCCAGCTTTGAGTGCAAACTGCTCGTTGATCAATTGCGAGGCTGTAACAGTATGTGCTCTTTCTATGGCATCTGCTGTTGTGAGATAGTTATCTTCTCCTGTATTTATGGTTATCCCCGCGAAAGCACACAACAGTCTGGAAGTATACTGATCCGTGAAGGTTCTGATCATGTTTATATCCCTGAACAAAATGCCGTACATTGCGTCGTTTAAGAGTATGTCAAGTCCCTCTAAGGCAGCAATAGCAGCGATTTCAGGCATGCACAGACCTGAGGCGTAATTCACCTGTCTGATGTACCTACCGACCTTTTTCGCGATGTCGTCAAGGGCTTGCCTCATTATCCTGAAATTTTCCTGCGTTGCATAAGTTCCACCATAGCCCTCGGTAGTTGCACCGTATGGTACGTAATCGAGCAAACTCTGCGCTGTTGATCTTATAACAGCGATGATGTCTGCACCTTGATTTACAGCAGATCTTGCTTGCGCGACATCTTCGTATATATTTCCAGTCGCAACGATAAGGTACTTGTAGGGTTGAGGTGGATCGCCCAACTGTTCAAGAAGGCTTTCTCTTTCTTGACTCTTTTTCTGTATCCTGTCGAGTGCCTCTGTTGAAATCTCTCGCATCATTCGTGAAATCTTTTCCTCTGGTGCGCGAGGCAAAGATCTCAGGTCCAACCCATCTACAATCGCTTCACACACGGTTTGGACATCTTTACTGAGCACGATCATTGCGTTTGTGATAGGTTTTGCTACACCATCTTCGAGCATATGCCATTCTTTGAGTTTGTCGATCACCAAATTCACAATGGGTATTTGATCGTCTGTGACTCCGTCTACTCCAAAGAGTCTGAGGACTGTTCTCTCTATAGATACGGTTGAGTGTTGTTGAATCATCTCTTGAATTTTGTCGGTGATCTGTTTTGCGAGCTCTCTTGCATAATCGACGATCTTTTTATCCAACTTGATTCTCGGGCGATCCATGTACACACCTCCATGAAAATCGTATCACACCGTACACGAACAACATCTGTATTGCGTTGGAGTTACAAAAGAATATTTTTCAACTTTGACGATTAAGCAACTGAATTTGTTGACAACTCGACAGAGATGTTTTATCATACATAAAACTCTCAAATGAGGAGGTGCTTTGATGGCAGAAGCTGTTGCGTTGACCAACGCAGTTATCATCGATGGTACTGGTAGAGAACCTTTTGAAGGAACTGTTTTGATTCAAGGTAATAAGATTGTGGAGGTTGCTGAAGGAAAATTGACGCCTAACGGTTTCAAAGTTGTCGATCTTCAAGGTGCATTTCTTCTTCCGGGTTTGATCGATGCTCATCTGCATTTGACAGGTTTTCGAAGCGGAGATCTTCTGAAAGAATCGCTTTTGGTACCTTATGAAGTTCTTGTTGCAAGAGTTGTCAAGGACTTAGAGGCTTTGATCCACTCAGGTTTTACAACAATAGGAGATGCGGGTGGATCTATTGCCGTGGGTATCAAAAAGGCTGTTGAAGAGAAGACTATCATAGGTCCAAGGATATCGGCTGCAGGTCATACCCTTTCGCAAACCTTTGGTCATGGCGATGAACACTATCTGCCTATACAGTACGTCGATCCGAGAGAGTCACGGTTCAAGAGTTCCTTAGGTGCTCTCATCTGCGATGGTGTAGAAGAATGTCAAAAAGCTGCCAGATACGCGCTGAGGTGTGGTGCTGATTTCATAAAAGTCTCTGCAACTGGTGGCGTTCTCTCTGAAAAAGATAGACCTGAGTACACACAGTTCACGATCGAAGAGCTCAAAGCGATAGTCCAAGAAGCTCGGCATGCAAAAAGGTTTGTTCACGCACACGCTCAGGGAACAGAAGGCATAAGAAATTCACTTTTAGCTGGTGTGAAGGTGATAGCTCACGCGATTTTCATCGATCAAGAGTGTTGCGGTCTTGCAAAGGAGAAAGATGCAATAGTCGTACCAACTCTTTCCATAGTCGAACACATTATGAGGTATGGAAAACAGATCGGTATACCAGAGTGGGGCCTACAGAAATGTGAGCAAGTCTACAAGATACACGTCGAGAACATAAGGTTGGCTTACAATGCTGGAGTAAAACTCGCGACTGGTACTGACTTTCTCGGAGGTACAAGTGCTTTCAGACACGGAGAAAACGCGTTGGAAATCGTTCTGTTCGTGGAGAAAGTAGGCATGAGTCCCATGGAAGCAATCGTTGCCGCAACCAAGAACGCTGCCCAGGCTGTAGGTTTTTCTGAGATCACTGGTACTATCGAGGCGAACAAGATAGCTGACCTTGTTGTTTTGAAAGAAAACCCACTTGAAAACATAAGAACTCTCATGGAACCATCGAATATACTCATGGTTTTCAAAGAAGGTACCGTTGCCAAAAATTTGATGAAGTGATCTATGAAATAAACTCTTGAATGTCGTTGATCAAGTTCTTTGGCGATATCTTTTGTAGGTGATTCCACAGCTGTTGATCTTTCATCGTTATGATGGCTATGGCTTTCAAGATGAACGGCTTTGCCTCTTTGAGCTGTTCATCTTGATATGCCTTCACAAGGCATTCTAATGCTCTTGATGTTGGGATATGAGACAGTGCCATGGCAACTTGTTCGGCAAGTTCGGCTCTATATTCATCTTCCAGCATGAAGTAGGATAAAATATCGATGACCTTTTCCCCATCTCCCAATTTTGCAAGTGCTTCGTATATGACTATTTGTGCGTTTTCATAGTCGTATCTGTTCAGTAACTGGTAGAGATCCTTTTTTATACTTTTTTCTCCCATATCGGAGAGAATGTCTACCAAGTAAAGAGTGAGCACATCGTTTTTGTTCGATTCAGCAACTTTCTCTTTGAATCTCTTCAACAGAACTTCTTTGGCTTCATCTCCAAATCTGTGAATCGTTTGCAGAACTATTTCTCTGACCTCTTCGTTTTCGTCGGTTAACAATTCCAGAAGTTTAGGAATCGCCTTTAGACCTTTTTCCTGAACGATTCTTTCTATGAGCGATTGATATTCTTCTACTGCCACCTTACCACACCACCTTTTTCGACGAGCAATTTTCTTTCGAAATAATCTGCAAACTGTTGATCGTGTGTGACAAATCCAATCACTTTGTTGAGTTTCTCCATTTGTTTCAAGGCTTTCGCTATACGCAATTTGTTCTCCTCATCGAGTGATGAGAAACCTTCGTCTATGAAGAATGCCTCCATTTGCCCTGCTGTGGTCTCTGCAATTGATATTGCCAGTGCAAGTGAAACTATGGTCTTTTCACCACCCGACAAGCCAGCTGCATCTCTTTCGACACCTCCATCGGTTATGACAAAACCGTTGTCATTGATTTGGATCTTGAATCTTCCATCGGTGAGGGCGTCGAGTATATCATTGGTTTTCACTTTAATTTCATCAAGTGCCATGTTAGTGACAAAAGACTGAAACTCCCTTGCCGAGAGAGTTTCCTTGACTGCTTGAGCGACTCGATACTCTGCGTCAATTGACTTGTACTCCCTGTCGAGTATCGATTTTTGTTCTTCGATGGATTTCAATTCTTGTAATACATGCTCAAGAACTGCCTTCTGTTTAAGATCTTCTTCTCTTTCTTTCTTGAGCTGTTCCAGTTCGGTTGATAATCTCTTGTATTCTCTTTCACACATTTCAAAGTCCATTTTCACCGCTTCTCGCAGCTGACTGAGTTTTTCTGTGTTCCTTTCAATTTCCAACTCTATTTTTTGAAGGATCTGCACAACGCTTTTTTGTGGTGGTTGTTTTGCATTGTATATCTCAAATTCTCGAAGAGTAAAACCTATCTGCTTTAGTCTTTCGTGGAACTCTTTCTCTGCCTCAAGCAAATTCTTTTTCAATTCCTCTAACTCTTTTGAGGTCTGAGATTCTTCTTTGCTGAGTTCTTCGATTCTCTTTGAAGATTGTTCTGTCAGTTCTTCGAGTTTGGAAATCTTGGATTGAGTCTCAGTTTTTTGTTGCAAGGTTTTTTCTATCCTCGTTGAGATCTCTCTTATCTTGTTTCTGAGCGAACTCTCATAACCCAACTTTGCGAGTTGTTCTTTGACTGAGTCAATCTTTTTTGTCTTAGACAGAAGATCTTCTTCTATCTGACTCACACGCGTCAGTGTTTTTTCCTTTTGTTCAACAACGGTCTTAATCTCGACCTCTACTTGTTGTATCTGATTTTGCACTTTCTCCATACTCTCTTTCAGTTGCTGGTACCTTTGTGCATCACCTTCGACTTTGCCTAAGGAGATCTTTTGAAAGGTACTTCCACACACCGGACATCTATCACCCTCTTGAAGGTTCTGGGCTATTTCATGAGCCATCCACAACAAACTCTTTCCTTTTACTGAACTGAATTCGTTTTCCAGCTTTCGAAGTTCGATGTTCTGTTTCTGAAGTCTTTGCTGTTTTTCAGTCAACTGTCGTTCAAACTGCGACAAGTTATTACTCAGTTCATTTTTCTCTCTTTCCAAAAACACAACTGCTGTTTCGAGTTGACTCAGTTCATTGAGCAAAGGCTCGCTATGCAGTTCGATCTCTTGGAGCATATCTCTATCTCTGTAGAGAAGATCCAGCTCCTTCTCAAGTTCATTTCGTTTTTCACGCAAATTGTTGAGTTGATCTTGGGCTTGAAGAATGCCGTTTTTGTATAACTCCATCTGCTGCGTTACCTTACTTTTCTCTTTTTGCAGATAGTCGATTCTTTCACGAAGATTTGCCAGGCTTTGAAATTCTCCACTCAAAGATCTGGCAAGGTTTATCTTTTTTTCTTCTTCTGCCTCTTCGATGAGTTTTGATCTCTCTGTCTTCAAAGACGTCAGAGTGTTTTCAATTTGTTTGATCTGCTCCCACAACTGTCTTTCTTGTTCTACTACCTTTACTGCTTCTTGCTTGGACTCTATCTCTCTATAGAGTTGACTAAGTCTGTTGTTGAGAAATGCGACTCTTTCTGCCGAAGCCTGTTGCGATAATTTATCGGACCTGTCTCTGAGGTCTGCTAACCTTGCCTGTCTCTTTTCACATTCTCCATGAAGGTTTTTCACCAGTTCGTTGATCTTTTCTTGGACAACTCTCAACACCTTTTTTGGAAAGAGTATGTCGAAGACTATATCGTTGATCTCCGATCTTTTTGCCGTGAGTAAGTATGTTGCTCGACCCTGTGGTAAGAAAAAGGTGGCGATGAAACTTTCGTAAGAGGTGTCGAAAATTCTTTGCAGTTCTTTGTCTACGTGGCTCCTCTGAGTTGCAATCACAGAATCATTTTCGATCAGCAATGCTTCTGTACCTCCAGAACTTTTTACACGTCGGAGCACCTCGTATTTCTTGCCGTTTCTCAAGAAGCAGAACCTGACCTGGCAAACCGATCTATTCGAGTGAAGGTAATCAACGGGGCTTTTTCTTCCATATCTAACACCAGTCCCATATAGAGCGAAAACGATTGCTTCGAGCAGAGAAGACTTGCCCGCTCCATTCTGCCCAAGTATGAGAAAGACGCCTTCTTTGAAGTCCACTTTGCAGTCTTCAATACCCAGAAAATTGCTTATCTCAATACTAATCGGTCTGATCTTCTTCAACCTCCTTGAGAATCTTCTTCAAAAGTTCAATCATCGCTACTTCATTTTCACCGAATCTACCTCTGACGTACTTGTCGTACAGTTGCAGAATGTCCACTTTTTCTCTTGCCATAACGGTTGGTTTTTCACCTTGCCTTTCACTTTTTTTGAACTGCACTTTGACGACACACTCGAAATTTTCCATCAAGTACCTGCGTACTTCATCTGACGAGTGACTGTCGAATATCACGCGAGCATAACCGTCGAAGTTCTTGAGTTCTTGAGTCAGCGACCTGAGAGAGTTTTCTGAATAATCTTGTGCGTAAAAGGTTTTCAAAGATTTTCTCGGTGCGTTTATTTGATGAAGTCTTACTTTGTCTTTTTCGAACTCCACGAGAATAGCCCCTTTGCTGTCCTTCTCTTCTCCAAAATCAAGTGCTATTGGTGATCCCGCATAACAAGTCAACGGCGATTGTTCTACAACAGACCTATTGTGTATGTGACCAAGTGCGACGTAATTCAACCCTGTGGGAATCACCGACTTCTTTATCTGTACGCCTATGGAACTTTCTTCATCAGATTCGATCAGTCCTTCTATTAAAAGATGACCAGCGAGTATATTGATCTTTGTTTCATCTATTTGATTACGAACTTGCACCAAGAAGTTGTTCAAGTACTCGCCTGCAGCAGCTATGGGATCATCTTTCATTCCAAGCAATCTCTGAGGGTCAACGTAAGGCAAGAAGAAGATCTTCACCTTCTCCAAAGTGACTTGGTCTGGGTAATCAATCACGAGGAGATTCTTCACCGGCAAGTTATTCCACGTCTTCAACCCTTGCCAGTCGTGGTTGCCCATCACGAGAAAGGTTTGGGCGATTTTCGCAAAAGAAGAAACAATCTCTGAGAGTACATTCAGAACCTCGATCCTCGGGGCACCTTTTTTATGCAAAACATCTCCGGTGATCAAAACAACTTCGACCTTTTCCTTTTCTGCTATCTGCACAAGGTGAAGAAGAGAATTCTTTGTCTCTTCAAGCCTGTCCACTGCCTTCGAACCCATCCAAGACTCCAAACCCAAGTGCCAGTCAGAAGTGTGCAAGATTTTCACGATCCTCCACCAACCTTGAAAACGTTTTCTTCTGATGGGAAGGTGCGATTGCGCACCTCGAAAGCATACCTTTGCACAGCTTCCAAAGACATTTGATAGAGGTTTGCATATCTCTTTGCAAATTTCGGAAGGAAACTTGGATTCAAACCGAGCAGATCATGCAAGACCAAAACCTGTCCATCGCAGTACCTACCGGAACCTATGCCGATCGTAGGTACAGCTACACTCTCCGTAATTCTCTTTGCCGTTTCTTCGACCACCATCTCCAAAACTATTGAAAAGACACCGGCTTTCTCAATCGCTTTTGCTTCTTCAACAAGGTATTCTGCACTTTTTTCAGTTCTACCTTGCACCTTATAGCCACCGAATACATTCACCGATTGGGGAGTCAAGCCAAGATGCCCCATCACCGGTATGCCGGCTTTCACTAATCTCTCTATCAAAGGCGCATAGAAAGAGCCTCCTTCGAGCTTCACGGCATTCGCGCCAGCTTCTTTCAAGAATCTTCCCGCATTTTTCACAGCTTCATCATAAGAACATTGATAAGACAGAAAAGGCATATCCGCAATGATAAAGGCCTCAGGCGCTCCGCGCCTGACCGCTTGAGTGTGGCGTATCATATCTTCCATCGTCGCTGGCAAAGTGTCTGAATAACCAAGGACGTTGTTTGCAACAGAGTCACCAACTAATATTGCATCGACACCAGCTTGGTGAACGATATTGGCGAAGGGAGCATCATAAGCGGTTATCAGGACAATCTGTTCTTTGCCTTTCATCGACATGAATTTCTGAACGTTCATCTTCTCACCCCTTTACTGATTTCTCTCAGGAGATCTACGAACCCTTTGTATATTTGTCCATATTCTGGAAATGATTTCTCGAAAAGAACTCCTTCTGCTTCTACTACCGACCAGTCACCTCTTGCAACTGGACCGGTGAGAGAATTCTCAACACCGAGTTTTGAGATGTTCTCAACTGTATTTAGCATCAACTGAGGTATGATCTTTTCAAAACCGTCCATCCTGTGAAGTTCATACATTTTCTTGGCAAGGTACGCAAGCCCGACACTGAAATTCGATGCTATCACTGCGGCGAGATGATAAGCAATTTTTGCATCTTGAGGAATTTCTACCCAGCAACCAGATATCTTCTTCACCATTTCTCTTGCACGAGAAAGCCCTCTTTCATTGCCCTCGATGCCAAAACAACAACTTCTAATCATTTTGAAAGCAACTTCTTCGTCTGCAAAAGCAAGGTTGGGATGGATTGAACCTCTTCCCGTTGCACCCTCGAAAACATCTGAGGAGAGAAATCCGCTGAAATGATAGATCAATGCATCTCTATCAATCTTGTTCTTCAGTTGCAGATAAACAGGTTTGATGAAACTGTCCGGAACAGCTATGAAAACGATATCTTTCAGGGTAAATTCATCTTCGTAATTCACTGGAGTTCCTGCACCAAGTTTTTGCACGAACGAAATGGCTCTCTCCTTAGAGCGCGAGAGAACATAACCAACTGAGAAATCATAGCCCTCGACCAAAGTCTTACAAACAACTAATGCAACCTTACTTGTGCCCACAATGTTTATGACCACATAGACTCACCATTTTAATTAAACCACATAATGATAAAATGATCTTGAAGGAAGTTCCTTAGGAGGTTGCTGGATGAAGTGCAAGAAATGTTCCGAAACTGCCATCATAAGACTCATTCAACACAACGCCGCTTTCTGTGAGGAACACTTCATAGAGTACTTTGAGAAATGCATCCAGAGAACTATCGCTGAATACTCGATGATTCAGAAAGATGCTAATGTGCTTGTGGCAGTTTCCGGTGGCAAAGACAGCATGACTCTTTGGTATGTGCTTAATAAACTAGGTTACAAGACTTCTGGTTTGTTGATTGATACTGGGATTGGCAAGCCGAAAAACGATATGATTCTTGGTTTTGCAGCAAAGATGTCAAGTGAACTGATAATCGTGGATGCAAAGAAGTATCTGTCAGGGCTTACGACACCAGAAGTGGCCAAATTGTTAAGAAGACCAACTTGTTCTGTTTGTGGTTTGGTCAGAAGGTATCTGATGAACAAAGTTGCCTATGAAAACGGCTATGATTTGGTGGTTACAGGTCACAACTTGGATGACGAGGTCTCGTTCTTGTTGGGGAATCTCTTGAACTGGAATTTGGAATACCTGCAAAGACAAGCTCCATTCATGCCGAAGACTCACGAGAAAATCGTGGCTAAGGCGAAACCGCTTGTCTGGTTAACTGAGAAAGAGATCTACGTCTATGCGATGCTGAACAGTATCCCTTTTGAAGGTGAGAAATGTCCTTTCTCTAAAAATGCAAGCTCTCTCAGATACAAGAGTCTTCTCAACAAGCTTGAAGTTGATCAACCAGGTACGAAACTGAGATTCTACAAACAATTTCAAAGGCTCAATCCATTCGAAGATGGTGCCATTTCGCTGAACGAATGTGTCAGTTGTGGTTATCCAACAACCACTGACAAATGTTCCTTCTGCAGAATGAGAGAGAGGATTGAAGATGCCGTGGGAGAACAGAAGAATTGATCTTTTCATACCTGTACTCGTTGCCTTGCTGATGTTCATAGGGCTCTTAGCCATATACAGTAGCACGAGGACCTACGGGATGATCTTTGTGGAAAAGCAAGTGATCTGGGATATCGTAGGTATGGCAGCACTCTTCTTGACGATGTTGCTCAGAGAGAGAGATTTACAGAGGCTGAGCTGGTTCTTGTATCTCTTGTGTCTCCTCGGTCTCGTATCTGTTCTCTTCTTTGGTACGGTCTCAGGAGGTGCTCGTCGCTGGTTTGATCTGAAGGTGGGATACTTTCAGCCATCTGAGGTTGCCAAGATATGTGTGATATTGATCAGCGCTACCATGTTGATGAGAAAAACTGTTAGGAACCTGATTGCTTCTTTTCTGATGGTTAGTTCGATGGTCTTGTTGGTGGCAGCTGAGCCCGACCTTGGCACAGCCATATTGCTTGTCATGTTGTGGTTTTCAGTAGTTTTTTGCTCTCGAATGCCGCTGAAGCCTGTCATTTTGATCATGATTGTTTTGCTCGCATTATTGCCGGTGTTGTACTTCTTTGGGCTTAAAGAATACCAAAAAGAAAGAATAATCTCATTTCTATCGCCGTCAGCATATAGACAGAGCAGCGCTTACAATGTAACACAATCTCTTCACACGATTGGTTCAGGTGGTCTTTTGGGCAGAGGTTATCTGAAAGGTCCATCAACCATTTGGAAGTATGTCCCAAAGAATCACACTGATTTCATTCTGTCGGTCATAGGAGAAGAATTTGGATTTTTAGGCATCTCTGTGTGCATAATACTCTACTCTCTGCTCGCTTTTAGAATAGCAAACGCGATAAGACTTGCAAAAAATGAGTTTTGGCAGCTCGTCGACGTCGGAGTCATGGCGATTTTTGTTCTGCACATCTTTGTGAACATGGGAATGGCTATGGGAATAATGCCTGTGACTGGTATCCCATTGCCTTTTATAAGTTATGGCGGATCATCGACTTTGTTCTTTTGCATCAAACTTGGTATGGTTGAAAAATCTTATGCAGTGGGTAGGACAGGTAAGGAAATGGAGGGAGGTCAACTGTGGTGAGAAAGAGGCGGGAATTCTTGGTGAGTTTTCTTGTTTTTCTCTTCATAGTTGCTCTTGTATGTGGATCGGTTCTATCTATCTTCTCTTTCGTGTACTATGTCAAACAGAGAAAACAACAGGACGTTGTTGTTGCAAGTCTCGAAAAGAAGATAAACACTCTGAATGACAGGATATCGAAACTTGAAACTTCTTTTGGGCCGAATTCTGTTTTGGACAAGTACATCTCGGCAGCGAATTTTCTTTCCAACACCTCTACAGATCTCGAGAGAATTGTCGAGGAACTCTACGATGATCCAACCACTGGATATTTGAGATTGTTCGTGATGGGTCAAGAAAATGTTTGGGTAACCTTTAGAAAAGGTGAAACTGTTTATTTCTCAAAGGAACTCAAGCCGGGATTGGCTCCGTACAAATTCTATTACTTCAAAACTCCCCCAATACAAACTCAGTATTCTCTTCAAGTACCAAAGGATTGCAGTATTGTAATAGGGAAACCCGGGATGGTGTGTTTCTTGATCTATGGTGTTGGGACGAAACAACACCCAACTAAGGTCGTCACGTGGAAAGATGCAAGGGTGAGCAACTTAGAATCAGACTTTTCTCTGTACATACCGAAATAGAATGAGGAGCCTGCTTGCGCAGACTCCTCAGGCAGCTTGGTTCCATCCAAGGGGGGATAGGGGGGTCGCTGTCCAAAGAAATAATAACTCGAATTATGTTACATGTCAATTACAGAAAATGACTGTGCGGTGCATTTTCTTAGAATAGACTGAGAGGGATTTTTCGAGCTCGCTTGAAAATCTGATACAAGCTGAGGTGATGTAGCAAAATATGATCGACCAGTTGATTTCATGAGATCAACTTTTGAAATTCAAAATTGCTGTGAAAGCCTATCGAGCATTCATGAAGTTCATTTAATTCAAATTATCGACTGTAAATTTCAAAGCAGAAACATTCTGTTCTTTTGAAATCGGAAAATCAAGACGAAAGCAAGGATCATCGCGGAGGTGAACTTCTTTGAAAAACCAGATTCTCAGAAAAACGAAGTTGGCACCACAAGTATATGATTTTGTTGTCGAAAACGCAGAGATAGCCAAAAGGGCCAAACCAGGACAATTTGTTATAGTTCGTATAGGTGAAAAGGGCGAACGCATCCCTTTAACTATCGCGGACATTTACGAAAGTAGTTTTCGCATGGTGGTGCGCGCTGTCGGGAAGACTACCTACCAACTCTGTATGATGAAAGAGAACGATCTATTGACGGACGTTGTTGGACCATTGGGCAATCCAAGTGAAATCGAACACTTTGGTAATGTCATGTTAGTTGGAGGTGGTGTTGGCATAGCAACATTACTTCCGATTGCGAAAGAACTGAAGAAATACCAAAACAAACTCTTTGTAGTTCTGGGAGGTCGTAGCAAAGAGTATGTGATAATGCTGGACGAATTTCAAGGCCTTGCCGATGAGTTGATCGTTACCACCGATGATGGTTCATATGGAGTCAAGGGTGTGGTGACAGATGGTATGGACTTGATCGCGAATAAATTCAAAATAGATGTGGCATGGGCTGTAGGACCAACTGTTATGATGAAGTTCTGTGCGTTGAAGGCAAAACAACTTGGGCTGAAGCTATGGGTTTCTTTGAATCCAATAATGGTCGATGGCACGGGCATGTGTGGTGCCTGTAGGGTGACCGTTGATGGTCAAATGAAGTTTGCGTGTGTCGATGGTCCAGAGTTTGATGGTACGAAAGTAGATTGGGAAGAATTGCTGATCAGGTTAGCTCAGTATCGCGAAGAAGAGCAGGAAAGTCTTAAGGTCTTCGAAGAAAGCGTTGGTGATCTATCATGGCTGTGAGACCAAATTCTAAGAAAACCTCGATGCCAGAGCAAGAACCACATAAAAGGATTAAGAACTTCTCAGAGGTGGCGCTTGGCTATGCTGAGGAGCAAGCGGTAATAGAATCGCGAAGGTGTCTACAATGTCCAGCGCATCCATGTGTGAGTGGTTGTCCTGTGGGAATAGATATACCAGGTTTCATAAGAAAGATTAAAGAAGGGAATTTTGGTGAAGCAGCAAAGATTCTCAAACTCTACAACAATCTACCGGCTGTGTGTGGCAGAGTCTGTCCTCAAGAAGTTCAGTGTGAAGAAAGGTGTGTTGTCGGTAAAATACCCGGTTCAGAGCCAGTAGCCATAGGAAGGCTCGAGAGATTTGTTGCTGACTGGGAAGCGGCCAATGTAAAAGATTCGAGAGTGGAAATCGCTCCCTCAAAGGGCAAAAAGATTGCCGTTGTTGGCTCTGGCCCTGCAGGTTTGACGGCTGCAGCAGATCTCGCCAAGATGGGTTATTCAGTTGATGTCTTCGAGACTCTTCACAAACCTGGTGGTGTTTTGGTATACGGTATACCGGAGTTCAGGTTACCTAAAGCAATAGTGGAAAGAGAGGTTAAGTACATTGAATCTCTTTCTGTCAGAATTCATCTGAATACACCGGTTGGGAAGTCAATCTCTGTTGAGGAACTGCTGCAAGAATATGATGCCATCTTTTTAGGAATTGGTGCTGGCACACCCAAGTTTATGAAAATTGAAGGAACAAACTTGAACGGAGTCTATTCAGCGAATGAATTTCTCACGAGAGTGAATCTGATGAAAGCTTATCTGTTTCCCAGTTATGACACACCTGTCAAAAAGGGTTCACGAGTTGTAGTTGTCGGTGGAGGAAATGTAGCGATGGATGCCGCCAGGAGTGCGTTGAGACTCGGCGCCAAACAGGTGAAAGTCATCTACAGGAGAACAGAACAAGAGATGCCAGCGCGCCGTGAAGAGTACCTGCATGCTGTTGAAGAAGGTATCCAATTCATGTGGCTCACACAACCGATAAAATACATAGGTGATGAAAAAGGTAGAGTTGTAGGAGCTGAATGCATAAGCATGGAATTGGGTGAACCAGATGAATCAGGAAGGCGTAAACCAATTCCAATTGAAGACAGTAGGTTCATCATTGAAGCAGACATGATAATCGAGGCGATAGGCACAGATGCAAATCGATTTTTACTGAGTGAGTTCAAGGGTTTGTCTCTGAACAAGTATGGCTATATAATTGCTGACAGCGAAACAGGTGCAACGAAACTGAGAAAGGTCTTTGCAGGTGGCGATATCGTAACAGGTGCTGCGACTGTAATCGAGGCTATGGGCGCGGGCAAAAGAGCTGCTCACTGGATAAACAAATTTCTCTGCGGGGAGTACGATCCCTGGCAATGAAAGAATCACAGAAAGGAACTCAAATTTCAAAAGGCGGCATCAGCCGCCTTTCATTTTTGATAGACTATATCACCGTCAATAAACACCTTTTCAACGACTGATTTCATATCGAACGGATGTGCTGACCACACGACTAAATCTGCATCTTTACCAGGTTCAATCGA
Organism: Pseudothermotoga sp.; assembly: GCA_037478695.1. GTDB lineage: Bacteria > Thermotogota > Thermotogae > Thermotogales > DSM-5069 > Pseudothermotoga_B. The sequence goes on from JBBFME010000008.1 coordinate 26,928, forward strand.
ACCAATTCGATTCCACAGGCCAAGGATCTTAGCTGGATTTTCGGTTAGCATCTTCAATAACTCTTCTTCCTTCATACCGTATCTCATCGCTGCAGCCGCCTGAACGGTTGCAAATTCAAGTGGGATAACTGGATGATCGCACATCAACGCCACCAATACACCTTTTTGTACTAAGATGGAAAGACTTTCCATCGTCATGTCTCTTAATTCCAATTTCGTTGCAAAAGTGAGAAGAGGACCTGCAACTGCCGGTACTTTTTTCTGTACCAACAGATCTGCTACCTTGTATCCCTCTGTACAGTGTTCTATCACGAATTTCAAGTTGAACTCCTCTGCTATTCTGATGGCAGTGAGAATATCATCAGCCCTATGTGCGTGTATTCTTGCGACAAGTTCTCCCTTAAGGAGTTTTTCTCCTACCTCATACTTTGGATCGGTGTCTGTGAATTCCTTACCTTCCTTGGTGGCGAGTTCTTTCTTTTTCATATAATCTCGCGATTTCAAAAGAAAGGTTCTCACAACTGCAGCCGTGCCCATTCGTGTAGTGGGCATAATCTTTTTCTCTGAGTAGACACGCTTGGGATTCTCCCCAAATGCCATCTTCACACCTGCAGGATTAACGATGCACATTTCTGCTGCTGTTCCCTTTTTGAATTTTGCGATGAATCCCTGTCCTCCAACGGGATTTGCACTACCCATAACGACAAATGCAGTTGTGACCCCACCTCTGAGTGCTCTGTTGACAGCCACATCATCTGGGTAAAAGGCATCGAGAGCAAACAGATGTGCTGTTACGGGATCTGTCATTTCATTGCCCTCACTCTCGGTATTGCCCAGGCCTTCCGGATAAAGCCCTATGTGAGAGTGCGCATCGATGAAGCCTGGGAATAGATACTTACCCTCCAAGTCAATCACTTCGACGCCTTTTGTTGCTTTGATTTTCTGCCCAAGTTCTCGAATCTTTCCATCTTGAATCAAAACATCACCTTTGAAAGGTTTCTCTACAACAGGAAAAACAAAGGCATTCTTCAGCAGAATTTTCATTCCATCACCTCCATTTGTTAGCACTACGTACTTTAAGTGTATCACATTCTCGATTTTTGTGGATCGAAAATGTTATTATCTATATGCAAGTAATTGAGATTGGGGGAAAGTCTCGATGAAGAAAACCGTGATGATTTTTCTCTCATCACTGGTAATTTTCATAGCTTGTACCCTTCTTCTGTACAACCTGAATCTGAAAGATTTCAAAAAAAGAGTTCAAGTAGCACAAGTTGTTATTAACGGTGCTGCGAACTTTATCGCGTCAACGCTGAGTCATAGTTTTTTCATTTCAGACGCCATGTATGAAGCTGTTTTGAACGATTTACAGACCTACATCCAAAAGAAATTAGAAGAGATCAAGAAGGACTACCCACACGTGTTGAGTGCGTCCATACGACAGGTAGATCCACAAATGGTAGAGAAGATGCAAGATTTTCAGATCAGCTTTGCAGAGAGAAGCCTTCAACTTGTGTTGAAGATCTACGATGAAGATCATTCGAGATACCTTCCAAATAGAATTGCTTCAGTGATAGTAGATTTGCAAGGATTACTCGATTCACTTGGTTTCAGCGATATCGAAGTATGTGAAGAGGGTAATTTTACCATTCTTGGTCTCAACTGCCGATCTAAAAAGCCCTTTCTTAAGACTCAGGACTATCTTGTTTCTTTCTTCATCTCGTTGACAGTCATCATTTTGATAAGGTGGTTGAACATTAGAAGAGCGATGCGATTAGAAACCAAATACAAAGAAGAGTTGCTCAGAAAAACGCGGTTGCACGAAGCACTGCTCAAGTTCACAGAGCTAATCTTGAGTGGACAGAGTGAAGAAGCCTCTCAGTACATTCTTGAAAGGGCAGTCGAATGTGTCCCGGGGGCTCAAGCCGGCAGTCTATTGATGAAAAAGGGTGATCTTTTTGTTTTCACGAATGTCTGTGGTTATGATGAAAAATTCGTCGGCAAGATGTTCTTCAGAGTTGAAGAGCTCGCGCAAAGTATGGATAAGAAGGAGGTCAAGATCATTCGCAATTTGCACCAGCTCAATGCACAAAATCTTGATGAAGAACGAAAGAAATTCCTGTACTCCGATGAACGCGTCAGCCGTATAAAAGTCTTGCTATCCATACCAGTTGTTGTGCATGGAGAAATAATAGCATTCTTCAATCTCGATAATTTTGAAAACGAGAACGCCTTTGATGAAAGGTCGATACAGATGGCAAAACTTCTTGCTGGACAAGTTGGTTTACTCTTTGAAAGAATAAGACTTGAAGAAGAACTCAAAGAACAGAGGGAAAAGTTGGAACATCTTTCCTATCATGACCCTCTAACAGGTTTACCAAACAGAAGGTTGCTCGAAGAACACGCTGAAAGACTTTTCGCGCTTGCACAAAGGGAGGAAAAATCGATTTGCTTAGTCTTTGTGGATCTCTACAAGTTCAAAGAGGTGAATGACACCTTTGGTCATTCTGTTGGAGACCAAGTTCTAAAGATGATCGCTCAGCGTATTCAAAGACTCACAAGAAAGAACGACAGCGTGGCGAGATTGGGTGGAGATGAGTTTGTCTTCTTGCTTTACGATTCTGATGCTGAAGATTCCGCGGCTTTTGCAAGACGATTGTTGTCGATAATTCGAGAGCCAATAGTGGTCCAGAATATAAGCTTTTCAATTTCTGCGAATATGGGTATGGCTTTTTTCCCAACTGATGGGAACAGCTTTGAGACACTTCTCAGAAACGCCGACATGGCTTTATACATCGCCAAGAGAAAGAGAATACCTTTTGCTTTCTACAAAGACATAACATGAAGAGATGCTCATTCTAAGGCACGAAGAATTACCCGCTGTTGGCTAAGCATCACTTACGTGACGTATGAGTTACATTCCTATTAACTACAACGATGACCGGCAGCCTGAGGAATCTCTATAGAGGCGCGGTTTTGTACGCCCAGTCATCTTCGAGATGGATAAGTTCGGGAAATAATTTTGTCCTGTTGGGAAAGATAATTCCGAGCTCTTGTTTCATAATTTCCTTTCTATAATGAGCCAAGAGCCAACGAGTCTGAGATGTTAAAAAAACAAATCCAACTTTTTCAACGAGTAAAGAGGCGGTTTGACCGCCTTTTTCGTCGTCGAGTATAATGAACCCAAAAGGAGGTCGGCTTAATGCGTCGAGTAGTCGTTACAGGAATGGGGATTGTATCACCTATAGGCATTGGGAAAAACGAAGTCTTGAAATCGTTGAAGGAATCAAAGATAGCCGCTGATCAAATAGAGAGTTTTGATGCGAAAGATCTGCCTGTGAGGATTGCCGCTGAGGTAAAGAATTTTGATCCAGAGCGTTTCATCGATAAGAAATTGGTCCGTAGAACCGATAGATTTGTGCACTTCGCTCTTGCGGCAACCAAAGAAGCAATTGAAGATGCACAAATAGATTTGAGTAAATGCGCCGACCGTACAGCAGTTTTGTTGGGATCTGGAATGGGTGGCTTTATCACACTTGACACAGAGAACAACAAATTCCTCTCCGCCGGGGCTTCAAAGGTTAGTCCGTTCTTGATACCAATGCTCCTGATAAACATGGCTTCGGGAATGGTGGCAATCGAGCACGGTTTGAAGGGTGTGAACTTCTCGCCGGTGAGCGCTTGCGCATCGTCTGGCCATGCGATAGCACTTGGAACATTGCTCATCAGACACGGATATGCCGATGCTGCTATCGTTGGTGGGGCTGAAGCAACGATAGCACCGCTTCCAATCGCAGGTTTTGCGAACATGAAAGCTCTCTCGACTCGAAATGATGAACCGCAAAAGGCTTCAAGACCTTTTGATGTTGCCAGAGATGGTTTTGTCATGGGTGAGGGAGCCGCCGTGTTAATACTCGAATCTGAGGAAGAGGCTAAGAGAAGAGGAGCTCAGATACTGGCTGAGATAAAGGGATTCGGGATGAACGATGATGCGTATCACATGAGTGCACCAGATCCTGAGGGTGAAGGTGCGGGAAAAGCGATGCTTATGGCTTTAAAGGATGCACAAATTGAAGCAAATGAAGTAGATTATGTGAGCTGTCATGCAACGAGTACTCCTGCTGGTGATGTCGCAGAGGCAAAGGCAATAGAGAGAATCTTTCAAGACAGAGTTTTTGTGAACAGTACAAAGGCCTTAATGGGACATTTACTCGGTGCAGCAGCTGCAGCCGAGCTGGTAGTGGGAATTCTTCAAATGCAGAATGGATTTCTCCACGCGATGCCCAATCTCGATGAAAAAGATCCCGAGGTGAAGGTCAACGTGGTTGGAAAGCAAATGATCTCTGTGAAGATTTCGAATTTCGTCAAGAACTCTTTTGGTTTCGGTGGTCACAATGTTTCACTCGTCGTTGGGAGGTATGAAGGTTGAAGATCGATGAGATTATGCAGATACTACCACATCGATTCCCGATGTTGTTAGTCGATAGAGTTCTCGAAAAAAGTGATGAGCATGTGATAGCGGTCAAGAACGTGAGCGCTAATGAGATATTCTTTGCAGGTCATTTTCCAGAGTATCCAATCTACCCAGGTGTCTTGATAGTTGAAGGTCTTGCTCAAGCTGCGGGGATAATGTTGCTCAAGCCGGGACAACACACAATACCTTTGTTTCTCGGAATCGACGAAGCCAGATTCAAATCAGAGGTGAGACCAGGTGATCTCTTGATCTACGATGTCAAGTTGAAGGAGTCAAGACTCGGTGTTTTCAAGGTGAGTGCAGTTGCCAAAGTTGAAGACAAAATCGTCGCAACGGCAACGTTGTTACTCGGGGTGAAAAAAGATGAAAAACAGAGTAACTGAACTTTTGAAAATTGAGTATCCGATTCTCATGGGCGGTATGGCTTGGGCAGGTACAGCAAAGCTCGCCGCTGCTGTTTCAAACGCAGGTGGTCTTGGGGTAATAGGTTCTGGTGCCATGAATGCAAGTCAGCTCTTAGAGGCGATACACACCTTAAGAGAGTTGACAGACAAACCGTTTGGTGTGAATATCATGCTCGCCTCACCATACGTTGACGAATTAGTACAAGTAGTCTTGAGAGAAAACGTTCCAGTGGTTACCTTTGGTGCTGGTAATCCAGCCAAGTACATCCCACTTTTGAAAGAAAAAGGTATAACTGTGATGCCTGTAGTTGCCTCTGATTCACTCGCAAGGTTGCTCGAGAGATCTGGAGCAGACGCTGTGATAGCGGAAGGCATGGAGTCAGGAGGTCATATCGGTGAAGTTTCAACACTTGTTCTCGTTGACAAAGTTGTGCGTTCAGTGAGAATACCAGTCATTGCCGCAGGTGGTATCGCCGACGGCAGACAGATGGCAGCAATGTTTGCTTTAGGAGCAGAAGGCATACAGATGGGCACAAGATTTCTCGCCACAGTTGAATCACAGATTCATCAGAACTACAAGAACAAAATTCTGAGTGCCTCCATAAGAGACACGGTGATTACCGGAGCTGCGCTTGGACATCCCGCAAGAGTCTTGAAAAGTCCATTCGCAAATCATATACGTCAGCTTGAGGCAAAAAGCCCACTTGAAGCTGAACAGATTCTCGTTGGAAGTCTAAGGCGAGCTGTGTTGGATGGAGATCTTGAATCGGGTTCTTTCATGGCTGGCCAATCAGCAGGTCTGGTAGAAGAGATTCTGCCTGTTGATGAAGTGATTTCAAAGATAGTTCAAGAGTTTTTTCAAACAATCGAAAGGTTGTGCAAGGAGGTGCCAAGATGAAGGCTTTTATCTTCCCTGGCCAAGGTTCTCAATATTCTGGGATGGGTAGAGATTTCTCCGCTTATCCAAGGGCGTATTTCTTCTTTGAAAGAGCACAGGATGTTCTTGGAATCGATATGTACAGGTTGATGAACGAGGACGAAGAAATTCTAAAACTAACCGAAAATGCTCAACCGGCCATTTACTTGGCTAGTTACATAGCCTTTGATGAACTAATGAGAAATGGTTATCTCCCTTCGGTGGTGGCAGGGCACAGCTTAGGGGAATACACTGCCCTTGCAGCTGCAGACGTTTATGATTTTGAATTGGGGCTGTACATAGTCAGAAAGAGAGGAGAATACATTTCGCAAGCAGTTGTACCAGGACAAGGTACGATGGCAGCAGTTGTTGGTTTGCGTTTTGATGAAGTTCAAAAACAGATCTCAGGTTTAGAAGGTGTCTGGATTGCCAATCACAACGCAGAAGATCAGATTGTTATAAGTGGTCTTAGAGAAAGCGTCATGATTGCAATGCAGTTGTTGAAAACTAAGGCAAAGAGAGTTGTTGAACTGAAGGTCAGTGGACCTTTCCACACACCCTTGCTCGAAACGGCAAGAGAGAAGATGACGCGTGAACTTGAGGACGTCAAATTCAGAAAGCCTCGTTGGCCTATCGTTATGAACTGTACGGCACGAGAAACAACCGATCCGCAAGAGATAAAGCAGTATGTATTAGAGCAAATAACTTCACCTGTTCTGTGGCACGATTCGATTCTCACTATCACAGGAATGAATGTTCTAAACTTTATCGAGGTTGGACCAGGCAAGGTTTTGACGAATCTTCTTAAGAGATCTGGCAAGATTTCCTGTCAACATTTCACAGAATTCATAGCAGAGCAGAGTAAAGTCGAGATGGTACAAGTCTGAGCAGAGGTCAGTCTTCTCAATCCTCCACTTCTTCAGTCGGATTCAGTTGGATCTTTTGATCGGCCATTCCAGCCAAAACTTCGTAGATTGGTTTGGTTTTGAGAAACCCAGAGACCATATAAGATACCGTGGAAACCAACATTACAGACAGAAAATGGCTGAATGAACCAAAGAGTTCTGCTGTAAGAACGATGCTCGTTAGGGGCGCTCTGACAACAGCCGTCAAAAAAGCTGCTACTCCAAGGATTGCGAAGTTCGGTAAGTAGAAAGAATCAATGTCGTTCAAAAAGGCAATCGATTCTGAGAAAAGAGCCCCTAACATTGCACCCATAGAAACCATAGGTAGGAATATGCCCCCTGGGGCTTTTGAGCTGTAACTGATCAGGGTGAAGAGGAATTTTGTCAGCAGCAAAATCAAAAGAGTCTTCATGGGAAAAGAACCAATCAAACTCTGAGTAACTAATTCATGACCGCCACCGAGTACTTCTGGCAAGAAAAGGATGAAGAAGCATGCAAAGATGGTTGGAATGATTACAGCAAAATATCTCAAATCCTTCGAAAGACTAACGCAGTACAAGAGCGATTTCTCAAAGATCCAACCTGCTATTGCCGTAATTGTTCCCAGGAGAATGACGAACGAATAATATTTCAGAGGTAGGACATTTTCGATTTTCACTGAGAATACTGGGTTCATCCCAAATGCAATCTTGGAAACAAGATCGGCAACAACTGCAGCTATCGAGCAATTCGCGATGGTGAACATCGAAGGAACCATCTGAAGTTCTTCAATAGCAAAGGCTATGGCAGCTAATGGTGCATTGAACGCAGCAGCTAATCCAGAGCTCGCACCCATGATTATGAGTTGTTCCTTGGTCATACTCTTCTTCGACGTTACTCTGTTCAACCACTGTCCCACCGAAGATCCAATCTGTATTGAAGGTCCCTCTCTGCCAAGAGAAAAACCGTTGAATATCGCCAGAATACCACCGATGAACTTGTAGAACAAGACTTTCAACGGGTCGTAGTCGGTTTTTCCCAAGATGAGCATTTTGACCTGTGGTATGCCGCTTCCACTGACAAATGGTACTTTGGCTGCTATCTTGACCAAAATCAGCACAACAGGTATGGAGAATCCTATCCATAAAAGAATTCCATGACTTGAGGTTATTGAATTTCTGAGGATCTCTATTTTTGAAATTGAAAATCTGTACGCGGCCACAACGATACCAGCGACTAAACCAATGAGTGCGCTCGAAAACATAGAACGCATTTCTTTCAACTGTAATCCCACCCAATAGATCTTCATTCTCTGCTCGAAATGGTAAGTGAACGTCTTTTCACCAAACAGACGATTAGGTAAAAGCATGTTCACAATGGGTTTGAATAGATAACACGCGATTTTCAAAGAAAACCGGCAAGAAGATTAGCAAGAAGGCGAATCTGGTTTATAAGGGTCAATTATCACAGCTTTCGATGATATATGCACGGGTATAAAGCCAAACTCTATTTGACTCAGCAGTTGACTTTTGGTATTCTTTGAGTGAAACGGTTAGTCAAACGATTGACTTCACATAAATAAAGGCTTATTTGTCGCTTTGTAACCTTGTTTTCAAGGCAAATGTGTCTTCTCTCAGAACCTCAAAGCTCAAACCGTTCATGAGAACTCATGGTCGCATCAAGCGACCTAAATAGAGGAGGTGGAGTATGAGAAGTTTCAAGGTGTTAGTCCTACTTTTGGCCTTAGTCATAGCTTTTACTTCCATCGTTGAAGCAAAGAAATTGGTCTATGGTTATGTGACACCTGGTCCCGACACATGGTACAGGAAAGACGTAGAAGGTTTTGTCTATGCGGCAAATCTTGCCGGAGTCGAGGTAGTAGTTTTGAACTCTGATTATGATGTGGAAAAGGAAATTTCCAACATTCAGACACTTGTCAACATGAAAGTCGATGGCATGTGTATTTTCTCGTTCAACCCCAACGGTGCTTTCATCGCTGCAAGAGAATGTGCAAAAGCGGGTATACCTCTTGTGGTTACTGATAACGTTGGAGAAGTCTTGAAATCGAAAGATCCCGTTGTCGCATGTATTGACTTCAACTGGGATGCCATGGGAAAGGATATTGCACAGTACATTGCAACCAACTACCCAGGTGAAAGCATAGCCGTCATAATGGGAAGATTGGAGCACGTACCAGTTCAAATGTTCCTGAAGTCTTTTGAACCGGCTGTAAAGGAACTCGGGAAGAACAAGATAGTCGCAATCAGAGATGGACAGTACATACCTGATGAGGCAGTGAAGCAAGCCCAAGACCTCGTCGAGTCTGGTTACAAGTTTTCAGTCTTGTTTGTTTTCAACGAGGAAATGGGTGCCGCAGTTGTTCGAATGCTCAAATCTAGAGGCTTACTCAACAATCCTATAAAGGTCATTACAACGAACGGTGCTCCTTACGGTATTGAACTGATCAAAGAAGGTAGCATTAAGTACTCGATTTCCAGTTCTCCAGGATGGGAAGGATTTGTCTCCTTCTTGGCACTCCATTCATACGTCACCGGCAAGATAAAGGCTTTGAGACAGTGGATCTTCCTGCCCATCACACCGATAACTCCTGAAACAATCGACGACAAGACAAAGGTTGTTCCATGGGACATAGATCCAGTGTGGATTCAACTGACAAAGGAGTACTTCCCAGAGTACAAAGGGTTACTGGATGTACTCAACTGATGATCCTGAGGGCCAGGGGGCGGGAGCAAGTCGTCCCCCGGCCTTTGAATTTCTGGAGATGATTCTGATGGCTGAAAATCCCGTTGTAGAGCTGAGAAATATCGTAAAGATCTACGGTGAACACAAAGTCTTGAAAAACGTTGATTTCGATCTAAGAGAAGGCGAGATACACTGCTTGGTGGGGGAAAATGGAGCAGGGAAGTCCACTCTTATAAAGATCTTGGCTGGTGCTGTTATACCAGAATCAGGAGAAATCATCATTCAGGGTAAACACGTGAAAG
>JBBFME010000009.1:0-36296 GCA_037478695.1 Pseudothermotoga sp.
CGTCTACCACATCCTCGATCTGAAAAACTCCTCTTTCGGAGGCAATCTGAGTGTGAAACACCACTTGAAGTAAAACATCACCGAGTTCTTCTTTCATCTTTTGATCGTCACATTGGTCTATTGCTTCGATTAGCTCAAAGGCTTCTTCTATCAAATAAGATTTCAAGCTTTGGTGAGTTTGCTGCCTATCCCATTCGCAACCGTCAGGTGATCTGAGTTTTTCCATTACAGAGACTAATTCTTCGAATCTTTGCCCAACTTGGGACAATTCAGACCCTCCTCTTCAAGGAAACTATTTCTACTCTGTCCGAGCAATCTTCTGCGCGATCTGCGATGTCGGCTATACTTCTTACAAGTTCCTTGAGCTGGAATTTGTGACCGTTAGAAATATCCATTCTGTAGATCTGTTTTATAAGACATCTTTCGATGCCATCTGCTTCGTGTTCTTTTTGTTCGACTGTCAAGACTTGTTCCTCGATCTTTTCAAGGTCCTCGAACAATTCCTGTATACAGAGCTTCAAAGCCTCGTAAGTCTCTGTGCAGACATCAAAGAGTTTCAAGAGCTGTGGATTCAAGGTGTCGGGTATCACTGGATGCTCTAACTCCAATATATCGGCTATGTACTCTGCTTTGTTTCCCACTTTGTCTGCTGCTTCTATAATACCCAACAGATCTCCTCTGAAATTCGGTAGAAATGCGCCTTTGTACATCATTGTTTCAGCCTCTCGCCGAGCTATGTCAGCTTGGTGTTCGTAATATCTGACCTTCTCAGCAAGTGTTTCAATTTCATCGAATTCGTGATTCAGATATTTTTCAAGAAGTTTCCTGAGTTCAGATAGTTCTGTACTCATTATATCCAGATGTTCTAAGACCTTCTTAACGATCTCTTGTTCTTTTCTCCCAACTATCCAGCCCATGTCACCCTCTCCTCAGAAGAATATAAAGAAGTACGCCAACAACAGCAGAAAGAAATGGTGTCACTGTGAGCCCGAGAACTATTCGTGTTCTTGTTCGTCTACTGCTGAGGCGTTCACCTCTGCTTATACCTGCACCTATCACGGTACCTATTGCAGATTGTGTTGCGGAGACCGGTACTCCTATTAAGGAAAATGTCAAGACATTAGTCGCCGTAGATATCGCCGCAACAAGTGACGAAAAATGATCCAGTAATATTATACTTTTTCCTATGACAAAAGTCATCCTCTTGCTGAGACCCAAAATGCCAATGCTTATACAAAGGCCGCCGATGAAACCTGAGAGTAGGTAGCCCAAACCGCTATGTAAAAAGGGGCCCGCCACGTTGGCAACGTTGTTCGCACCAAGTGAATAGGCACTGTAACACACCGCGATGATCGACATGTACCTGAGCATTACGTCTTGAATCTTAATGTTTCTCAAGTGCCTGAAGAAAACAGCAAGAATTCTGTAGAAGAGAAAGGATATCAAGATTGCCAACAAAGGTGTGGCAATCCATATAGTCACTATTTTCAGTAGAATATGCCATTTTACGGTGACACCATCGATTAACGCCACACCGACCAGTGCTCCGACGACAGACTGAGATACGGAGCCTGGTAATCTAAGTGATATCAAAGTGATCACGGTGATACTTGCTGCCAATATCGCGATCGAACTCTGAAATTGATCAAGCACTGCTAAGTTACCGAGAGTCTTCATACCACCAGCGCCGTTCAAGACAGCTCCAATAACTACAAAAAGACTACTCAGCAAGATTGCAGTTTTTCGGCGAATCGAGCCAACTGCCACAAGTGGACCAAAGATGCTCGCTCCATCGTTGGCACCGAGTACCAAGCCAAGTATTATACCTGGAAGCAGATAGAACCAATTCATCGATCACCATTCCCAACAATTTACAGTGAATCTTATTATACAACTTATCAAGGTGTGAAAAACAAATCTGGACATTTCCGAATCTCTTGGTGAAAGGTTGGTGCCTGTAGTAATGAAACGATTTGCCATTAATGCTAAGATATTCAGCACAGAGGAAGATGGTCTTGAGGTATCTGTGTTGAGTGGAGATTAACATCCCTGACAAGAAAACATGTACCTTGAGATTAGGTGTTCTCTGGTTATTTTTCTCATTGAATTCATGACGTCTTCTCTTGACATACTATACGGTGTTTATTATAATTAATCAAAACTCAGCGGGGGTATCTTCATGTTGTTCATCACGATAGGTGAGAGTCCCAGAGATGACGTAGTGCCAGAGTTGGTAAAAATAATTGGTAAGAAGGATCTACACTACACTGAGATCGGTTTGATCGATGGCGTTGATCCAGATGAGTACAAACCCGAAGTTGGTGAAGAGTTGTTGGTGAGCAGAAAAAGAGATGGCACTGTTGCTCACATATCACACAGGTGGGTGGCTGAAAAACTTTCGAAGATGGATTTTGGGGATCTTGCTGTGTTGCTCTGTACTGCGAAATTTCAAGATGATAGACTGATATTGCCTTACAAGGTTATAGACAGCTTTTTCAAAGCTATGCCAAGAATGCATAGAGCGACCGTCGTAGTTCCAGAGGAGGAGCAGTGCAAAGATGCTCTGAAAAGATGGGGAAAGATTGCCCAGACGGTCAAGTGTATCTACTTTTCTCCTTATGAAAAGGAAACAATCGATGAAAATTTCATAGAGTTGAAAGATCAACAGCTTGTATACTTAGACTGTGTAGGCTTCACACTCCAGCATGAAAGATATTTCAAGAAATATACCGATGGCATTGTACTCAGTGCAAGAAAGATTTTGGGAAATTATCTGAGGACATTTCTCTAAGAAGGGGGTGTTGGTGTGAAGAGGTTAGTGTTGTCTTTTGTGGTTCTCTTGGCTGCCGCGGCACTCTTTGCAGCTCCAAATTACGATTCAGTCATCCGCGTTGGTTCGGATCAAAACCCAACGACGATGGACCCAGCGATGTACCAAGACTTGGCATCTGCACAGGTTATGAGGAATGTCTTTGAAACCTTGGTAGCGTACGATGCCGAAGTCAAAGAGATTCATCCACTCCTTGCCGAGTCATGGGAAGTGAGCCCAGATCTAAAAGAGTGGACTTTCAAACTGAGAAAGGGCGTGCACTTCCAAAAGGGTAAGTTTCAAGATGGAAGAGAAATGACCGCCGAAGACGTGAAGTACAGTTTTGACAGAGAGATTGCGATCAGCCCTATGGTGCGACTTTACATGATCGATCGGGTTGAAGTCATTGACAAGTACACTGTGAAGATCGTTTTGAAGTACCCTTATGCTCCTTTCTTAACAGTCCTCACAGATATTGGTGGAGCCATTGTTCCAAAAGAAGAGTGTGAGGGCTGGAAAGATCAGTTCACCCTACACCCAGTTGGGACAGGACCCTTCAAAATGGTTGAATGGGTCAAAGACAGTCACATGATTTTCGAGAGAAACGAAAACTATTGGGGTGAGAAACCTTATCTCAAGCAGATAACCTACAAATTCATCCCGGACAAATCAGTGTTAACGGTGGCATTGCTCAGTGGCGAAGTGGACATCACAAGCGACGTTCTTGACCAAGATATACCAAAGGTAAACAACAGTGGTAATGCCGAGGCAAAGATGGTTGGTGGTTGTAATGTCTACGCTGTTTACATGAACTCAATGAATGGGCCAACCACAGATAAGAGAATAAGAGAGGCATTTTTCAGGGGTATTGACGTTGAACAGTTGGTGAAAGTCATCTTTCCAAACGGTAGTGCTGAACCAGCCTATGGTCCAATTCCAACCGGCTCATGGGCTTACAATCCGGCTGTGAAATCTTTCTACACGAAATACGATCCAGAGAAAGCCAAACAGTTACTCAAAGAGGCTGGCTATGAGAACAAGCCCGTAAAACTAACGATTTACACGCCTGAGGATCCAAACAGAAGGAAAGCTGCAGTGATAATTCAGTCGATGCTCAAAAAAGTTGGGTTTGACGTTGAAGTCCAATCACTCGAATGGGGAGCCTTCACCGCCACAACTTCAAAAGGTGAGGCCAATGCATACACGATTGGTTGGACATGGTATCCAGATCCTGAATTCTTCATCTTCTATATGTTCCACTCTTCGAGAAAAGGCACTTACGGTAATGGCGGTGGTTACAACAATCCAGAGGTAGACAAGTACATCTCACTGGGTGAATCGTCAGTCGATCAAAAAGAAAGAACTGAGTACTACAGAAAGGCTGAAGAATTGATCATGAAAGATCTGTATTACTTCCCGATGTGGCACAAATTGGTGGTGAACGGAGTCAGCAAGAAGGTGCAAGGTTACAAACCATCACCAGACATGATGATTCGCCTATATGCTCCCGGAACAAATGTATGGGTGGAAAAATGAACAAACCAGGAGCGCTTTTGCGCTCCTGGTTTTTGGAGTGGTGCAATGGCAAAGTACATAGCAAGAAGGTTGATTCAGGTCATACCAACATTGTTTTTTGTGATCTTGACTGTTTTCATCATAATGAAAATGATACCAGGCGATCCTGCAATGGTTTTGCTTGGCCCACAAGCAAGAGCAGAAGACATAGCACGTTTCAGACAAGAACTTGGCTTAGACAAACCAGTCTTTGTTCAATTCATTTTATATCTGAAGAGAATTGTGACAGGTGATCTTGGTAAGTCACTGATATACAGGCAAGATGTTTTGTCACTCATTCTTGAAAGACTTCCCACCACGATCACTTTAAGCATCTGCGCGCTTTTTGTCGCTATTGTAATAGGAATTCCAGCAGGTATTGTCGCTGCGATGAAGCACAACTCCTTTTTTGATTTGATCGTTACAATACTCGCATTGATAGGCATATCGATTCCCATTTTCTGGTTTGGAATGGTTTTGATCATAGTATTTTCTCTGCAGTTGAGATGGCTGCCAGCCGTAGGATTGGGCGATCCTTCAAAGGGACTCTGGGATATAGTGAGTCATTTCATACTCCCTTCGTTGGCCCTTGGTATTCTGTCAACAGGTACTATTGCACGTTTCACGAGATCGAGCATGCTCGAGGTATTGAATCAAGATTATATAAGAACAGCTTATGCAAAGGGATTGAAGAAAACTCTCATTCTCTACAGACACGCCTTGAGAAATGCGTTGATACCGATCATCACTGTGATAGGTCTGCAGCTTGGTAATCTTCTTGCAGGTGCAGTGCTTACCGAAACGGTTTTCGCACTCCCTGGACTTGGAAAACTGATGGTTGATGGTATTTTCAGAAGAGATTACATGCTCGTTCAAGGAGAGGTCTTGTTCACGGCAATTGTCTATATTTTTGTGAATTTGGCCATTGACATAGCCTATGCTTTGGTGAATCCAAAGATAAGACAGTCTTACAGAGGTGTATAGAATGAGAGTGAACAAGCAGATTATCTTTGGAGTTGCAATAATAGCGATAAATGTCATTTCAGCTCTTTTTGCGCCACTGATTGCAACTCATCCAATAGACGAGATGGACTTTCTTTATATCTTTGCAAAACCAGGTGAAGGAAATCACATCTTGGGTACAGATGATTATGGGCGTGACATATTTTCGCGTTTGGTATATGGAAGCAGGATCTCACTTTTAGTGGGTGTGATTGCTGTTGGGATAGGTGCGTTGATCGGTACATTTCTTGGAATAGTATCAGGTTACTTTGGGGGATTCATAGACGCTTTGATCATGAGATTCACAGATGCACTTTTGTCTTTCCCATACGTGCTTCTCGCAATAGCCATGATGGCTGTATTGGGTGCGGGACTTTTCAACGCAATGCTCGCGATAGGCATTGTGATGGTTCCAAGTTTCTCCCGAGTGATGAGGAGTGCTGTGATGAACATCAAGAATGAAGAATTTGTGCTCGCTGCAAAGTCAATGGGTGCATCCAACCTTTGGATAATCTTTCAGCACATATTGCCAAATGTGATACCCGTTTTAATAGTTTACTCTTCTCTGAACTTCGCAGGTGCTGTGATCAGCGAAGCAACACTGAGCTTTCTTGGGCTTGGTATTCAACCGCCGACGCCTTCCTGGGGTAGCATGCTCTCTGAGGCGAAAAACTATCTTCAGACGGCGCCTCACATGGCAATCTTTCCAGGCCTTGCCATTTTGATCACGTGTCTTGGTTTCAACATACTCGGCGATGGTTTGAGAGATCTACTCGATCCAAGATTGAAAAGCTGAAGGGGTGGTGAAGTTGAAAGACAAAGTTGCAATGCAGATCGATTTGTTGCAAGAAACACTTGTGAAGACAGCACAGGAGATCTTCCGTTTGGCCGAGCTTTCTTACAGAGAAGTGAATTCCTCAAAGTTGTTAGCACAACTACTCAAAGAGAACGGTTTTTCCGTGCAAAGAGGCGTGGCAGGTCTTGAGACGTCTTTTGTTGCGACTGCTGGTAGTGGCAGTCCCAAGATAGCCCTCTTAGCGGAGTACGATGCCTTGCCAGCGATAGGTCATGCCTGTGGGCACAACATGATAGGTGTGATGAGTTGTGGCGCAGTCATAGGCTTGAAGAATGCCCTTGGTGACCTACCCTTCACACTTCTTGTGGTAGGTTGCCCGGCAGAGGAACATGGAGCAGGAAAAAAGGACCTGATAAGGGCTGGGGTGTTCAAAGATGTCGATGTCGCGATGATGATACATCCGGCGTCGATGAGCACAGGTTTTGACATAGCTTATGCGATAAGGCGTTATAAGATAGAGTTCTTCGGCAAGTCGGCACATGCGGCAGCCGATCCAACAAAGGGAATTAATGCACTCGACGCCATGGTGTTGCTCTTCAGTTCAATTGGTTTGCTCAGGCAACAACTTCCAGAAAAAGTGAGAATTCACGGAATCATAACCAATGGTGGGCAATCTTTTAACACCATTCCAGAGTACACGAGCGCCGAGCTTGGTCTAAGAGCTCTGAGAATAGAAGAAGTTGATCTCTTGGAACAAAAACTACGTTCTTTGGTGGAAGGCTGTTGTAAGATGACGGGCTGTGAGAGCAAGATCACGGTGGAAGAAGAGATGCCAGAAGTTTACGTGAACGTTCCACTTGCAAAAGCACTCGAAGAGAATTACAAACTTGTTGGTGAAAAGGTCTCGATGAGAACTTACGAACAAGGTGTTGGCTCAACAGACATGGGTGCAGTGACTCAAGTTGTCCCGGCAATTCACGCTTATGTCAACATCACAGGTGAAAAAGTCATACCAACTCATACCAAAGAATTCGCCGAGGCCGCTAACTCTCCTTACGGTTACCAAGCGATGATAAGGGCAACTAAGGCTCTTGCTTTCACTGTTTTAGATCTTGTGTGCGACGAAAAACTTTTCAGAGAAGTGAAAGAGTATTTTGCCCGGAGGAGGAGAGATTTTTGAGTCCTCTTTTGACAGTGGAAGACTTGGTTGTGGAGTTCAAACTCGGAAATAAGAGACTGAGGGCGCCTGATGGCGTTTCTTTCACTGTGATGGAGAATGAGTGTGTTGGTTTTGTTGGAGAAAGTGGTTCTGGTAAAAGCGTCACGGCTTTGGCGATCATGGGACTTGTGCCAAAACCACAGGGTAGAGTTCTTTCTGGGAAGATCGTTTTTGATGGAATTGATCTGTTGAAATCCGATGAACATCCACGTGGGAAGAAGATCAGTATGGTTTTTCAAAATCCGCTGAATTCTTTGAACCCGAATATCAAGATTGGTAAGCAACTCTCCGAGGTTCTCGAAGAGCACTACGGTATGTCTTATAAACAGGCGATGGTGAAGGTTGTACAGATCATGAAACAACTCGGGATTCCTGAGCCAGAAAAGATGGTAAGCAGATATCCTTTTGAATACAGTGGTGGCATGAGGCAAAGAGTCATGATCGCTATGGCGATGCTATGTGAGCCGAAACTGTTGATCGCAGATGAACCAACAACGGCTCTCGATGTAACGATACAAGCACAGATTATACAACTCTTCAAACAGTTAAAAGCTGAGTTGAAAGCATCGATAATGTTCATCAGTCACGATTTGAGCGTCATATCTCAGATTGCAGATCGAGTAGTTGTCATGTACGCTGGCAAGATCTGCGAGATATCACCTGTCAAAGAGCTCTTTGAAAAGCCCCTACATCCATACACCGTTGGGTTGATTTCGTCAATTCCTGATATGAAGGAAAGAAAGACCAAATTGAGATCGATCGAAGGGAATGTACCAAATCTTGCAAATCCTCCAAGTGGTTGTAGATTTCACCCAAGATGCCAACAGAAGATGCCAAAGTGCATCGAAGAAGAACCGAATGTTTTTTCGGTGCGAGGTAGAGATGTCAAATGTTGGTTGTACGAAGGAGTTGAAAGTTGAATGCTCCTGAAGGTTGAAAAACTCTCTAAGTCTTTCGCTGTTGAATTCAGTGTTCTTGGAAAACCGACGAGATTTTTGAAAGCTTTGCAAGACATTTCCTTTGAGGTTGAAACTGGTTCGATTTTCAGCATAGTGGGCGAAAGTGGATCTGGAAAATCGACGATCGCCCGCATTCTGAGTGGAATATACAAACCAACATCTGGAAAGATATTTTACAACGATCAACCACTTGAAAATCCTTCGAAGATTCGCGATATCCAGATGGTTTTTCAAGACCCAGATACCTCGCTTGATCCCAGAAAGACTATTTCATTCATCATCGAAGAAGGCCTGCGTGTTTACAAAATGGGAAGCAAAGAGGACCGAAAAAAACTTGTTGTTGAAACTATCAACTCTGTTGGACTCACAGAGGAAGTGCTCTTGAAGTATCCGCATCAGTTGAGTGGAGGGCAAAAGCAAAGAGTTGCAATCGCACGTTCTTTGGTGTTGAAACCAAAGTTGCTCATACTCGATGAGCCAACCTCAGCGCTCGATGTGTCTGTACAAGCACAAATACTGAATCTGCTGATTGAACTTAAAGAGAAGTATCAACTGACGTACATACTCATCACGCACGATTTGAAGATCGTGAACCACCTTTCTGATTACACTATGGTCATGTATCTTGGCCAAGTTATGGAAATGGGTAAAACCGATGTAGTGATTCAAAATCCATTACACCCCTATACGAAGGCATTACTCGAGTCTGTGCCGAAACCCGGCGTGAACAATCTTTCACGGTTTTCTCTCAAGGGTGAGATACCAAGTCCGCTCAATCCACCTGAAGGGTGTGCTTTTAAAACAAGATGTCCACTCTATTTTGAAAAATGTGATCAAAAACCAGAATTTGTTGATTTTGACAGCAGAAAGGTGAAATGTCATCTGTACAATAAGGAGGCATGATTTATGTTGTATCAAGTTGAAAAAGTGATGGAGTTGCTCGACAGTCCGAAGGTCGATGGTGAATCTGTTTGCGATTTGTTTGCCAGCTACAAGGGTGTAGACGCCGAGTATGAAAGAATAGTGACCTCTCGAGGCAAGACAGATATCGTGAGAATAACGATACATGGACAGAACAAAGATGCGCCAGT
Source organism: Pseudothermotoga sp. (assembly GCA_037478695.1). Classification (GTDB taxonomy): domain Bacteria; phylum Thermotogota; class Thermotogae; order Thermotogales; family DSM-5069; genus Pseudothermotoga_B. The sequence continues at coordinate 9,431 of JBBFME010000009.1, forward strand.
TCTTGGAATCGTTGGTCAGTTGGGTGGTGTTGGAGCAAGACCAGAGATGATTGGGTTAGTGAGTGATGCAGATGGTGCAATTGCAGCTTTGTCAGCGGCTTTGAAGATTGCACAGATGAGGGAAATGGGTGATCTTCTCCCCGGCGATGTGTACGTTGCAACACACATCTGCCCAGATGCACCAACCGTTGAACACAAACCTGTGCCGTTCATGGATTCACCTATTGGTGTGGGAGAAGCTCTGAATATCATGTTAAAGAGAGAAGTGAACGCCATTTTATCTTTGGACACGACTAAGGGGAATCGCATAGCAAAGAAAAAAGGTTTTGCGATTTCACCAACCGTGCTTGGAGGATATATACTAAGAGTAGCAGACGATTTACTCGATGTCTATGAAAGAGTATGTGGAACGGTGCCGTTTGTTCTACCAATAACAATTCAAGACATCACACCCTATGGGAACGGGGTTTATCATATAAACAGTATTATGCAACCTTGTACTGTCAAAACTGATGTTCCTGTTGTGGGTGTTGCCATAACGACAGAGGTGCCAGTGGCGGGATGTGCAACAGGGGCTTCGCACGAAATAGACATAGAACTCGCCGCTCGTTTTTGTGTCGAGGTGGCAAAATATTTTGGGTCAGGTCGAATAAAATTCTATGACGAAGAAGAGTTCAAAAGACTGAAAAATATGTACGGTGATTTGAGCTTCTTGACTTTGGGAAAGGGGTGTGGTAGATGAGCGGTAATGAGCTTGACAACATCGGCCAGAAGATAAGGGCACTGAGACAGGCAAAGAATATGACTGTCAGAGAGTTGGCAAAATTGACAGGTGTTACACCGGGATTGATAAGTCAGATCGAGCATGGCAGAGTGTCACCTTCACTTGGTACCCTGAAAAAGATTTTGGCTGCTCTTGGAGAAACCATTATATCGCTTGTAAAACAAGATGTTGGAGAGCAAGCGCTCAAGGGTGTCGTTCGAAAGGATGAAAGGAGAAGGGTATTTGTATCTTCTGGATTGACTTACGAACTTCTTTCGGCAAAGAACAAGGCTTACTCGATGTTCATCTCCTACCTTGAACCAGGACATGACAGTGGCCAGAACTTTTATGCACACGAGGGAATTGAATCTGGTATAGTCATCAAAGGTTCGGTCGAGATCTCACTTGGGGACAAAGTCATCGTGCTCAACGAAGGCGACAGCATAACTTATCCATCCACAATACCGCATAAGTGGAGAAATGTTGGAAAAGTAACTGCCGTGGGAGTTTGGGTGGTGAGCCCGCCGAGTTTTTAGGAAAAAGAGGTTCAGTTGTAGAAAACATACTCAGGGAGTGAAAGATTTGTTCAACGCAAATTTTCAGATAATAAAGGCGGCGATGGATGTGGCTATGCTCAGACAGAATGTGCATGCTCAGAACGTTGCCAACGCTGAAACACCAGGTTATAAAAGAAAGTACGTTGTTTTTGAAGAGCTCCTTCAGGAATCGCTGAGATTACAGCTTTCTAATACCAACAAGAAACACATTCAGAGGGTTGAACAACCAGTAGAGCCTCAAATTCAACAAGAAGAATCGTTTTTCTACAAGAACGATGAGAATGGTGTGGATATAGACTTCGAGATCTCGCAGATGACAGCCAACGGTTTGAAATACGAAGTGCTCTCGAGATTAATGTCTAAGAATATAGAATTTTACAACACAGTGCTGAGGAGTGCTGGATAGTATGAATGAATTTCTTACACTCAACATAAGCGCCTCGGGAATGACGGCACAGAGATTGAGGATTGATATTATTTCAAGCAATATAGCGAACTCGGAAAGCACGAGAACCGAGCAGGGTACTCCATACAGAAGACGAGTGCCAATCTTTTCGGAGTATTTGATTGGCACAGGAAAGACAAAGAGCAGTGGAGTGAAGGTCACGAGGATTGAGGAAGATCCTTCACCTTTTAGATTGGTCTACGATCCAACTCATCCTGATGCAGACGAAAATGGTTATGTCAGTATGCCGAATGTAAATGTGCTCAGAGAAATGGTAGACTTAATTAGTGCGCAGAGATCTTATGATGCCAATGTGGCTGCGTTCAATGTGACAAAATCGATGATCAGCAGTGCCCTTCAAATAGGGAGGGGATGATTGAATGATCGAGAGAATATCTAATGTCAATCAAAGCCTTGGTTCATCACAACAGACTTCGCAGAAAAAGAGCGAGGTGGATTTTGCAAATATTTTGCAAAATGCCATCGAAAAGGTGAACCAGATACAGAAGAACGCAGAGCAAGCTTCTGCAGATTTTGCACTCGGTAAGCTGAGCAATATACACGAAGTCATAATAGAGGCTGAAAAGGCAACGATAGCGCTCAGACTCACAACAGAGGTGAGAAACAGAATAGTGCAGGCGTACCAAGAAATCATGAGGATGCAACTGTGATGAGAATTTCGTTGATGCATTCTCGCAAATTTTCCAAAGAAAGGTGTTTTTTGCCTATATAGTAGTTGCGTTGCACCTTTTCTTGCAAGATTTCTTGATTGGATAACAATTCTTTCAATTTCAGCGCAGCTTTTTGCAGTACAGATCTATCGATTTCGTAGAAACCTGTCTTTTCATTATAAACAGCCTTGTCGGACAGAGAGATGAAATCAAAACCAAGCGGCGCGATATCTGACTTATAAACAGGGTATTCGAAGACGACTAAAGGCTTTCTCGCGAAAACCGCTTCGATCAACTGATTTCCCCACCCTTCAAGCACAGAGGTATAAGTGACGGCATCTGCAACGACGTACGTGTCCCAAAGGGAGTAGTATTTTCTGTCGTTGAGATGTCTGCTCTGTCTCACTATTGGGTGGGCAAAATGTGTCGTGAAACTCATCGCTTGAGCTTTTTTCACGAGTCTTTCGTAGTATTGCTGAGATTCTTTTTCGGCAAAACCGGCTATGACAAAATGAACTGTGCGGCTCTCAATGGCCTTAAGTTCTTCGACAAAGTCCATCGCTATCTCGATAGCCTTTCTTTGAACGATTCTCGTGCCGTGTAAGATCACCAGATCATTTTCATCGATATTCAGTGTCTTTCTCAGATCTCTGTTGTAGTCATCGATAGCCCAAGCAGGTTGGTCAAAATCGAAGACATTTGGTACAACCTTTGATTCAACACCTTTGCGTTGCAGAAGTTCTTTCTTCGCCAAATTGTTGATTGTTATGTGAAAGATATCATTACCTTTTGGTGGAAAATAATTGTCGAGTATCTCTTGAACAAAGTTGTACTGAGGCTTTGAGTATCTCTCTCGTTCCCAGTAAAAATCGTGGTGATGGCCGAGTAGTTTTGTTCTCTTTCTTTGAGCATAGCGGGTTATCGCAACGGCGGCAGCCAAATTGAAACCCAAGGACAGTACGTTGTTCACCACCAAGAGGTCTATTGTGGGCATTTTCTTTTCGAGTTCTGCATAGATCTGTTCGACATATTTTTCAAAGACCTTGGCAAAAGTTGTTTCATCTGTTGATGGTTTTTCGAAGGCATTTGTGTGAATCCACAAATTGGTTTCGTTTTTCATCGACAGTGAAGGTATTTTTACACCAGCACACTGGTTGAGTTCGCCTGCGATGTAAATGACCTCGTGGTTCATTCTCTCAAGGACCGTTTTCCATTTTTCCATTTCGAGAGAGACTCCATCTGTTTCTCCAACTCTGAAGTGCAGTAAGCCTATCCTCACTCTTTCCCACCTTCATATCTCTTTGGCTTGAGTACCTCTGAGAGATCGTCAAGATAGTCCTTCTTTTCTAAAAGTGTGCTTTTCAGAATCATTTGAAAGAGCACTTCAACCACCGCCATCTCTCCAAGATTTCCACGCAGAAATTCGTATTTTTCGAATCTCGCGACAGGACTGTAAAGTGTTATCTGCGCAACAGAGGAAAGCGGTGAATTAATTCCAGCAGTTATTGCAACTGTTTTTGCTCCAACGTCTCTTGCAACCTGTGTTGATTTTACCGTGTCTCTTATGTTGCCACTGTGGCTTACAGATATCACCAGGTCTTTCTCAGACAAGCCAGTTGCCACGATGACTTGAACATGTGGGTCGTTGTAATAAAAGGATGGAATTCCCAAAAGCGATAAGAGCAAGCTTCCGTATTCTGCAACGACGGCTGAAAGGCCTAAGCCGAAAAAGATTGTTTTTTCTGAGTGAATGACCCATTGTGCGACCTTCTGCAGGTCTTCTTTTTTGAGTGTTGTCTCTAAGCGATCTATGAGTGATTTTATTTGCGTTAAATATTCTTCGAAGGTATCTTTTGTACCGTAAGCGGCGACTCTGACACCGCTGGTTTGTTTGGTGAGTTCTATTTTGAAGGACTGGTATCCATCGAATCTCATCTTTCTGACCAGTCTGTATATAGTGGTCTCACTCACACCCACTATTCTTGCAAATTCAGTTATCGAATAGTGAATCACATCATCTGGTCTTTCCAGTATGTAAGAGGCGACCTTTTTCTCAGATTGACTCAGTCTGTCGTATATACCGAGTAGGTAATCCAAGATCAAGTAGACCACCTCTTGACAAAGTCCTTTTTGCGTTTTGCGAAGAGATCGAGTTGTTCTTCGATCAACCTTTCGGCTTCCTGGCTGCTCATATTCTTGGTTTTTTCAACAAAATCGGCCACTCGGGCAAAGTAGAACGGTAAGAGTGCCAAAACTGTCTCTTCTTTTCTCGTTTTCTTGTATTCTAACGCAGTATTGTAAACTGTTTCAACCCAGTCTATTGGCTGCATTGTGCCGGTGCTGATCACTCGCTCGACGATCTCTTTTGGGACAAAGTGCACAGCATCGCTCTTTTCTCTCACTTCGTTCTTTGCTCTGTTTCTGAGGGCTTCCAGATCGACAGAGATTTCTTCTACATCTTGGGTGGGCTGCTCTCTGTAAATTTTGGCCGTTACAATGCTTTCGACAACTTTCCATCTGTCTTGGTATTCGATCATCATTTCGAAAAGTGTTTGAACTACTTGGATGAACATTTCCTGAAGGTGTTTGCTCGGGTCTTTTACATCGTGTACCTTTGCCCCAAGGGCTGCCTGCATGGGTTCTTTTGAAGACTCGTTTATTGCGATTGTACTCATCCATATATCGATGCCAAATCTTGCCACATGTGTCTGCCACACAGAGGAGGGTTTGTTGAGATAGATCTCGAGAAGAGACCTTCCAACACCAAAATCACCGCCGATTGGTTGACGGATCTTCAGGTCGTAGAGAGCACAGGTGAGTGGATAACATATGTTGTTCGTTATCGTGCCGTCATACTTGTGTCTTAGGTAGAGGGGCGTAACGTAATCTGTTTTGCCCTCGAGAATGGGTTTTGCAAGTCGTTCTATCCACCAAGGCTCAACGCTTCTCAGATCGGAATCGAGCATAATGAAAACCTTTGCATTTACTTTATGGGCGACTTCAAAAAGCGCACGAACTGCACTACCCTTGCCAGAAAGTCCTTTGTATCTCATAGAAAACTTTTTCACATTCTCAGTTTGGGCTGAGAGAAATCGCTCCACTGTTCCATCGGTAGAGCCACCATCTGAGTTTGCTATTAGACCCTTCAACCCAAGATCGGCTATACCCTTTGCTGAAACTTCTGCAACGTGTGCGATTGTTTGAGCGTTGTTAAAACTTGGTATGCCGATGACTATGTCGAAGGTTCCGAGGTCTGTAGGTATGTCGTTGTAGTACTCCATATTCATTCCTCCTTTTTCAGTTCAACTATGTAATCATAGATTCTCCTTTTTGCCCTCAGTTCGTTTAACTCTGCCATCAGTCTTTTAGGTAGCTTGCCTTTAACGAGTTCTCTTGAGATTTTCAATTCCAACGAGGTTCGCCTTTGGCTTAGAAATTCATGCATTAGCGAGTGATAATTGCTGCTTTCTTGTGATATCTTTTCAAGTTTCTTTCTCAAAATTTCTATCTCTGCCTCGAGATGGTCGATCATATCGTTCAGCAGGTCGATGTCTTTTTTTGGGTTTGCTTTGAAAGTTTTGAAGGTTGCAAAAGGCAAAAAATCAAAGATTTTGAACTTGACAGGCTTTGCTGATGCACTCAAGAGTTTCAACTCAACTGAGGAAATTTTCCCAGGCTGCAAGCCTTCAGCAGCTTTTGAAAACGGATTGTACACCACAAGTCGATCATCTTGAGCACAAACCCATGGTAGTGAACTTGAGTGCAAAGTTGTCAAGTCAGAGTTGCCAAGCTGTGAAAGTAGCGAAAGAGTCATTGGTGGATCGTCGAAGAGATAGTACCACTTCATGAACTGTGGTGAAAACACATCTTCTTTCAAGTCGCAGATGGATAATTCAAAGTCCATAGTGCCTTCATATCTTGCTCCAGGTACGAGCATTAGCGGTCCCGCATCTCCAGATCTACCTTTGACCTTTCTTTTTGCTATCCATTCAACACTTCTGACAAGCGTGATCTTTATAGAATTGTTTTCATCCACTTCGTATTCGTGAATTCCTTTTGCCATGACAGCTCTTGTTCTCTTTGCATTTGACAAAGCTACAAAACCGTGAAATGGAAACTTTGAAATGAAATCAGTCTCTTTAGCTGCCAACAAAACTCTTTCAAGGTGTCGATCGATTTTTTGAGGCAACAGATCGATATCTTTTCTTTCTCGATGAGCGATCTCGAAAGGCATTCTTGCGAAAACTTTGGCATCTTTTTCGTGTGTCTGAGTGACAAAGATCAGTGTGTATTGTTTTCCTTTCATATCTGCTTCTATGTGCCATTTGATCAAAGGAGATCTATCGAAGATAACACTTTCTCGTGTTTTGACACAAACGTCTCTTGCTTTCAAAGATCTCTCCATTTTCACGACTTTGTGGTTTTCTCCAGATCTTTCGACCTCTATATTTTCCAAAGCAATGGAGAAATCCATTTCTTCTGTAAAAGTTGAGTAGGCATCTCCAAGTTCTCTTTGGAGCGAAAGAATTCCACTGACCATGTCGTTGATCTTCAAAGTTCCATCTTCTTGAAACTGCGCGCTGTAATAGTCATTAACAAAGCTCAATGAGTTGTCATCATTGCGCTTATCAAATCGTTCTATCTTGAAGAATCCAACTCCATTGCTTTTCAACTTGTAGCACGTTCTACGATTTGCATACCAAAGATCATAATCGTAAGGCGAAAAAGACAGTGCATAAGTACCTCTTCGAAGATCTGTAAGGCTCAAAAGTTCTTCAAGCTTTTCTCTAAATGTCCTGCGCAGTTGTGTGTAGAGTCTTCTGTAAGACTTTGACATTCCTTCGTGCACCAAATCTATTCCAACGCCACATATGTTATCGTGTACGAGTGTTTTCAGGTACTTTCTGTAGGCTTCGTCTGTCTGTTTTGAGGTGAACAAACTCAGGAAATCTGTGTACCTGAGGAGTTTTTCAACCACGTATGACTGTCTTTTCAAGTAACTCCTTGTGGAAAGTGTTCCTGGAAAAACAGATGCGTACTTGCCACTGAGCAGTTCCTCGCTTACAATCTCGAAGCGTACTGGTTTTGAAAAGGCCTGGTCTATCATCATCTTGGGTGTGGAAAGAATGATTCCGTCGACTATTCTCGAGGGATCTTCGGGATTTGTATCTAAATCGTACCCATCCAATAGAGGTATCTCACCGCTTTTCGAAAAAGCTTTCAATTTCTCCACTTCGTGGTGTACTCTTTTCTGTGCAAGATCTTGCGTCACCCTGAGTCCATAGAGATTTCTGTAGCCACCGAGAAGAAAGATGCATCTGACGTAGGAGCCATCGAGCGATTTCCAGAAAAATTCCAATGTTGGATTGGCAGTTTTCACCCCTCGCCACAGAAAGATGTCTTTTATGCCATAGATATTGAGTATCTGTGGGAGTTGTGAGATAAAACCAAAGTTATCGAGTGCCCAGGCTACATTGTTTGATACTCCAAATTTCTCCATGTCATTTTTGCCAATTTCGAGATTTTTGAGGATGGCAGATTCAGGAGAGAGTCTGAAATCTATCTGTGCGTAGAATGGACCGATCAAGAGATTTCCTTGATTGATTAACTTTCTCACCTTTTGTTCTAACTCGGTGTGCTCTCTGAACAAATCTTCAAGAATCAACGTCTGACCATCGAGTACATGTACATAGTCTTTGTTCTCTTCGATGAGTTTTAGAAGATTTTTGAAGAGTTTCTTGAGCCATCTGTTCGTGACAGATGATGGAGCAAACCATTCTCTGTCCCAATGAGTGTGACAGATGACATGATTCAAAGTTCGATCCTCTCCTCTGTTGAAGCATCGAAAAGATGTATGTTGTCCAGATCGAGATTTATTTCGATCCTTTCTCCCTCTCGTGCAGACAGATCAAAAGGTATTTTCGCAACAATACTTTTTTCTTCACTCAGAGACAGGTGCAATATGGTCTCAGACATGAGTTTTTCGACAAAGTAGATCTTAGAGGTTACCGACAATGTTCTTTGAGTTTTTTCAAGATGTATGTGTTCTGGTCTGATTCCAACTACGACAGATTCTCTCTTTGGATCAGTCTTCAAAGGTACGCTCAGGCCAAAGTTTTCTGCGAAAAACTGATTGCCCTTAGAAACCACCTTCATCTTCAAAAAGTTCATCTGCGGTGATCCCACAAATCCTGCCACAAAAGCTGTTTTTGGTTTCTTGTATATCTCTTCTGGAGTGGCAAATTGAATTATTCTGCCTGCGTTCATCACCGCGATCTTGTCTCCCATAGTCATCGCCTCTGTTTGATCGTGTGTGACATAGATTGTCGTAACCTTGACTTGTTCGTGCAACTTCTTCAACTCACTTCTCATTCTCACCCGCAGAAGTGCGTCTAAGTTGGACAGAGGTTCATCCATCAACAAGACAGCAGGTTTGTGGACGATAGCCCTTGCCACTGCGACTCTCTGTCTTTGGCCTCCAGACAGTTGAGATGGAAATCTATCTAATAACTCAGATATGTGAAGCAATTCCGATACCCATCGAACCCTTTCCTCTATCTCTGCTTTTGGTACTTTTTTCAGTTTGAGAGGGTATGCAATATTCTCTTTAACCTTCATGTGTGGCCAAACGGCATAGCTCTGAAAGACCATTGCGACATTTCTATCCTTTGGAGCCGCTTGGCTGACATCTTTCTCATCAAAGAGGATGCGTCCGTCAGTCAATTTCTCTAAGCCAGAAACGCATCTCATCAAAGTGGTTTTCCCACAACCAGATGGTCCAAGCAAAACGACAAAGCTACCATCTTCAATGACAAGATCTATGCCATCGAGGGCTTTCACAGTTCCAAAGTATTTCTTGACGTTCTCTACAGTCACTCTTGCCAACTGTATCACCCCATCATTTTAGAGAGATTCCCCACATCGAGATCAAGTACTTTCTAATGATGAATATGAAAATCATCGCAGGAACTGCCATGATCGTTCCTGCGGCGAATTTGAAATAGTCAGGAGAAGCCATCGCAGTACTGAGTATGTGTGCCGGTAACGTCCTGTTTGTTATTGCCAGAACCGAGGCGGCAAAGACCTCGTTCCAAGACATGATGAAGGCGAAGATCGCCGAGGCGGCAAGCCCAGGAAGTGCAAGAGGCATAGTGATCCTGACAAAAGCACCAAATCTTGAAAGTCCAAAGATCATGCCTGCTTCTTCATACTCCACAAAGACCCCGGAGAATATGCTCGAGGTTATCAAAACCACGAAAGGCAGAACCATTGCCGCATGTGAGAGTCCCACACCGAGCACTGTGTCTGCCAAATTCAACCTCAAGTACATTGTCACCAACGAAACGGCTATCACGACAAGCGGTATTGATCTGATGAAAAGCATCAAGAGCTTCACGAAGTTCTTGCCGCGAAAGACAAATCTTGTCAAAGCGTAACCTGCTGGAATACCAAGTGCAAAAGAGATCGCGATGGCTATTAGGGCTACCTGAACACTCACCAAGAGAGCTCTCCATCCACCGAGGTTCACGAGCAATTTGTATATGTGCTCAAAAGTGAGTTTGCTTGGAAAGATCTTTTCCATCATGTAGAAATCAGAAGATGGTGTCAGAGAAGCCAAAAACACAAAGAAAAGTGGTCCAAGAAACCACAGACTGACGCCAACAAAACCAAGCACATAGAAGAATTTCTTCATGCTCTCACACCTTCTTCGAGGTGTTTTGAACGAATAGTTCCAATGTAGAACCAACCAACTATGAAGGTCAATACTGCTATGATCAGAGCATAAGTGCTCGCAACATTTCTGTTGTTCATGAAGACATACCAATAATACGTTTCACCTGCTAATACTGTGATGTCTCTACCTGCCAAAAGCCACACAACACCGAAGATCTGAAATGCAAAAAGGGTTCTGACAAGTAATGCCGAGACGATCGATGGTTTGAGTAAAGGCAGCGTGATCTTGATGAATTTCTGCCAAGGAGAAAATCCAAAAACATCTGCAGCTTCTAAGTATTCTCTGTTTATAGATTGCAAACCGGCAAGCAAGATGACAAAAACCAACGGAGTGGCTCTCCAGACCTCTGTCAGGACAACAACAAGGAACTCTCGAGACCTGAACATGTATCCAAAAAAGTACATGGGGTACTCTATCCAATTCAATTTGAGCAAGATTTTATTCAGATAACCGTTTGGAGCGAAGATGGAATAGCTTATCAATGCTGCCGTGACATCACTCAGGGCAAGTGGTGTGGCAATTATGTACAGCAGTGTGTTGTAGCCTTTCCACTTCTTGTTCACGAGAAGTGCAAGTGCAATGGCTAAAACAAATTGAATGGGTATTACCACAACACCGAGAAGAATTGTGTTCAAAAATGCGTTTCTGAAATCTCTTGAGAGAAAGACGTATCTGAAATTCTCAAACCATCCCTTTGGATTGCTGAATGCAAGTTGAAAGGTCCCAACAATGGGATAACCGATGAAAACTATAAGATATGCAATGGCAGGCAACAGCAATAACATTGGCATCAAAGTCTCTTTTCTGTTCATTCAAGTCACTCCCAGAAGTGAATGCAGGTGGCAGGTGCCACCTGCTGTCAGTTTAGAACAGACTTAAATCAGGTTCAGGTAATGGTGCTCCAACTTCTTTGAAAAGTCCTCTGATCTTTTCACCGAGTTCTCCTATAACCTTGGCTGGATCTTCTTTGTTGAAGACGATTCTCGTAAAAGCTTGTCGGTAAGTTTCGTTGAACTCTCCACCTTTTGCACCAAGTCCAGGTATGAAGGAGATAATCGAGTCCTTAGCGGCAGATTGATTCACGACACCCTGAGCAAGAATCTTCAAACCGCCTTCTGGTATTTGGCCAGTTGCTTCTTGGACTACAGGAAAGAATCCAATGTTTTCTAGAATAGCGTTCTGCGCCTTTGGGCTGGTTAAGAAGTCAAGTACCTTCAACGGTTCAGTCATATCGACGCCTTTTGGAATTGACAAGCCCACAAGAACGATTATGTAGCCTCTTCCCACAGGACCACGTGGCACGGGGGCAACGACAAAGTCGTTTGGTCTTTCAACGATTGCTTGCTTTATTCTGGCTGTGTGATCCCAGGCTATCAAGACTTCTTCTCTCAAAAGTGGTTGATCCATGTTGTCCCAAGTGGTGCACGCTGGGTGAACGTATTTGAAAAGTTCACGCAAATAGTTCCACATCTCGACTGCTTTCACACTGTCGAACTTCACTGCCTGAGCACCGGTGTAGGACGGGTAGATGTGTCCGTGCAAAAACCTGTGCCACAATCCCTTTGGACCCACTGGGAATCCAAGCTTTGGTTGCTTTGTTTTCTCCTGCATGTTCTTGGCCCATTCGAGTAAGGCATCATAGGTCCATTTCTCTGTTGCGTTCATCACATCGTCTTTCGTCAAACCTTTTGGCAAATAATCGAACGCCTTTTTGTTGATTGCCATAGCAAAGGTTGCCTGCAGCCATGGGAAAAAGACCTTCTGGCTCCCGACATAGGTGTACTTTTCGAAGGTCGAAACAAAAGTCTTGCCTTCGAACTTCACTTGTGAAAGGTCTGCGAGTAGACCACTTGAACCCATTGTGTAAAGACCACTTTGAAGATCTGCGATGAGGTTTAGAACAATTTTCCCGGCTTTTTGTTCGGCCTCGACCCTGCTCAGCAAGTCTGTGTACTCGAAGTTCAAAAATTCCACTTCGACGCCAGAGGCTTTTGAAAAATCGCTCAAGAGTCTAATCATGAACTCTCGCTCGGCTGCGGGTGTCATCTGAGTTGATCCGAAGTTGACTTTGGCCAAGGCAAGAACAACGGATAAAACCAGGACTACCACGATAAACCATTTCCTCATAAAAGCACCCCCTTATTAGGTGAAAATATTTTTCATCATAAGCCTATATCAAGAAAATTTCCTACCTATTTTTTATCATATGTTACATACTCTGTCAACAGAGTTAACACAACTTCTTGTTAGACAATGGGGTTGATTCTAAGGAAAACTGATCGAACATTCTTCGGCGAGAAAATCTGAAGTCAGCTGTTTCTTGAGAAATATCTACCTTCTCTTGTTGGCATCTATTCTTCCAATTGCACAATTGATTGTCTCAAGTACCTCAAAGTTGCATTACCTGAAAGGCAGAGAAAAAAGATCATTTTGTTGTACGCAAAAAGCTGTGTTCGACAGGAACAGTTGTATTTTCTCGTCGGTGTCTTGGCGAGAATCTTTGCTAAATGTATTTGGATTGTAGTACTATTTTGCAGGGAGGAAATGAAGTCATTGCCTATGAGTGTGGAAAAACTCACAGAAAAAGATTATCGTTGGAACTTTGTTGTGAACTCGATTGACAACGCCTTCTTCAATGTCGGTATGACCTTTGCATCTGTTTTCACGATCTTCCCAGTCTTTGCCAAGAACTTGGGCGCGTCTAATATTGAACTTGGTCTCATTTCGGCTATAGTGAATTTGGGTTGGGGTATTCCGGCAATCTGGGGTGCAAAGTACGCTGAAAGATCGGCGAAGAAGTTGAATTTGGTGCTCAAAGTGACGATACTCGAAAGAGTGCCCTATCTTTTCATTGCGTTCATCAGCCTTTATCTTGTGAGTTTTTCCACTAAACTTGCCCTTTATCTTTCCACCATGATGATGGGTATTGCTGTGTTTGCGATGGGATTTTTGGGACCACCATGGATGAGCATGATAGAAAAGGTCATAGACGCACGAAGAAGGGGAACCTACTTTGCCGTTGGAAGTGGTCTTGGAGCGATATTGGGTATAGGTGGCTCGATAATCGCTAAGAATCTGCTCGCGAACAATCCATTTCCAAAGAACTTTGCATATGTATTTTTCGCAGGTTTCATCTTCTTCATGCTGTCCCTTCTTTTTTTGGCACTCACAAGAGAGTTTCCAGACGATCATGTCTATGATGATGAGCCTGTTCTGAATTATGCACGAAAGATGAAACAGGTCTTCACAGACAAGAATTTCAAAAACTTTCTCGTAGAAAGAATCATCAGCAGTTTTATGTTCAGTTCGAGCGGTTTCATGACGGTGTACCTTCTCAAGAAACTTTCGCTTCCTGACGAGAGTGCCGCGATCTTCACCGCTGTTCTTCTTGCTTCTCAAGGTCTTTCATCTTTTCTGTTTGGTCCTGTGGGCGACAAAAAGGGACACAAGCTGAATTTGCTCGTGAGCAAAATCTCTTATGTTTCGGCGATCTTAACTGCTGTTCTTTGCAAGCACGTCAGTCAGGCTTATCTTGCGTACGCACTGATGGGTATAGTGAATACAACCAACAACGTTGGAAGCATGGCGATCACATTAGATTTCACCTCAGGCAAGCGCAAGGAGTTGTACATGGGCTCGCTCTACTTTTCGACGGCACCTTTTTCTTTTGTGGCACCACTCATCTGCGGAAAGCTGATTGATCTTTTTGGATATGCCACTGCCATGTTCATAACTGGCTTGATTGGAGCGTACAACTTGTTCTACCTTTTGAAGTTCATCGAAGACCCAAGGGTGAGAAAGACAAATTGATAATTGTGTTTGGTTTGGCTTGCAGTGGTCAAGATTTGTGTTGATTTTGTTCTTGCAAGAGCACATAAGCAAGGGCTTCCTTGAAAAGGAGTTTTGCTACTCTGTTGTGAGTGAGCTGCCTTCTACGCTCATGAGGTGAGAAGGTCGGAATCATATATCTAAACGAGTTGTTCCATGAATTTGTCGATCGCTGCAGATGCAACACCGATCTCCCAATCTGCCAGGTCAGTTTTAAAGTCTACCTTCCTCAAGAAGTCTTTGTTGAAGATCTCAAAGATATTTCCTTTTATTACTTCGATCATCTGCGCATTGACAATACCTTCTCCGAGAAAGATTACCTTCGAAGGTTTCAAAGTCATGACGAGATCTCCTACTATCGTTGCAAGTGTTCGGAGTGGGTTTTGATAAAAGTCCTTCACGACGTCAAAATCATTGGCGGCAAGTTTTCTGAGTTGATCGATTAAAGCTCTGTATTTCTCTTCTTCGTTCCAGACGAAATCTTCAAAGTCTATCTCCCTTCCAAGAAAGTTCTTCAAGACTGCGTATTCGGAAGCACTGTACTCAAGACATCCTGTTTGGCCACAATAACACTTTCCTTGATTTGAGACGATCAGATGTCCCATCTCGATGTGATTGGCATAGTCTCTTCTCCAAAAACTTGCGCCGATGCCTGTTCCATAACTTACAACCAAGAAATTGTCCCCGCTTGACTTCGAGAGGCCGTAACAGAGCGCGTCTACGTCGTTCATGAGTAAGAAGTTTTCTATCTTGAAGTTTTTCTTCAAAAGACTTTTAAGATCAAGGTCTTTGACGTTCATCAGATGCGACACTACAATCTTTTCATCTTCCACAATTCCAGATGAACAAACACCGATACTCAAGAGATTCTCACAAGAAAGGCTTTCAAGAGTTTCCAAGATGGCTCTGAGGTAACCTTCGTTGTTTCTCAAATCAGAGAGGATGCTGACTTTGTGTTTTTTCAAAGGTTTCATGCCTGCGTCGAACAGGGTTCCTCTGACCTCTTCTCTTCCAACCTTTATTCCGATGACTCTCCATGCTGAGGGATTTATCTTCACGATCTGAGATGGTCTACCCCTTCTTTGCTGAACTTCTTCGATCAGGAGCAGTCCGGCATCTTGCAACTCTCGAACGATATAACTGAGCGTGCTCAGAGAAAGTCCGGTCTTTCTTGCAAGCTCAGATCTGGGTAGTTGTCCATGCTTCAAGACGATTCTAACAACATCTAATTTGTTCTTTTTCCTCAGAGCCGGTGCTGGCAGTTTTGCTCACCTCAAAAGATCCAAAAACAGCTTCAGGTAGTTCGTCAAATTCACAGTTATTATAAACCTATCTACGACGATCTTTCTGCCGTTCTTTCCCATTTCCTTTCTCAGTTCATCATTGTTGAGCAAGAACAAAATCTTCTCGGCGAGTTTTTCCACATCGCTTTCCAAGTAACCACACTTGCCATTTTCTATCTGAATCTTCACGCCACCGACTGGTCTTGCCACAACTGGAACTTCCTTGTAGAGGGCTTCGCTGATCACCAATCCAAAGCCTTCTCTGGTGGCTGTGTGCAGGGCAACCGTTGACATTCGCTGAATGGCGTTCACTTCTTTGTTGCCAACTCCGTTCAAATTGGTGCAGAAGACTATATCTTTGTCTGTTCCGGCATACCTTGCAACCTTCTCGAAGAATATCCAACCTTCCGGGTCATCTGAAGCCATTGCAGACACGATTGCAAGTTGTAGTGACGGCACCTCTTTCTTGACAATTCTGTAGACGTCGATTGCCGAGAAAAGATCTTTCCATGGGTCAAACCTTGCGACTACCGTTATCAAAGGTCTGGTCGGATCTATTCCGAGTCTATGCAGAACTTCTGTGCAGAAAGTTTTATCGAGTTCTGTGTTCTTTTCGCTCAAGGGGTCGATACTCGGTGGAAAGTCAACGCATTTTTCTTTCAGTTGTTTTGGAAAGTATTCATTCAAATGGAAGATCATTTTGTCGTAGTCTTTCAAGTAACTGGAGAATCTTTCCCACACTCTTGTGTTCGGGGTAGAAAGATCTATGTGGCATCTCCAAACCCATTTGGTCGAAGGCTTTGTTTTTGCGAAAAGTCTTATGGCAGCTGGTTGTGGGTCGTGTATGACGATGATATCTGCATCTTCGTCGATCATCTTTGAGTTCTCTTTGCATACCTGCTCGTAGAGTTTCCATTCTTGGTCTGAGATCTCCAACTGGGCGCCCTGTAGTGTGTTGTGGAATTTCTTTGTGACGTTGAAAAATTCGTTCGGTGCCTCGAGGGCGTACCAATGAGCGTCTATGCCAACAGATCTCATGAGTGGGACTAAGTTTTGCAGTATCTCTGCTACGCCTCCTCCAAAAGCAGTGGCGTTGACATGGACTATTTTCATGCCTTTCAGTGGTTTTGCAAGTTCCTTGATCTTTTCCACCTCAGAACCTATGATAGATCTGTATTCATCAACAGATCGTTCCTTCAACTGGACCTTCACAGTCGACCTCCTCTCACTTCAAAGACCAGCCGATCATACCTTTTATGTAATACCGTTGAAGCAGCAAGTAGACCAAAATCGGAACGATCATGACGAGTATCGCTGCAGAAGAAAGCAAGCCCCAGTCGACGTGATAGACTCCTCTCATCAGTGGAATGCGTTGTGTGGCAAGGAGCTTGTTTGGTGAATATATCAGTATCAAAGCCAAGAAGAAATCACTCCAGACCCACGTGAACTGAAGGGCGAAGGCTGAGCCGATTGCAGGAAGTGCCATCGGCAAAACTATTTTGAAAAAGATAGCTATGTCGCTTGCTCCATCTATCCTTGCTGCTTCTTCCATTGCCTTCGGTATCGTCGTGAAAAAATTTCTCATGAAAAAGGTTATCCAAGGTATTCCCCACGCGGTGTGAACTATTATGAGTCCAAGATAGCTGTCGACTAAACCAAGCCAGTTCATGAGTTGAAAGATTGGAACGGCTATTGTTTGTTGTGGCAATGCGAGTGTTATAACAACTGTGGTGAACAAGATTCTTCTGGACCAAAATCTATATCTTGAAAAACCATAACCAGCCATCGTGGCAAGAATGAGTGGAAAGAATGTCGCAGGCAGAACGACTATAAGCGAGTTGATCATCCCTTGTCTTAAGGACGCAGTTGGGTGATTCAGTGCGTTGACGAAGTTGTTGAAGGTGGGATGGAAAGATTCAAAGTTCCACCAACCTTTGAGTAATTCATCAAGAGGTCGTGTTGCGGTCATCACAACACCGATAAATGGAATTATCCAGATCAACCCGATGATCCAACCTAAGATTGTCCAAAACAACCTTTTGTTCATACTTGCTCATCCTTTACAGACCTGAGAAGTGACAGGCTCACAACGAGAGTTGACAGTGTTAAGATCACCGCAACCGCAGCAGATCTGTTGAAATCGAAAGCCCTGAAAGCATAGGTGTACATTTGGAGTGCCAAAACATTTGAAGCCCCTCCTGGTCCTCCCATCGTTGCCACATAGACGATATCGAAAACCTTTAGTTCCCAAAGCAGTGTCATAGTTATTACAACTATCGTTATGGGTTTCAGCAAAGGAATAGTTATGTTGGTGAAGATCTTCCAAGAAGATGCTCCATCGAGTTGGGCTGCTTCGTAGTAATCCTTCGGAATGGTTTCTAAGCCTGCAGAATAGAGTACAACTGAAAAACCAGTCCAAAGCCACACCGAGCCAAAGATCAAGGACAAAAGAGCTGTGTCAGGGTAAGCGGTCCAGCTTTTGCCAGCAATTCCAAAAAGGCTGAGCATGCCATTCACAACTCCAAGATTTCTATCGAAGATGAAATTGATCATCACACCGCCCACTATCATTGGCATAACCATTCCGAGAAAGATAATGGATTTTATCAAAAAACCACCTTTGACATTTTTCAGCAAAACAGCCAATGACAAACCAAGAATGAGTGTGAGCGGCAAATGTATGGCGATCCACAGCAAATTGTGAACAAGGGCCCCCAGGGGAAAGCCCCTGGAGAAGCCTTGAAGATCGATTATATCTCTGCTTGAGAATATCCTCGTGTAATTCTGAAACCCCACGAATTTACCGTCCGAGTTCATGAAACTGAGTACAAAGGTTCTTGCAACTGGATAGATTACGAAAACACACAGCATAGCCATCGCTGGCAGAACAAAGAACAAGACGTACTTGGCTTTGCCTTTCATCTCATCACTTCTTGGGCGCCTTCTCTTGCAGAGTTCTTATCACATCGTTCAAGCGGCTTGGTTGTACCCAGAGCAGTTTCAGTTGATCCCAGAAGGCTGGTTGGAATTCTCCACCTATGGAATCGTCAAGATCGTCCAACGCTGTGACACCTTGGATTATCTTCGCCACTTGTCTATCCACTGGTGGATAGGTTGAGAGATCTATTCCCACGGCCGTGGCGATGTGTCCACCTTGTTTCACTTGCACAGCTTGCCCCGCTGGACCAGTGAGCCATGTTACAAGCTTTTTGACTTCCTCTGGGTACTGAGTGTACTTTGGAACGAAAGCATAGTCTGCACCGAAGACAACACCTCTTGCACCTGGCAGTGCGAAAACACCCAGATCATTTGGATCATCGACCATACCGGTTATCCAGCTACCCATGAAATACAGTGCATAATCTCCTGCCCACCACTGTTTGAGCACCAAGGTCCATTCTGTTGGTTCACCAAAGTACTTTTTCTCAAGCAGTGAAGTGAGTTTGTTCATAGCGTTCATCACTATGTTGCTGTCCCATCTGATGTTACCGGCTATCAGATCGTGCTGAAGTTCGGGACCGCCAAAGGTGATGAGAAAGTGTTCGGTGACATCTGACAATGGCCAGCCAACTCCATCACCACTTGCGATGGGAGCCTTGATGCCTGGAATCTTTTTGATCTTCTCGAGTAACGCCACAAATTCATCCCAAGTTGTTGGTGGTTGAAGGCCGTTTTTCTCGAAGAAGGATTTCCTGTACCAGAAACCTGGTTTGACCTTGCCTGTGTAGGCCACACCGTAGAGCTCTTTTCCAACTTTTACGGGGTTGAGAGAACCTGGCAGGTAATTGGCCTCGTTGACAACGCCAGTCAGGGGCATGATGTGTCCTTTTTGCCCGTACTCTCTGATGAAGCTTGCCCACATGAAGATCAGATCACCCGGTGCCTTCTTGGCAGCGAACTGTGCCGGAAGAAGGTTTGCAAGATCTTCAGCCCTGTAGATCTTGTATTCGATCTTTATGCCCGTTTGCTTCTCGAACTCTTGGAGCACTGGCATGAACTTGTCCATCTCTGGTCCAGACCATGGTCCTATGACGGTGAGTGTTACGGCGCTCAGAACGGTAGCTAATAGCATGAAGGAAAGAACAATCCACCTTGACATACACATTCCCTCCCCTCTGGCAAAAGCCAGGATTTTTGTCGTAACATGAATTAATTCTAAAGAAATAATAGCACCGATCAAGTTACATGTCAAGTTCCGATGGAAATATCTCAAAACTCAAGAAAGGTGAGCATCTGTGGTGATTTCCTTTCAATTTGTGTACTCTTGGAGAATCAACTCAGAATACTGTCCAGCAATGTCCGCAAAAGGCCATGTGCTCCCCAAAAAATTGGGAAAACCTGAAAAACTCAAAGGTGTCTGTCAAGCGCTTTGTTATTCTGAATCTTATAGTTCTTGTAGAACAATTCTTTCGCAAATTCTGCGCGGGCTTTCATTTCTTTCATCGTTGCCACTCGTGCGATGTTCAAATCCTGCGGAGAAGGATCAGCAGGTGCCAAGGCAGCAGCTTTTACCACTTGCATCTTTCTGATCGTTGCTTCTGGCGTTCTTTCCTCTGAAACGTCTATTGAAACCTCGCCACCTGTTATGTAGATCTTTCCATCAGGTCCTCGTGTGTAAGTGTAGCACATCGAGCCAGCATAACGACCTGCAACAGCTTTGTGTGCATTCTCGTGTGCAATCACTTGTTGTTCTTTGGATTTCAATCTCTCTACCTGCGCCCTGATTTTCTCTTCATCTTCTTTCTGCTTGAAAAGAATATCTGAATTTGAACCTACACCGTCCACCCTCATTACTTGTATTTTAAATCTTCTGTAAATCAAAATCAACAAGCGTGTTGAAAGAGTTGTCTAAAGCTTCAAATCTTTCAACATATTCTGAGCTTTCACAATTGAGGAAATGACTCTTGTGAGTGATTCGAATTTCTCTAAAGCTTCGTTCATCACCTTCATTGCTTCTGAGAAATTCTCATTCTCACTACTCAGTTGTTCCTTCGTCGAAGTCAGAACATTGGTGACATGGGAGATCAATGCAGAATTCTTCTGCATGAACTGAATGAGTTCGTTGAATGAGTTTTGTATGGTTGAAAAGATCTCGCCGACAAATCGTATGCTTTCGAGCGATTCCTGGACGGCGTTTGAAAGATCTTTGACCAAACTGCTTATCTCTCTTGCGGTTTTGTTCGATTCTCCTGCGAGTTTTTGAACCTCACTGGCTACCACAGCGAAACCTTTCCCGTGTTCACCGGCTCTTGCTGCTTCAATCGAAGCATTCAGTGCCAACAGATTGGTTTGCTTGGCTATCTTCGTAATCTGCTCAACCATGTTTTCTACGTTGCTGAACATCGAGAGAGTTTGCGATATATTGGTCACAGATTTAGAGACAGTTTCATTTATCTTGCCAACATCGGCGCCGGATTTTTGCAGTTCGTTTGAGATACTCTCGTTTATTTTTTGTGATTGTTGAATGCTCTCTGTAAGTTCCATTGCTTCTTTATCAAACTCAGAAGAAATCACTGAAAGCCTTTCTTGCATTTGCTTAAATGTTCTTTCAATACTTCTTATGTTTTCTTGTACTGTTCTCACTCTTGAGATCAGCGCTTCATCCAGCTGGGCCATAAAGGAGGTCATCAGGTTTTCCGCAAAGAAAGACGAAGAGATCTTTTCAAGAGTACTTTTTTCTATCTGTGGCATTGTCTGATCACCTGCCGTATATTTCATCTATGATCTCTATGCCACATTTGATCGTCTTAAACCAATCAAAAAGTCTTCTCACGTTTTCGTCTTTGAAGATCGCTCCGTGTTGTGGGGCAACGAATTTGATATCTTTCTTTTCAACGATGCTAAGCCATTTTTTTAGAGCAACGCTTGAGGTTATGTACCGTTTGTGAAAACCTTCCATGAGTTTAGTGTGCTCGTTGAAGTCTTCGACAAAAACGTAGCGTTTCCCTTTTGGAAAAACGGCAACACCGAGGTCACCGGAGAAGAGCACCTTTGCCTTTGGATCATACAATGTAAAATTGCCCGTTGAATGCAGATAATGTGTTGGGATAAACTCAACTTCATTTCCAGAAGAGAATCTCAGCTTCTCACCTTTGTCCGGTATCGCAACGACCCTGCGTTGGTCGTAAATACCAAAATGGGGTAAAAACCTTGTCCAGAGTGCCGAGATATAGATCTTTGCATTTTCTGCTATTGAAAGCCACAGTGTTATGCCAGAGGTTACATCTGGATCTTGATGGGTGAAAAATATGTACTTGATCTTACTTGGCTCAACGATCTCCGAAACATTTGCAAGGACTCTTGGAAAGACATGTGCTCCACCGGGATCAAGAAGCATTGCTTCGTCTTTGTCGATGATCAAGTATTGGTTTGTTTGAACGATTCCTTCCTCTTCTTTTTCTTCCCAAGCCAGGAAGACAAATTTGTGAAGATCATCTTCGTAAAGGGTTATGTTCTGTGTGCCTTCCATCTTCACGGCACATCACCTCCATTGCTGGCAATATTAATCGTATGATTGGATACTGAAACTCAGTTCTGCGGAGTCGCGAAGTGTTTTGATTTCATCTAAACAGATGTCAAGAATGATCTATTAGCAAGGGTGAAAATCATTTTCTGGCAACAACAAAAACACGGTTTTCCATCTCTGGTTCTTCAAGAACTTTGTCCAGATCCGTTATCTTCGCAAAGTATACCTCTTGAAAACCTTCTTGCAGTAACAAGTGCTTTATGTCGTTCAGAACATATCCTTTGTTGTAGACTACTTCGTCGAATCTGTCGAATAAGCCATTTTCTTCCTGAATAAAGCCTGTTATCTTTGTCACCGCAAGGTTCTTTTCTTCGTCGTATATCGCTCTGTTCAAAATCACTATATTTTCTCTGTCAATGAAAGTCAAAGAATTCCAACCTGTTTTCAAGCCCAGCAACGTGTTCAAGTCGAAGATGAAATAACCTGAATGAACGAGTGTCTTGTGTACTGAGCGAAAACAACTTTTCAATGCTTCGATGTTTTCCAGATGATTCATCGCATCATACGTTGAGACGACCAAGCCAACTTTTTCTTCAACTGTGAACTCTTTGGCGTCTGCTTTTACGAATTTTGCCTTACCAAGTTCGATGTATTCTCTGCAGTTTTCACGGGCGTAAGTGAGCATGGCGTCTGAAAGGTCAATTCCTATGACGTGATAACCTTGAATCAAAAAGTATTTTGCAAGCTGGCCCGTGCCGCAACACAAATCCAAGATATAGTTGTTCTGTGGACCATGAGTTTTGTAAAACTGCAATAAGATTGGCGCCACGCTTTGGGAGAAATTAGTCCACAACATGTTGTAGACTTTTGCGAACTTCTTTCCGTATGCCTGAGCCATCCATTTGCCTCCAATCTCACAGAGGCATCTCTTGATTTGCGAGATTTCTGAAAGTCATCGCTATCTTTCTTTCAGTCATCATACCCCAAAGAAATGTGATGGCTTCTGCAGTGATGTTACCACACAGCATGCCCCACCAGACACCTTCCAGACCAAGCTGCAGAACAAAAACAAATAACCACGAGAAGAAAACGTGGAGCACGATCGTCCTTAAGATTGATACTGCCAAACTCTTGACACCATGGCCTATTCCTTGAAACATCGCAGAGGTTAACATGCCAAAAGGAACGGTTGGTACGAAGAAGCTTAAGACTTTCAAAGCCTTTACGAGGTCTTCAAAGATAACGCTCGCGCTTTCTGAATAGGTGAAGATCAAAGCGATCTTTGATGCAAAGAAGAAGATCCCTGCTGTGACACATAGACCGATCACTAAGCCAAACTTGACAGCAAATATATACGCATCTTTGAGTTTTTCAGCGTTCCTCTCTCCATAAGCAGCACCTGTCACAGCTGTGACGGCATTGGCGATGCCCATGAGGGGTATCGTACCGAAATTGACGATTCTCCAAGCACTTGTGAAGACAGCAACACCCACATCTGTGCCTGCCTTCACAATGAATGTGTTGAGCACGAAGGTGGAGATCGACATGATTATCTGAGCAAATGATGTGGGTATGCCGACTCTCAAAATGTCTGTCAAGACACCATTTGCATTGTTCAAATGTTTCAACCCAAATGAGACGTAAGTGTCTTTCTTGAAGAACAACCAGTACGATATCAGTATTGTCGAAGCAGCTATGGAGATAACAGTTGCATAGGCAGCACCTTCAATACCCCAACCAAATGTGTAGATGAAAAGTGGATCTAAGAAGATATTCAGAATCGCTCCAAGGGTTATTGCATACATCGATCTTTTTGTGTCTCCTTCACCTCTGAGAATTCCATTGACGACGTTGTTGAACATCAAAAGTGTGATACCGAAGATCATTATTCGCGAATAGGCTGTTGCCATTTCGAGCGTTTTTCCAGCAGCACCAGCAAATGCCAAGATGGGAACAAGAAATGGCAAGACTATAATTGTTGCTGCAACACCCAAACCGACAGCCAGTATCACAGAATATGTTGCTGCACTGTCGGCATGATCTTTGTTTCTTTCCCCGATCTTTCTCGAAATAACTGAACTGGCACCAACACCAACGCCTCCAGCAAAGGAAAGAATGATCATGAAGATAGGGAAGAACAAGCCAATTCCTGCCAATGCTTCAGGCCCCAATCCTGCAACCCAAATGCCATCAACAAGATTGTAGAGAGCTTGTACTAACTGTGCTATCATGATTGGCAAAGAAAGTCTTACGATGGCGACTTTTGGATTAGCCCTCAGTAGGGAGACACCTTTTGTATCTTTCTGCATGCAATCACCCCGAATTTTTGTTAGATACTGAGTGTTATCAAATTCACCTCAGAGATCTATAGTTTCTATTGTTCTCCTCGATTTGGTACCACACAGATGAAGTGAGCCATCTTGTCTCCGACGTTCACAAATTGATGTTCTTCATTTGGTTCAACGAGGACAAATGCACCTTTCTCAACGATCTTTTCACCATCCTTCGACACAACCTTTATTGTTCCATCGACAACGAAGACCTCGTGTTCCCAATCGTGTGTGTGATATGGTGTACTTGCGCCTTGTTTGAGAGTGAAAAGCCTCATCGCAAAGTTTGGTGAACCGTCTTTGGGACCTATCAAGACCCTTTTGAGAACTGTACCGTTAAAGAAGTTTTCGGGTTGAACATCTCTGTAGCTACCGATCTTCAAGAAATCCACCTCCTCTATTATTCTACTCTGCACAAGATTACCTCAACGCTTCTTGAGTATGAATTTAAGTGTTTCTGAGTTTGCGCCATTTTCACAAGAGAGGACGAAAGGTAGATTGACATTTTGTTAACGAGAAAATTCTTCAAAGTGTCAAAGGGTGGAAATTGCCAGAATATGGCGAATATAGTGAATAATTTGTTGAAAAAAAGCACTGTTATGAGAACTTCTCGGTTTTTCTCTTTTTTATCCATGAATATGGTAGTATTACTCGTCTAAATGTCTTTTGACTTTGATTAACGATCACGTTATCGTTAAAGTAGACAAATCAAGCGGCTGTTCTTGTAAAATCTTTTTCAGCCGCGTAGAAGGGGGTAAATGGCATGAAAAGGCTGGCTGTATTTCTCTTCGTCGCAGCTCTGTTGATCACCACAGCTTTCGCAAAGACCACGATAACGGTCTGGACGTTCTTCAGCGGTGGTGAAGGTTTCATAGTTACAGACTTGATCAAGAGATTCAACGCTGAAAATCCAGATATTGAGGTTGTTGAACAGATTGTCGAATGGGGAGAGCTGTACAACAAATTGACCACTGCAGTTGTCGCTGGTGATCCACCAGATGTTTCTGTGATGCACCTTGCCATGATACCAGATTTCGCTTCAAGAGGAGCTCTAACTGCCATTGACAGCTACGTATCAAAGGACATTCTGCCAGACTATGTGCCTGAGATCATTTCGAAGGCACATTACGCCGGCAAGCTTTACGCGATTCCAATTGACACACATCCACTTGTTCTCTATTTCAACAAGGGACTTTTGAAAAAGGCAGGGTTGGTTGACCAAAAAGGTGAGGCACTCGTTCCGAAAACATGGGATGAACTGATCAACTACGCAAAGACAGCACAAGCAAAACTCGGCTTGGAAGTGGGCATTTCCGCTGAAAATGGACCGATGACCGGTGAAAGGTTGTTCATAGCCTATTACACACAACTTGGCGGAGAGTTCTACGATGCAAAATCGAACACAATCAAGCTTGACTTGGAGAAGGTAAAGAAGACTTACGAGTTTATAAAGGGTCTCTTTGATTCTGGTGTTATGAAATCTATGGATTACAACACAGCCGAATCTCTCTTTCAGAACAATCAATCTGTGTTCCATTTGAACGGTGTTTGGGCGATGGCAGTCTATCCAACTCTGAATTTGGACTTTGGTGTAACAAGTGTACCGGCAATAGCTGGTAGTAAACCATACACATGGGCAGACAGCCACACTTGGGTACTTCCAAAACACCCAAAGGATGACCCAAACAAGATTAAGGCTGCCGTTAAATTCGTAGAATGGTTTGCAAGAAATTCAGCAGAATGGGCAAAGGCAGGACATCTGCCGGTTCTTAAGAGTGTGCTCAACTCGAATGCCTTCTTGCAACTGCCAATGAGAAAAGATTACGCACAGGTTGCCGATTTCGTTGTCCCAGCACCGAGTATGAAAGGTTGGGTCGAAATAAGGCAGAAGATGTGGGAACTTAATCAAGCTGTGATTCTTGGTCAGATGACGCCAGAGCAGGCTGCAAAAGAACTGCAGCAGGCAATCAAGGACGTCTTGGCTGATTAATTCTTGAAATGTGAAGAAGGGGAACAAGGTTCCCCTTCTTTGTATTTTTTCGCATGGAGGGGTTTTATGGGTGTATACAACAAAAAGAAACACACAGCGTTGGCTTATTTGTTTTTCTTGCCGTTTGGTGTTCTACTAATCGTTTTCAAATTGATACCTTTTGCCAATTCGATCAGAATGGTCTTTTACAAGTGGGACATTCTTGGTACTCCACAGTTCATCGGTCTTGCGAATTTCACCAGGATGTTTTCTGACAAAGTCTTTCTCTCGTCGTTGTGGCACACCTTTTATTTTGTTATCTTGGTAGTTCCACCAATTATGATTTTGTCTTTTCTGATCGCCGTATTGGCGAACAGCAAGGCATATGGAAAAGGTTTTGTGAGATCTGCTTTTTATCTTCCATACACCTTGACAATATCAGTTGTTTGTTTGACTTGGTCGTTGCTCTACAACCCCTATTTTGGCTTGATCTCGAAACTCACAAAGTTTTTGGGACTGAAAACGATCAACTGGTTAGTAGATCCAACTTGGGCTATGCCGGCAGTTGCTATCACTACGATTTGGTGGACGATTGGTTTTTGCGTCGTCTTGTACATAGCCGGATTACAACAGATACCGTCTTCTTATTATGAGGCTGCTGAACTCGATGGAGCCAATGGTTTTAAGAAAATGATTTTCATAACAATACCATTGCTGAAAAGGGTTCATGTTTTAGTGATCGTCACTCAGATCATCGCTTCACTTCAAATCTTCGGACAAGTCTATATCATGACAGCAGGTGGGCCGGCGGGCAAGACT
>JBBFME010000010.1:0-6138 GCA_037478695.1 Pseudothermotoga sp.
GACACAATTTAGGTTTTTGTTTTGCTTCTTACAACCTTCCCTCAAAGTCATCGTTCGGCCGATTGTATTTCGAATCAATGGATTTTTTACACCGACAAACCCCATCGATGCGAGTATATCTATCAACTCTGGATATTCCCTTGTCAATTCGAAAACAGTCTTATCAGGATCTATCTCCTTAATCTGCAAGCCTTTTTTCTCCTTTCAACTCTTTTATCTGAGTAATGTCTTGTGTCACTTCAAGAGTACCGAGATACTTACCATCTTTATCCCGCACTGCGAAATACCTTATATAGATGAACCTGCCTTTGAAGTTTATCCAGAAATCTACTGAATCCCTTTCACCTTTCTTGAACCACTCGATTATCTGCATTACCTTATCAACACTTTGCGGTGGATGACAGTTGCGCACCTCTCTGCCAATTACACTCTTTGTTCTCAAGAAAATTCGGTCCTTTGATTTGGAGAAATACTTGACTTTATCTTCAGCATCGACGAAGGTTATATCCACAGGCATCGTGTTGAGTATCGATTCCAGTTCGGTGAGTGAAAGTTTGCCTGTTTCAAAAACTATCTCATCACCTTCGACTGTTGGGTTAATCGCAAGACTTTTTTCGAATTCCTCAATCAATTTGTCAAGTGTGGCAGGCAGTTTTATGAAAGCAAAACCAGTTTCTTTCATTTCTTTTAAAATGTCAACCCATTCTTGAGGAGAGAGCATCTCTAGAGCCGTTGGGAAAAGTATATTCTCCTCTTTGAATATCATACCGTCGATCTCTTCGATCAGCGGTTCGAGATATTTCTTGAGATACCCTTCAAATTCTATCTCTTTCAGCATTGAGATTGCCTCTTTCATCATCGATCTTATATCGTTGTGTTTGCCCCACATGACCTTTGATGGACCCATGAACCCGTGTTTTTCGAGATATGGGAAAAGCAGGTGTTCTTTTGCGGTGTAATGGAGATCAACCTTGCTCAGTTGCTCGAGTAAATCTTTCAGTTTGTCAATCTCTTTTTCTTGGATTGTTTGCTTGATCTTTTCGATCAGTGCTTTGATCTGCTGATTTTCTTGTTTGAGTAGATTCACAGGATGAACTGGATAATCAACGCTTTTGAGACTCTCAGAGAGTATACTTTCAAAGAGTAAGGCATGAACGTTGCAGAATTTTTTGATTTCATCTACAGAAACTCCTTCATTTATCAGTTCTTGCTCTATCTGGGCTATCTCAAAAGATGTAATCGAGCCTATCTCTTTTTCAAATTTCTCTTTTGCCTGCTGGGGTGTCATGCCCTTGTGAAGTTCTCTTATTATATCTTTTATCATCTGTTTCTTAGCTTGATTAGATATACCCTGGCTCATACAACCACCTCCTTAAATAAGACTTTTTCTATCCAAATTATATCACGACGCAATTGATTCATTTTGAATCTTTCTCCAAAAACAAAAAAGCGGCTTTTCAGCCGCTGCGAGTGTCCCTGATTCTGGCAGCCCCACCGGGAATCGAACCCGGACCTTCGGACTGAGAATCCGATGGACTAGCCATTATCCTATGGGGCCAGACAAATTATATTGTATCACAAACTGAAAGATTTTTCAAGATGCCCTTTTCTCAAAACTCACAGTCTCATGATACCACAGAATTTCTCACCCATCAATACACCTTTGATCAGAAAGTCATTGTTCACTCAAGAATTTCGTAGATCAAAGCAAGCTGTATCAAACTGACCAAGAGATTTCCCTTCAACTGGATCAAATCGATTTCGCTCAAACCGTTATTAAAATAGTAGAAATTGATCAGTTCGAAGGTCCTCATGTCGATCTTCTGATTGCCTATGTCCTCGTAAGTCAGATCTAGTGTGTCGGCGTCGATCAGAATATGACACAACCCCCATGAGATAGCCTGTATTTTGTCTTGAGAAATTTCGGCTCTGAAAGAAGCTGGAAAGAGTCTCGATTCTTTGTAGGCAATCGCCAGCAATAGTTCAGGTGGAATCTTTGACAGATCAACAGAACTGCGATAGAAATTCGATGAAGTTGCATGAACTCTTTCAACTATCGTTGACGAATAGCTGCAGGATACTTGCGCCAATAGTTCGGCATATCTTCTCATCTGTCCTTCAGATAGTTGATCTGGATAGAATTCTTCATACCAAACTCTGAACAAGCCTTTTTTCTGCCAATCTCTCATCAATAGATCGTAGATTCTCCTTGCAAGTTCTTCATTTTTCTCAGAGTCCTGTGTTTTGATTGTAACTGGTAGAGATTCGTCAAAATTGTCTAAGAAGAGAATGTCGTCTGAATGATTCGACGGCAAATGTTGTTTGATGTAATCCTTTATCCTGGGATCGTATATTTCTGCTCGTTCAACGATTTTCACATCTGATAATTCAATCAATCCTTTGAAATATCGATAGTAAGCCAGCACGTCGTCATCGTAAGTATCTTGCTCCATTAGTGCTTCGATTCTCTGCGTTTCGAGAAATGGACCATACTTGTACATTATGGCAATATACCTGATTCGTAGATCATCCGGCAGATCTGTGGGTTCATGAATTACACAGGCATATAAAAGATAGAATATCATCACGATAAAAACAATTGCTTTGATGAACTTCATCATACAATGTATTGTATAACTTTTTCAACGGCTGTAAAATACTTCTCGGAGAAGGGAGCATGTTATGTGAAAATAGCTGTATTAATGGGTGGAGTTTCTCGTGAAAGACCAATATCACTGAAGAGCGGAGAAAATGTGCTCAAAGCGCTGAGAAAACTCGGTCACGAAGCAATTGCAGTTGATGTGAACGGGAATTTTCTTCAGATCGCCCCAGGACTCAAGAAATTCGATCTTGTCTTCAACGCCCTTCATGGACAGTTTGGCGAAGACGGTGTAGTCCAAGCCATTCTTGATTGGCTTGGCATAAAGTATACAGGTTCAAAGGTGCTTTCGAGTGCCATCTGTTTCGACAAAGTCATGACGTATCGCACTCTGAATGGTACTGTTCAATACCCAGAGTACATTCTCACGAACACACCCCTGAAAGAATCACCTTTTGGCTATCCGTGTGTCGTCAAGCCCAGAAGAGAAGGTTCAAGTATAGGTGTTCACATATGTGATGATGGTGAACAACTCTACCAGGCGTTAGCTGAGGAACTCTCAAAGTATGAAGAAATGATAGTACAGAGATATATACAGGGTAGGGAACTGACTGTTTCTATACTGGAGATGGATGGAAGACCACAGGTATTGCCAATTCTTGAATTGAAACCCAAAAGGAGATTCTACGACTACATTGCAAAGTACACACCACAGATGACGGAGTTCATCTTGCCGGCACCTTTGTCCGAACAAGAAGAAAGTCAAGTGATACAGTCTGCACTCAAAGCATATCAAATGTGCGAGTGTGAAGGATTTGCCAGAGTTGATGGCATACTGAAAGATAACGTTTTCTACGTACTTGAACTAAATACTATACCTGGTCTCACAGACCTGAGTGATCTTCCTGCTTCTGCAAAGGCAGCAGGAATGAGTTTTGAAGAGCTGATAGATGCTATAATTCGCACGGTGGTGAAGTGATTGAAAGTACTCGTCAGAACATCCACGCTGACTTACTGGCTGAGATTTTGTGACAGGATCATGGGTTCTTCAGAGTACAGTTTTGGAAACGTCTTTCTCTCTTACAAAGATGGTCTTGTTCTGAAGGCGACCGATGGATGTGTCACCGCTTGGATGAAGATCACCAATTGCGAACCTTTCTTCGGTGAGGTTCAGGTGCCACTGAAGCTGTTGAAGGGTTTCTTGGTCGGTGAGAAGGCTGAGGAGGTCGAGATACAAATTTTAGGAGATCAGATTGCTTTACACGGCTATCGAGAAACTCTTCGAATAAGAGTCTCCCAACCAAAGGAAAGAGAACACATGAAACCCTTCAGGGAAGTTGCAACGATGAGAATCAGAGAGTTCATGGTATTTCTCGACTTTGCCACAGCGGCGCTGGAAGAAGGCGATATGACACAAATAGAATCATTTGACGATTCTCTTTTGTTAATCGCTTCCTCCAGAACAATCGTGAGCTTGTGCAAAGTTCAAGATAGCGTCAAAGGTGACTTTTCCTTTTCGATTCCGTACATGAGCAGTAGGCATATCGTAAAGGCACTCAAGGTTTACCAAAGAGATGGTCTAATGACCTTAGCAGTTGGTGATGCGTGGCTGAGTTTGATATCTGAAGATTTCGCAATGCAAATATGTGGTGAAAACAGCACACACCAACAGAAAATTCAGCAGATGATCACAGCTCAACAGAAGCCCGAACAACTGTACTCATCTTTTGGAAAGTTTGTATCGAAAGCTGCATGGCTCTTACCTAAGGACACGCCTTTGAAGATCACTGGAAGTGTTAAAGAGATCGATTTCTATGGCTCCTATGGTACAGTTCAGTACAAGGCAGAACTCCAAATGGGTGTTAGCAAGCCCTTTCAGGTGGAGGTTTCACCACACAGGCTTCGGTCCGCTTTATCAAGAATGAGCACGAAGTTATTTCTCTCAGTCTTCGATGAATTTGTGAGAATAGAAGATCAAAAAGGCAGATTCATCATTATGAAGAACCTTCGAGATCAATGATACACTTGTAAGCCTTTCTCACCTTAGTGCATAATTCAGTACAACTTTGCTCAACATCGTGACCGTTCAGAAAACTCTCGTATGAAATCAAAAATGCCGTGAGAATCGATGAAAATCTTTTCAATTTTCCCACGTTACCCTGATAAGGCACACCGTATCTCTTTCTGTATATTCTCGATATCTCTGCGAGCAATGGTGCATGATCTGGATTGAATTCTTCTGGCATCGTGAGAACACAGACGATGTGATCGTTCAGCAGATGAACTGTACAAAAATCTATTCTCTTTCCATTCAACACCCTGAGTCTCTCAAAGGTCTCCTGATCTATTCGTGCGGCAAATGAAAGGTTTTCTGTACCGTACACCTTTTCTTTTAGAATTTCTCTGTGCAGAAGCTCTTCAACGCCAACAATGGTGAGCACTTTACTCTGAAATGGAAGCCTGATGATGCCGGATTTGACAGAGTCTGGCTCCACACCGAAAAGATTTTTATAGAGTTTTTCGAGAAGGTCGCAATCTAACGTCGAGCTGTAGATCATCAAGTTCTTTTCAAAAGGATCGACTATCGACAGACCCAAAGCATATCTACCTTCGGTGTCGATCATCGAAAACAGAGAAAAGTTTTCTTCAGAGGAAACAACAGAAAGAAAGATATGTCTTTGGTACTGATCCAACCTTTCTCTGTATTTTTCAAGTTCAAAGACAGCTCTTTCAGCTGGCAATTTCTCTATGTTTTCCTTGAGAATTTCGACAATCTGATCTGGGCCAATTGCCTTCACTGTAAGATCACCACACTAGATCGGCCATAAACCTTTCTCGCTTCGTCGATGAACTCTTCACTGTGATGTTTTGAGAGCACGAACAGAACACGTCTTTTCACAGAAGGAAGGTTGGTGTAACCGTCTGTGAAGATTATTACACCTTCAGGACGGTGATGACTTTGAAGATAATCAACGGCGGGTTGAAGATCTGTTTCACCTCCACCTACGATTTCCATATTCTTGTAAGTACCCTTTGAGTATCTGATCTCGAGATTTACAGCGCGGTCTACTTGAACTAATACCAGATCTGTATCGACATACCTTGAAAGTGCTTCTATCTCCGAGAAAAAGTCATCTAATTCTTCATCGATTATACTGCCGCTCGTGTCAACCACTATGGCGATCTTTGCTGTGTGCGAAGTCTTCCAGCCAGGTTGTCCTTCATACCTCCTGTTGGGCTTCAAAACAGTTCTATACCGTTCTCCATACTCTGAGACACCTGCGAAATTTCTTATCCTGTCTCGCCAATTCAAAAGAGGCCTCGATATCGAAAGTTCGACCAATCTCTTCACTCCCGAAGGTAATTCGGAACCGTAGATGTTGAAGGCCTTACTCAAGTTACTTCTGTTCAATTCGAGAATCATGTCCACATTTTGTGATTTGAATAGTCCTTCGTGGTTGTCAGAAGATTGTTCTCTAAGTTCTGCTACAGGAATGATGTCAAATCTCTTGAGTTCTTCCATTCTCTGCAATATCCAC
>JBBFME010000010.1:6148-35303 GCA_037478695.1 Pseudothermotoga sp.
TGGTACTCTTCAGCGCTTTTGTCTGGCATCCAGTCTGGAGGCAAGACAAAAAGTCTTTCGTTATCAACACCATGTCCTTCTTCAATCAAGAGATTCAAAGGCACTCCAAAGGCTGAAAGCTGTGGTATATACTGGTTGATCGCCGCATCCATTGCCAAATCCCATATCATCCTGTCTGCGTTGTTCTTGGGCTTTATGAGGAAGTGAAGATTTATCAAATGCATCAATTGGTGAATCAACATCGCTTGGACAAAATCGGGATCTTTGCTCAAGACCCACTCTGGGTTGTAATAGAGAACTGTTCTCAAATCCTGTGAGAAAGAAAGCTCAATATTCCTGACATCTCTTGATGGCACGCGTGAGATGTTGAGCAGAAGATACAGATAGAAAGGCGATCTTCTTCCCAGATCCAGTGCAATACTTTCAAAATCAGATTTCATCGAGAATTGACCTCACTTGCTCAAAGGTTGCAAGTTTCTCGACGAGCTTTTCAAAGAATCCGGAACTGTTATCATTGTTTTGGGCTCTGTCTGTGATGTACCGCATTATCGCATAGAATGAATCCCTCGGAAGGATCGATGCAAGTTCACTTATGTTCTTTGCAACCGTTACGATATGCGATTGAAGCAATTCAGTGGTTTGTTCGTCCAATTTGGAAAAATAGTCTATCAAGCGCAGTGTCAGTGCATTTGCTTGATCGAGATTGTCCTTCAAGGCACTTTGTATTCCTTCTAACAAAACGCGCTGTGGTGTCGGCATTGATTTATCGTAGCCGAAACTCACAAATGCCTTCGCTGCCTCAGGGCCGAGTATTCCACTTGCTATGGCATAACCGTATTTTCTTCTCTCGTCTTCATTCAATGTTTTCAGAACGTTGCTGAGTTTGTACCAGCTCCTGGGACTCGGTCTGAGCTCAACTCTCAACGACATCGGAGAATGTGTGTAGAGAAACTCTGGGTATTCTTGCACAAAACGAATTATGTTCTCTTCGACATGATTCTGCCTTGCCCATCTTTGCCACTCTTGTAAAGACGGCGAGATATCGAGTACGAAAAATCGTGAGATGAAAGCAGGATCGGTTATGAGATCGGCTTGATCGTATTCGTCATCTGGTGGGTTCATCGTAGCCATGATCCAAATGCCTTCGGGAAGAATGTGGTTGTGAATTCTTTTATCTATTACAAGTTGCATAATGGCGTTTCTAATTGACCTGTGAGCACGGTTTATCTCATCGAGGAGAATTATCGCATTACCATCTCCAGGCCACCAATCTGGCCTGAGAAAGACCGTCTGATCGTTCTGACGGGAAGGAAGTCCTATTAAATCACCTGGTTCCATTTGCGAAAGAACCAAGATGATGAGCCTTCTATTGGTCTCTTGGGCTATTTCTCTTGCAATATCTGTCTTACCTACTCCGAAATGACCAACTAAGAGCGGTGATTCTCCTGCTTCCATGATCTTCCTACTGAGTAGTTTTGCTTCTTCTACAGTCAAGGTTCACACCTCCTGTTGGATTATAGCACCGTGTGGTAGTTAAGCACTCCTGCGTCTCGATAACTTTAAGATCTTGAAACTCTCAACGAATTGTGAAATTCTCGTCTTATAATTGAATTTGTGAGGTGAAGTTTTCTGAACATTCTCGGGATGACATACGAAGAGTTGGTGGAAGCTATTAAAAAACTTGGCATCGAAAGATATCGGGCTGACCAGATATTGGACTGGCTCTATAAAAAGCACGTCTTTGTCTTTGAAGAAATGACGAACATCTCTAAGCAACACAGACAGTTACTCAGGGAAAACTTTTCTGTTCCACTGCCTGAAATCATCACCAAAAGAGTTTCGTCTTTGGACAGCACTACAAAGTACTTGTACCGACTCGAAGATGGTAACACCATAGAATCTGTCCTTCTGTTTCACGAAGGATATGCAACAGCTTGCATATCAACACAGGTAGGTTGCCCTGTTAAGTGCGCCTTCTGCGCGACAGGTCAAAGTGGTTTTGTGAGAAATCTGTCAGCATCTGAGATAGTCTCTCAGGTCCTTGCAATTGAAACAGATTCAAAACAAATCGTGAGAAATATCGTGTACATGGGTATGGGAGAACCACTTTTGAATTACGAGAATGTACTGAAGAGTATCAGAATATTGATACACGAGAAGACCAAGAACCTCGGTGTGAGAAGAATAACCATAAGCACTGTGGGAATTCCTGATAAGATTTTGCGACTTGCCGAGGAAGGCTTAGATTTGAATTTGGCGATATCTTTGCACGCTGCGAGTGATGAGAAAAGAGATAAGATTATTCCCATGAACAAAAAATACTCTATCGAGGAGGTCCTTCACGCCGCAAAATTGTATCAAGAAAAATCAGATCGCAGAGTGACGATAGAGTATATTCTCATCAAAGAATTCAATGATTTTGATGAAGATGCCAGAAGACTTGCGAGGTTACTCAGTGGCATGAAAGTTTTCGTCAACCTGATACCCATAAACCCTGTTGTCAGTGGTTTAGAAAAACCAACTCAGTGGAAGATAAACAGGTTCAAGGAGCTTTTGATCGACCATGGCATTGAAGCAGAAGTGAGATACGAGAAAGGGGCGGACATCGAAGCTGCATGCGGGCAACTGAGAATAAGAAATCTTCATTGATGAAGAAGATCCTTTCGTTTGCCTTTTATTTGATTCTCGGTATCATTGTTGGAGCAGCTCTATTTTTTGTTTACTTTTTGATACGCCCTGAGGTAGTAGAGGTACCCGATCTTAAGGGATTGAAAGTTGATGAGGCAATTGAAGTGTTAAAAAGAAATGGATTGAAGGTCGATAAGACCTTTGGTACTGGTGTTGTTGACCACACCTTTCCCAACGCTGGTCAGAAAGTCAGAAAGAATAGAGCCATAATACTGTTTCTCGGTGAACCAGAGTTGCTCGTGATTCCAGATCTCATTGGGGCACCAAAGGAGAGCGCGATTCAGATACTTTCGAGGATCGGTTTTCAAGTCAGGGTAGTGGAGATGCCCTTCAAAGGCACCGACGGCAGGGTGATGAGTGTATACCCACCTGCTGGAAGATCGGTGAAACGAGGTGAGGAGATCTCGATTTTGGTAGATTCAGGTGAACCAGAGGGAGTTGATCAGTTCTGAGAAGTAGAGGTATTGTTGTGAAATTCATGTCAAATGCTCTGATCGTCGAGGACATCAAGACTGGGGAGCGAATTAGTTGTTATCTGAGGGGTCGTTTCAGAGTCCAAGATGTGCGTCCCATCGTGGGTGATGTAGTTGAATACACAAAAGTGCAAGATAAAGGTGTGGTGGAATCAGTTCTGAAAAGGAAGAACGAGTTGGCAAAACCGAGGATTGCCAATGTTGATCAAGTAGTGTGTGTCTACACGATCAAGAAACCTGAGGTGCCACTTCTTGTTTTCGACAAACTTCTTGTTCTTGTAGAAGAAGCGAAGATCAATGCCTTAATCGTTTTGAACAAGATAGATCTGCTCGAAGGACCTGAAAGAGAAATCAAGGAACACTTTGTTGAAGTCTATTCAAAAATGTACCCAGTGATATGTACGAGTGTCAAAACTAAGGAAGGTATAGAAGAGTTGAAAGATCATTTCAAGGATAGATTATCTGTTTTTGCAGGGCTCTCTGGCGTTGGCAAGAGCAGCCTCTTAAATTGCATCAGTCCTGGGATAAACTTGAGAACACAGGAAATATCTGAAAGGACAGACAGAGGAAAACATACTACGACAAGTGCCGAGCTCATTCGATTGCCTTTCGGCGGGCTCGTGGCAGACACACCCGGATTTTCTCTGATCGAAATAGATCACATAAAACCAGAGAATTTGAAACTCTACTTTCCTGAGATCGCAGAGAAGAACAATTGCCTTTTCAAAGACTGCAACCACATAGACGAACCGGGATGCAAGGTGAAGGAATTAGTACAAGAAGGTAAAATTGCTAAGAGCAGGTATGAAAACTATCTGCAGATGTTTAGGGAAGTGATTGGACGATGGCAATGATTTCAGCTTCCATATTGGCGTGTGATCTTTCCAAACTCAACGATGAAATCAAAAGGGTTGAAGCATATATAGACATGGTTCACTTGGACGTCATGGACGGCGTTTTCGTGCCGAACATAACCTTTGGATTACCACTGCTCGAAGCAGTGAAACGCTCTACTAACTTGCCCATAGACGCTCACCTGATGATCGTTGAACCTCAGAAATACGTTGAAAGATTTGTCGAAGCAGGCGCTTCGATTGTAACCGTCCACTATGAAGCATGCCTGCACCTTCACAGAACGATCTATCAGATCAAAGACAAAGGGGCGCAGGCGTACGTTGCGTTGAATCCCCACACTCCTGTGGAGCTTCTTTCTGAGATACTGAGCGATATAGATGGTGTTTTAGTGATGACGGTTAATCCTGGTTTCTCCGGGCAAAAATTCATCGAGACAACGATTGAAAAGTTGCGTAAGCTTTCGAAGATGATCAAAGAAAGGCATCTGAAGGTAAAGATAATGGTCGATGGCGGCATAAACGAAGAAACAGTTGAGAGAGTAGTTTGCAGCGGTGCAGAGATATTGGTGATGGGATATGGAATCTTCAGAAATGATCCGGCATCTTTCAAGAAGAAGTTGGAGGAGATAAGATGCTGCTGATCGCTACGAAGAACAAACACAAAGTCGAAGAAATAAAGAGATTCGTACCCAACGGAGTCCAAGTGCTTTCTCTCGATGATTTCAGCTTGAAGGTTCAACCAACTGAAGATGGCAATACATTTGTTGAAAACGCTTTGAAAAAAGCCATCTTTTATGCAAATCTCACCAGAATGCAGACCATAGCAGATGATTCAGGACTGGTGATCGACTCTCTTGGTGGCTTTCCAGGTGTGCACTCAGCCAGGTTCATGGAAGATCAATCTTACGAAGAAAAGATGAGGTTTATTCTGACAATGCTTCAAGGAAAATCTGACAGAAAGGCAAGATTTGTCTGTGCAGCTGCTTATCATGATCCGATGGAAAGGCTTTTACTTTGCTGTGAAGGTGTTGTCGAAGGTTCGATAGCTGAGGCAATAAGAGGGACAGGCGGCTTTGGCTATGATCCGATTTTCGTGCCAGATGGGTACGAGATGACCTTCGGTGAAATGGGTGAAGAAAAACACAAAATCAGTCATAGGTATAGAGCCTTTAGCAAACTTTTTGAGAAATTAAGTGCTATAATCTCTTTCAAGTAATCGGAGGTGGTTTTGTGCCTAAGTATGATCCAGCGGAAATAGAACCGAAGTGGCAGAGTTTTTGGGAAGAGAAAGGTATGTTCAAAACACCGCAGTATTCAGAACTGCCAAAATATTACATGCTCGTCATGTTTCCATACCCATCAGGAACAATGCACGTAGGCCATGTGAAGAACTACGTCATCGGTGATGCTGTAGCTCGTTATAAGAGAATGTGTGGCTACAACGTATTGCATCCCTTTGGATATGATGCCTTTGGTCTACCTGCAGAAAACGCCGCGATCGAAAGAAAGATTCATCCACATGACTGGACTATGAAGAACATTAACACAATAAGAGGACAGATCAAGAAACTCGGTATCAGTTATGACTGGGACAGAGAAGTGATCACTTGTGTTGAGCCCTACTACAAGTGGACAGAGTGGGTCTTCTTGAAGCTCTATGAGGCTGGTTTGGCTTACAAAAAGAAGGCTGCTGTCAACTGGTGTCCAAAGTGTATGACCTCCCTTGCAAATGAGCAAGTTAAGGACGGCAAATGTGAAAGATGTGATACACCTGTTACTATAAAACATTTGGAACAGTGGTTTTTCAAGATAACCGATTATGCTGAAAGGCTTTTGAAAAACTTAGACAAATTGACCGGTTGGCCCGAACACGTGAAAACTATGCAGAGAAACTGGATAGGCGAAAGCAAAGGTGCAAGGATAAGATTCAAAGTGGATGGCTCAGAGATGCAGATCGAAGTCTTTACAACAAGGCCAGACACATTGTGGGGAGTAACTTTCATGGCACTTGCACCTGAATCACCATTGGTTGAGCAGTTGGTACTGCCAGAGTTGCATCGAGAGCTTGAGAAATTTTTGGAAAAAGTCGGTCAACAAGACAGATTTCGAAGAGGTGCGGCCGATGTTGAAAAGGAAGGTTTCTTCACCGGCAGATATGTGATCAACCCGGTCAACGGTGAGAGGGTGCCGATTTACGTTGCCAACTATGTGCTGATGGAGTACGGAACAGGTGCTGTTATGGGCGTCCCAGCTCATGATCAAAGAGATTATGAGTTCGCTAGCAAATACAGTATACCAATAAGGCAGGTTATAAAACCGGCGCAAGATGTAGTTGCGGGAAAAGCCTATGATGGACCAGGACTAATGATCAACAGTGGTGAACTCACCGGTACACCAGTTCCTGAAGGTATGGAAAAGGTTCTATCTTGGCTTGAAGAAAAAGGTTTGGGGAAACGGGCTGTACAGTACAAATTGAGAGATTGGCTGATCTCGAGGCAGCGTTACTGGGGAGCACCTATACCTATAGTCTACTGCGATCATTGTGGCATCGTTCCGGTACCAGAGAAAGATCTACCTGTAAAGTTGCCTTACAATGTAGAGTTCCTCCCAACAGGTCAGTCTCCGTTGATGTTGAGCGATGAGTTCAGAAAGACCACCTGCCCCAAGTGTGGCAGACCAGCACTCAGAGATGCAGATACAATGGACACCTTTGTTGATTCTTCGTGGTATTTCTTGAGGTATGTCAACCCATTACTCAATGATGCACCGTTCATAAAAAAGGATGTTGATTATTGGTTGCCAGTAGACCAGTATGTCGGTGGAGTTGAACACGCAATACTGCATCTTCTGTATTCAAGGTTCATAACAATGGTTTTGCACGACTTAGGATACTTGAGCTTTGATGAACCGTTTGAAAACCTCTTCACTCAGGGCATGATCTACAAAGATGGTGCCAAGATGTCGAAGAGTAAAGGCAACGTGGTCTCACCAGACGATATGGTTGAAAAATACGGTGCTGATACGCTCAGATTGTACATCCTCTTCATGGGACCACCTGAAAAGGATGCCGAATGGAATGATTCAGGTATAGAAGGTGTTCACAGGTTCATAAAAAAGGCGTGGACCTTAATCGATCAGATAATATCTATGCCAGATCGAGAGAATGGTCAACTAACACAACAAGAAAAAGAACTCAGAAGAAAACTGCATTCTTCACTCAAAAAGATCACACAGGACATGGAAGGTGGTTTCAAGTTCAATACCGCCATAAGTAGCCTGATGGAACTCACAAACACTGTCTCTGATTACATGGAAAAGATTCCCCAAGAAAATTGGAATATCAGTGTTCTGAAGGAATTTGCTGAGAAATTCCTTCTGATGATATCTCCATTTGCGCCACATTTTGCCGAAGAACTTTGGCACAGAATGGGAAAGAACACGTCGATAATGAAAGAAAAATGGCCCGTGTACGATCCCGACGCACTCATTGTTGAAGAAACTGAAATAGCCGTCCAGGTGAACGGCAAGATCAGAGACAGAATCAAAGTGCCAGTGGATGCAGGCCAAGATGAAGTATTAAAACTTGCACTGTCAAGCGAGAGAGTGAGAAAGTTCGTCGACGGTGAGCCAAAGAAGGTACTCTATGTACCGAACAGGCTTTTGAATATAGTCTTATAAAAACAACCATCTGAAAGAATCCAGCCAAGGTGTTGCACCTTGACTTTTTTGCTGGTATGGTAGAATTTTTGCGGAGCAGTCTTCAAAATATTTTTTTCCTCAACACATTGGGGGTGTACAGATGAAAAAACTTCGTTCAAGAATGCTCGTATGGTTTCTCATACCAACAGTTCTTCTTTCAACGGGCATAGCCTTTGTAGTCTATTCAAATGTTTCAAAGTCATCTATTCATATGACAGAGACAGCAGCTCAAGGAATCGTCAATCTGGGTAGCAAAGTGGTGAGTGAATGGCTTTTGAGAATTGTAGACAGAATCAAAGTCTTGGCTGAGAAGAAAGTAATCGCACAAGTCACACTCGAAGGGGCAGAGGATTTGTTCATATCTTGGTCAGAAGGTGTTGCACGTTCAACAAAAGCACAGGAAGCTGACATATCTCAAAAACCATATTTCAAACAGATCTTTGAGGGAAAAGATTTAGTCATAAGCGAACCCGATCTTTCCCCATTTTCATCCACCCCTGTCTTCGTTGTAGCGGCAGCTTTCAAGGACTATCAAGGACAAACAATGGGGCTGTATGGAGCAACGATACCTTTAGAAACACTTTCAAATATTGTAAGGGATATCCAACTTGGTGAAGGAAGTTTTCCAGTGGTTGTGACATCGAAAGGTACAATCATGGTCCACTCTGATGTCACACAAGTAATGAACCTAAACATCATCGAGTCAGATGAAAGGCTTTCCTACAAGGGTCTCAGCGAAATAGGAAAGAGAATGATTGCTCAAGAAAGCGGTTATGGTAAATATTCAGACAGCAAGGGAGTTGTACACTACGTGTTTTTCACCCCTGTTCAATCGTCACCTGGTTGGTCACTGGGTATAGTTGTACCGGCAGATGAGATTCTTAGGAATGCCAAGAGGACTAACTACGTCGTTATCGGTTTGTTTGTCCTCTTGATCGCAGTGATCGCTGTAATTGTTTTTGTCGTTGCTACATCCATATCAAATCCCATCACAGCGCTGGCTCACAGAGTGAATGAATTCGATAAAGGTGATTTGACAACGAGATTTGAAGCGAAGGGCAAAGACGAAGTGGCCCAAATTGCATATGCATTGAGCAGCATGGCTACAAGCTTGAGATCAACAGTTGGTGATATCTTGAAGGTCTCATCGAGTATAGATAGCTCGGCCGATGACTTAAAAGACATCTCCGAGCGATTGAGAGTTTCTGGATCTAATCTGAGCAATTGTACTATCGAAATAAATCAAGCTGTTCAGAGTGCATCTCAATCCTCTAAGGAATTCATCGGCGGTGTTGACGAAGTTACATCAAGCGCACAAAACATTGCAAAGGCTGCACAAGATCTTGCCAGTAAATCAGAGAAAGCGAGCGATGCCGCAAGGGAAGGAGAGAAAGCACTCGATGTGATTCACGAATCAATTGAAGACTCGAAAACTAAAGCAACATTCACAGCTTCGGTTGTAAGTGAACTATCGAGGAATGCACAAAACATCGGTGAGATAGTCAACACGATAAACTCAATCGCTGAACAGACCAATTTGCTTGCTTTGAATGCTGCTATAGAAGCTGCAAGAGCAGGTGAAGCTGGTAGAGGCTTTGCTGTTGTTGCAGATGAAATTAGAAAATTAGCTGAACAGAGCAAAGTCGCCACTGAGAAGATAAACCAGATACTCAGCAGCATAAAGAGTGGCGCTGATAAAGCAAGCTCAGTAACTGAACAAACAGTTGTTGCTGTCGAAAGAGTTGCTCAAGAATCTGATACGGTGAGGAATTCTTTGATCAGTGTGTTGGAACAAGTCACAGAGATTGCGAAGATGACAGATCAATTAGCCAAAAGTTCAGAGCAACAAAGCGCTGCTACTCAACAAATGAGTGCAGCTATCGATACGTTGAACTCCTCGATTTCGAATATCTTAAGTAGAACTGAAGAACTCGATAGAGTTGTCAAGCAACAAGTACAGATTAACCAGCAAGTGAGTTCTGAAAGTTCACAACTTCTTGAGCTCTCAAAAACTCTGAGTGAATTGGTCAGCAGGTTTAGGATATAATTACAGACGGAGGCGCCATTTTGAGCAAAGCACTGCTTTCTGTCGCAATGATCGTTAAAGATGAAGAACACAACATAAGAAGGGCGTTAGACAGTATAAGAGATGTTGTTGACGAGATAGTAGTGGTTGACACAGGATCGAGTGACAGAACTCCTGAAATCGTGCGCGAATACACAGACAAACTCTATTTTCATGAATGGAAAAATGATTTCTCCGAAGCGAGGAATAACTCACTCAGATATGTAACCGGCGAGTGGGTTTTGATTTTGGACGCCGATGAAGAGGTTTCACAGGAATTTAGAAATGGAATAAGAGATTTCCTCCTCTCATTACCAAGAGATGTCAACACAATCTATCTACCAACTATCAGTTACATGGACTGGGATTTCAAGAAAACAGAGACAGCCTCTACACCGCGCATTTTCAAAAACGGCACAGTTCATTATGAAAACATAGTGCACAACCAGGCTATCTACAAACCAAAGGTTATAAACGCGAATTTTGTGATCTACCATTACGGCTATATATGGACGAGAAAACTCAAAAAGCAGAAGTACGAAAGAACTGCAACACTCATTAGAAAACACTTAGAGC
Source organism: Pseudothermotoga sp. (assembly GCA_037478695.1). Lineage (GTDB taxonomy): Bacteria > Thermotogota > Thermotogae > Thermotogales > DSM-5069 > Pseudothermotoga_B. The sequence goes on from JBBFME010000010.1 coordinate 16,504, forward strand.
AGTGCAAGAACGATCAAGAAAAACTGTACTATCTCATTCAGCTGTACAAAACCGAAAAAACTGGTGGTAAACCTCATCAAGCTGCAGAGGTTGGATGGCAAGCTTTGAGGTTGATCAAGAACGCAAAATCGATACCAGCGATTGGCTTGGAGTTTCTCTACATCTTTTCGGTCGACCTGAGTGGTGCGGGGTTATACGATCTCGCAAAAGAACTCGCCGAGAATGCCATTAGGGCAGTACCCGAGTATCCCGATCCCTACCTTTCCTTACTCAATGTGTATTTCAGAAGGCAGGAATGGGAAAAGGTAATTGAAACACACGAAAAGTTTAAAAAGGCTGTTGAAAATGCGTCGAAGAACATAGAGAAATTTGGTTGGACAATAATGTCCTTCAAAGATATCCCCTTAGCCGACGTCATGGCATTGGCAGCATATGTCGAACTTGAGGATTATGAAAAACTCAACGAATTTGCACAGCAAAGATTCGAACGAGACGATGATCTCCCTGTCTCCTGGATCCAACAGCTTGTCAATCAAATCGCCAAAAAGGATCTACAGAAATGTCTCTCGACGATCAAATCTGTGGTGAACTATGTCAACAGGAAGCACCTAAACGTGAACATGCAACCAATATACGAGAAGATAGCTGAAGAAAGCATTCCTGTCAATTTGCAAGAGATCTTGGTGAGAGATATAACACCGGTGAGTCTTGCTCTTCTCAAGAGAATCGAGTCGGGGAAAGATCTGTTGCTGGAAATGATTGGTTTGGGAAATCTTCAGAGTGTCGTTAAGGAAAACGGTGTTGGTGGATTGCTCTTAGTCTACTCACTCTTAGAGAATTCACAGAAAAAATTATTCATCGAGAATTTCATCGAAAATGAAGATGCAATCGTTCGTGGTGTCGCAAGGGCAATCTTGGCAGACCACTTTCTGAAGGAATCGAAATTTCTGGAGGCAATAAGGTTATACAGGGACTCTATACAGCTCGTGCCCGAACTATCGCAGTTTGTCAAACCAGTCGTTGAAGACCTGAAAACCAGATTGGACCCGACCATAGATGGTGTCTACGAAGAGCTGTATACTTTCTATTCAAAGCAAAAGGAGTTTCTTATAGATTTCAAAAAGTACTTCGGTAACTATGCAGACAAACTGTATTTGTTCTCTGACAGCGATGTCGCACTGTATGTTTCGGCAGTCAACACAAGAAAAGAAACTAAAGCGATTGAATTGCTCGAAAGAATCAAAGAACCAATGAAATTCCCAATGTACTATTACAGACTCGCCAAGTTTTACTCAAAGGTTGACAAAAAGAAATCGTTGTTCTATCACATAAAGGCAGTCGAAGAAAACCAAAGACTCGCAGACATAGTCGGTAATAGGTTCAGTTTCACGGGGCTTTACCCGCACATGACACTGAATTGGTTTGATGAAAACGACGAAATCATTTGGGTTGGCAATCTATCTGAAAAGTTCTGCACATTTGGAGTGATCCACCCCGTTAGAGCATGGTGCAAATCGAGAAATGGCGTGATCTATGCAAAACCTTATCCAGCGGACGAGTCTCTCAAGGCATACGAGAAATTCGAAAAGGAATCATATACACCAATACCTATGAGAGTTTCTCACAATGAACTGTGCAAAGTATTCACAAACCTTGATTGGAATGATATGAGGGTAACAGGGCAACACGAAGATTTCAAAGGCATTATCTCAGAATTTGGTATAACTGTGAACGAGAAATCCAAGAACTTGCTCGTTCTCTTTGGTGTCGAACAAACATTAGAATTGAAAAAGATGATCTCTGATGCACAACAAGCAGTGATCTTTTATCGAACACCGAATATCTCAGATGAAAACGACTTAACCTGGTACTATCCAGCCTTTCGCATTTTGAGAACAACAGCCAAGATGAAAGAAGAACTTCGATCGCTCGGATTCAGAATCGTGGATGTAGAGTACTTTCAGAACGGCTTGCGTGCCATCACGGCGAAGCGCGAAAAATAAACTTTCAGTTGGTCAGGTCTTTTTGCATAATCATAAAGCCTATATCGTTGAGCTCTTTGACTTTCACGAAGCCAAAGTCTTCATAGAGTTTCCTCGCTCTGTCGTTTGAAAGGTGAACACCGATTTCCAATACTTTCGCACCTTCGCTGTACTGACCTTCAATCTCTTGGAGAATCTTTCTGCCAAAACCTCTGCCTTGAAATTCATCTTCTACTATCAATGCATGGATGTGCAAAGTCTCATCTCTTTTCTCCGTCCAGAAGAAACCAACAACTTGCTCCTGAAGGTATACCACGTAGACCTTTCCTCTTTTCCTGAACAATTCTTTGAATTCTTCAACGGTCACTCCTAAGGTATTCATCACATCTTGAAGGTAAGTCGACGTATATTTCATCATCGAATCAAAGAGTGAATCGTATTGACATTCCTTAGCTTGTAAGATGTGCATGAGCTCACCCCCCTAATCAAATCGTGATTAGTATAGCACTTACTCTTTGACAAAATTAGTATAGCACTTACTCTTTGACAAATGAAAGTAGATGTTGTAGAATACAGTTGAACAATTGTTCAACTGTTTGAGGTGATCCTATGAACAAATTCACGTGTTCAGTTGATCAGGTTCACAAAGACCGTGTCGAAGCAGTTCGCGAAAGACTTGAAGATCCAGAGACAACAGAAAGAATGTCCACACTATTTTCAACTTTCTCAGATCCAACGAGATTGAGGATCCTACTCGCCCTTCAAAAGATGGAACTGTGTGGCTGTGATCTATGCGAGATCACGGGTGCCACGAAATCTGCCATATCCCACCAAATGAGAATACTGAAGATAGCTAATTTGGTCAAGAGCCGCAGGCAGGGAAAACAGGTTTTCTATTCACTTGCAGATCAACACGTAGTAGAACTCTTGAAGACAGCCCTTGAACATGTAAAGGAGTGATAAAGTGAGAAAACGTTACCAGCTTGAGAATCTGCACTGTCCAAATTGTGCTGCAAAGATCGAAAAGGTTTTGTCTCAGACAGAAGGTGTGAAAAGGGTGAAACTGAATTTCACATTGTCTACACTCGATGTTGAAGTTGATCGCGAACTGGATGTTGAAAACATCATTCATTCAGTTGAAAGCGATGTGAGAATCTCTGAAAAAGATAAAAGAAGAACTTCTGAACTACTACCACTCTTGATCTCAATTATTCTACTCGTTCTTTCCTTTGTCTTTCATTGGTGGTACTTATCTGTTGTCTCTTATATTCTGGCAGGATACGATGTCTTGTTGAAAGCCTTCCGCAACTTGAAAAAAGGATTTGTGCTCGATGAGAATTTCTTGATGAGTGTTGCAACGATCGGAGCTATTTTTCTAAGGCAGTACGAAGAAGCTGTGACTGTGATGATACTGTACAAAATTGGTGAACTGCTGCAGGACATGGCTGTGAATCGCTCAAGAAGATCTGTCAAAATGCTCGTTGAGAATATGCCCAAAAAGGCATGGCTTGCCCAAGATGATCGTCTTGTACAGGTCGATCCCAAGGATCTCGAAATTGGGCAAATTGTACTGATCAAGACAGGCGAGAAGGTACCGGTAGATGGTGTCGTAGTGGAAGGAAGCACTGTACTCGACACTTCACCGTTGACAGGTGAATCGATGCCAAGGTATGCAACCGTTTCAGACACCATACCAGCTGGCGTGATAGTGAAAGGATCACCTGTCAAGATGAAGGTCAGCAGGAAATTCGAAGACTCTTCGATGGCCAATATTCTCAGATTGGTGGAAAATGCTTCAGAGAGAAAGGCTAAGTCAGAACGGTTTATCACCACCTTTGCCAAATATTACACACCTGTTGTAGTGTCGTTGGCCATCTTTATATCTCTTGTAATACCTTTCCTGACAAGACAGAATCTGAGTATGTGGATCAACCGAGGACTGATCTTGCTTGTCATTTCTTGTCCGTGTGCGCTTGTGTTAGCAGTACCACTTGCCTACTTTGCGGCCATTGGGAGACTCTCGAAAGCAGGGGTGTTGGTCAAGGGATCAACCTTCATAGATGCCCTCGCTGCTGTGAAAAACGTTGTTTTCGACAAGACTGGTACCCTCACAGAAGGAGATTTTCAAATCGCCAACGTAGATAATTCAAACGGCTATTCAAAAGAAGAGGTTTTGATGTATTCAGCCCACGCCGAGATCAATTCAAACCACCCGATTGCCAGATCTATAGTCAAAGCTTGCCAGAAGATAGATCACTCAGCCCTCAAAGATTTCGAAGAGGTAAGTGGACTCGGAGTAAAATGTTCGGTGAATGGAAAGACAGTACATGTGGGAAACGACAGGTTCTTACACCTCGAGCAAATCCCCCACCCAGAGAGTGTATGCTCCTTAGATGCAGATTCAGTAACACACGTGGCTATAGACAAGAAGTACGCAGGAAATATTCAGCTTGCAGAAAGACTCAAAGACAGTTCACAGCTCACTGTGAAAACCTTGAAAGAAAATGGTATAGAAGTTTATATGCTCACAGGTGATAATCAGCAGAAAGCATCAAGGATCTCTGAGAAACTGCACGGAATTAAGTATCACGCCCAGCTACTCGCTCAGGATAAACTCGCAGTACTCGAAAACCAGATAATGACAACAGGAAAGACTGTGTACGTTGGAGATGGCATAAACGATACCCCCGCCTTAGCAAGGGCAGATGTCGGTGTGGCTATGAACGGACTTGGCAATGATGCTGCTATGGAGATTGCAGATGTCGTTGTGATGAGTTCAGAACCAATTAAGGTCGTAGAATCCATAGAGATTTCAAAGTTCACGAGAAAGGTGGTCGTGCAGAACATAGTATTTGCAATTTCCTTGAAAGCCTTTTTCATAATTCTCGCAATAGCCGGAAAGGCGACGATGTGGCAGGGTGTCTTCGCAGACACCGGTGTTGCTCTGTTGTGTACACTCAATTCTACAAGAGTGCTGTTTTCGAAAAGAAAGGTGGGTTGATACCCACCTTCAGATTCTCCATATGTCATAAGGCGATTTGAGATACCTGTAAAATTTTTCACAACTGTTGTTCTTCACAACCTCTCTGAAGATATACATGGATGGCCTTGGAATGAGTTGCTTTGTCTGATAATCTGTTTCAGCAAGGCCAAAACGCATGTGATATCCTCTTGCCCATTCGTAGTTGTCTACAATGGACCAATGAAGATATCCGAAGACCTTTACACCTTCCTCAATGGCTTTTTCAGTGGCATAGAGATGCCCAACCAAATGATACGGTCTAAGCCAATCTCTGCAGTCGGCTACACCATTTTCGCTCACCATGACCGGCAATTTGTACCTGTTGTAGATTGCCTTGAGGACCTTGAGTAAACCTTCAGGATATGTCTCCCATCCAAAATCGCTGACTGGTCTTGAGTCTTTCGACATCCCTCCAGCAGGGCAGTTGTAACCATAGCCGTCGAGTATGGTCCATTCGAGAGAGAACAATCCAAGATTTATCGGCGGCACTCTGTCGATAACAGTTCTGGTATAGTAGTTGACGCCTATGAAATCTACTTTGTCTTTGAGATCTGATCTTTCTTGGAAAAACACCTTACCAAAAACTATTGCATCCAAGAACAAATAGTTCATCAGATAAGTTGCGTTCTCTTCGATTTCTCTGTCTTTATTCACAGACTCATAGACAGAGGCAGAGTAAATTATCCCAACTGGTTTTTTGCTAAACGATTTGATACAGTCATATGCCCTTGCATGAGCCTGAGCTTGGTTTAGAAGGCTCTTCATGTACATTTCATAGCTGAAGTACGATGGAGGAAAACCAGATCTGCTCATGATATATCCCAGCTGGCTTACGACGTTGGGCTCATTCATCGTTGAATACATGTCCACAAGATCGTCGAACTTCCAAGCAACGTATGCCGCAAATTTTGAAAATTCTACGACAGTTTGATCATTCACCCAACCGGTCTTTTCCGTTTGTTGGCCTCTGTGAACAGCTACTGGGTCGTGAATCCAGATAGGGAGCGTGAAGTGAGATAGATTGAGTATGACCCTCAGTCCGCGATCTTTCATATCTTTGAAGATCTTTCTGTAATGTTCTACTGCATCTTTATTAGCCAAGTTTTCGAGCCTTTCAAGGTCTTCATCGGTTATCACAACCTTTGTTATTCCATCTTCTTTCTCAACACCAACATGAACCTCAAAGGTTGGATTTGGAAAGATCCTTGACCATTCTACGTTTGTTCTAAGTGCGTTCATACCAAAATCTACAGCAAGTTGGTGCAAAATTGGGTAGTTGTTCCAGTAACCAACACCGTACTCAGGCAAATGCCCACTCACCGCACCCGTCATGAGATTTTCCGGTTCCCTAACCCAGACAAACCAGTCTGTATTCGGATCTACATCATCACCTGCATAGCCCATCTCGATCTGAAAACCAGCCATCGATGCACCGAACAGAAAATCCTTAGGAAACATGAACTTACCCCCTTTCTCTTAGTGCAATCATCTTTTGTTCGAGTGATTGCACATCCTTTGCAAAATACAACGTGAGCAGGAACAAGAAAATTGAACACCCAAACCAAAAGTAAGCCGAAACCTTCATCGCGGCACCGAGAGAACCGAGCAACACAGACAGAGAGCCGCCGATCCATCTACCAACGCCAGTTCCAAGAGAGTCTGTGAGGTTGAAGATCGAAAAGATTCGTCCTCGGTCTTGCGGTTCGTTGACGTTCAAGAGCATGAACTTCACATTCGCACCAGTGAGGCTGTCCATCAAAGCCGCAGTTAAGCCGAGTATTCCGAGAATCAAGAGTCCCTTTGATCCTACAGCAGAATAGTCTATTGTCAGAACTGTGAGCCAAACACCCAATGCGGTGGTTGTCGCACAGAAGATTGGTACGAATGGTTTTGACATTTTGTACAATCTTGCACCAACCCAGCCGCCTATGATTGTGCCGAGGATATTCCCGATTCCAAAGATCAAGAAAATGATTGTGGCCGTCTCGACAGACAAATTTCTTTCTCTACGAAAGTATTCAACAAGAAAGTATGGTATAGCACCCCAGGGAACCGTTCCAAGAATGCCTTGAAGGAAAAGAAGAAGGTTCGTCTTGATCGTTACCAGTTTAGCGTAATCTTCCAACTTGGGCAACTTTGGATAGGTATAACCAGCCTGTACGAGTTCGCCTATTCCCTTTTCGAAAGCACCGCGCTTTGGTTCTTTCAGAACGAAGAACGCAATCACCGCGAGCACTACATTTGGCAGCGAAACCAAGATAAAAGGAACTCTCCAACCGAAGGTTGGACCCAAGAAACCTCCGACGATCATTCCCAAGATTGAGCCGACAGACATCGCAGATGCCAAGATAGCCACTACTTTTCCTCTGCTGACCTCGTCGAACATATCTCCCACAAGAGAGTAAACTATTGGGAAACTCGCACCAACACCGATTCCCGTCAACACACGCCAGAAAAACAACTGGCCAAAGGATGTAGAAAACGCAGTCATAAAACAAGGAATTTCCCCAACAAGAATGGAGTAAATCAGCAGGTTCTTTCGGTTGTACTTGTCGGACAGATAGCCCCATACAAGGCTTATGAGAGCACCAACGACTGTAAAAAGCGCTCCAACGAAACCTATATGGGCATCGGTTACGTTGAATTCTTCTTCTATCATTCCTATGGTTGGGGACATCACCATTTGATCGGCATTCAAGAGCACCATTAGTATTACCAGAAAAAAGACAGAAAGACCTGTTTTCACATTGCCACCTCCCCCACGAAGATCATTTCAAAAAGAGTGCCAGTACAATGATACCAGTACCAACTATCTTGAAGATCCCAACCGGCTCTGACAAAACCAAGAATGCGAGAAAACTTGCAACAGCCGGTTTCAAATAGAAAACAACACTCGTTCGAGATGGTCCAAGTTTTTCCATGGCTTTGAAATAGGTGACATACGCAAGCCCTGTTACGCAAATTCCTGCGTAGACCAAAATCATCCACTGGCCAACGTTGATGACTGGAAACTTGAGATTGTTGGTGGCAAGCAACAGAATGCCATAAATAAGACCTGCCGAAAAAATTGAAATCGCTGTGGCATTCAGCGAACCATGCTTGAGCGTGAAGTCCCTCATCAGCACCACATACAAGGCAAAGGTTATCGCTGCACCGATGCCACACATCAGCCCGATCAGACTATCACCTTGAAGTCTGCCATAAGATAGTATTAGAACTCCTATTAATCCTATAAGAACACTTAGAATTCGTTTGAGATTGAGTCTTTCCTTTCCAAACAGCAATGAAAAAATGCTCACAAACAAAGGATTTGTAGCCACAAGCGTTGCTGCAGTTGAAGCATTTGAGAATTTCACAGAAAGTTGCAGAAGAGACATCGATAAAACGCCGTTGATTGAACCTATGATAGAGATCAACACTATGTCTCTCAGAGCAATTCTCTTACGAACGAAGGCGAGTAGAAAGATTCCGCCGACGAGAAATCTGAAAAAGGTGAGGAAAAAAGGATCGACTTGACTCATCAAAGGTTTTGTGAGAACTTCCATGGAAGACCAAAACAAAAGTGTTGCTACCAAGTATAGATAAGTCAAAGTGCTCACTCCTTCTGTGACTCTTTGAGTATATCAATGAATGTATTCGCAACCAGTGGATCAAACTGACTGCCTGCGTTCTTTTTCAGCTCCTCAATCGCTTGTTGATCTGATAGTCTCTTTCTATAAGGTCTATCGCTGGTCATCGCATCGTACGCATCCACAACCGCTATGATTCGTGATTCGATAGGTATTTGTTCTGCCCTTAGCCCATCTGGATAACCATTTCCATCGAATCTTTCATGGTGATGTCTTACAATCTTTGCCAGCTCATCAAGCCCAGCCTTTGCAAGCAGTTCAGCAGCGACTACAGGATGTACTTTTACCATCTCGTACTCTTCAGGCGAAAGTTTTGACGGCTTACACAAAATCTCTCTTGGAATCGCTATTTTTCCGATATCGTGAATGAGACCTGCCCAGTAGACTTTTTGAACGCTCTCATTACTCAAGAGGATACGCTGAGCAATTTTAGATGCGTACTCACTCGTTCGAGTTGAATGAACTGCAGTATAAGGTTCGTGATAGTTCAAGACGGTCAACAAGACATCGCTGATCTTTCTGAAAAAGCTCCTTTCATGCTCTTCGTAATCTTTCATCTTCAAGAAGACTTTGGTGATGTTCAGCGTTGTTCTTACAAGTTCGACGATCTCTTCTTCCAAGGGGACTTCTCTGTGGTTGAAAAGCACAAGATGGTTGTTGTTCTCTGAGGCAAGACAGATCGTTTCATAGACCTTGTTCCTGAATGTGATTTCAATCTCCTTCGGGATGCCTTGAAACCTTCCGGTGGGGAGAGTTCCACCTCTCTGTATTCTCCTGAGAGTTATGAACTCCATTCCATTGTCTTTGATTCGTCCATAACAGATATCCTCATGTACATAGACAGCCGAACAATTTGGTACTATAAACCTTACAAGCAATAGAAATTTCAAGAAAAACTCCTCATCGTCCGTAGTTGTGGCTATCTGACCAAAGAGATCAATTGACTGATTGAATCTCTGCACAGTTGTTCTGAGGTCTTCAAAAATCGTTTCAAGCTCTTTGTTAAGCCTTTCGAGTTCTTCAGCTTGAGCACTGATTTCTTCGTTCGCTGCGAGGAGTTCTTCTTTCTTATGTTCGATTTCTTTTACACTGTCACTCAACTGCCTTGTACGCGATGCAACTACCTTTCTCAACAGAGACACCCACAGCAAGAAGATCAAGATAACAAGACCCGACGAGATCAAAACTAAAACCAACCACATTGGTATTACACGTTTTTCTTCATGTGTTCCGAGGTAACGACTTATCAAGAGATTGTAACTGAGCTGATCTGACTCATCTCTGACAAATATCTATCGAATGCCTCAATGAGCATCTGGCTTTTCTCGGTGCTTTTTGTAAAGGCGAATCTGAGTTCCACCGGGGAAAAGACTATTCCACTCATTTGAAGAGAGTAACGTGGGACGTTTCTCTGAACGAAGATCCTACTGACAACACACAGATCTGCCATATCCTTTTGAACAGCTTGAAGTGCTTCTTCGTAATCTTCTACGTAAAAATACCGAACTGTTAGTTTGAAATCTTCGATCTGTTTTTTCAAAGACTCGGCATAGACATCACTGGCTACGACTGCTATGATTTTGTCTTGTAACTCCAAAAGAGAATTCAAAGTCCTCTTCGCGCACACAACTCCCCAATTGAGTATTACAGCTTGGTTGTTGAAATCAAAGATCTCAGCCCGACTTTGTGTGTAGGCTATCGCCGTCAGTAAATCGATCTGTCCGCTTTTGAGTTGATCGAGCAAACTGGGAAACTCACCAAAAACATACTGAATTTCCCAGTTGTTCTGCAAAGCCACCTGTTCAACGATTTCAGCATAAAGGCCAGATGCTTTTTGATTCACAAAATCTATCAAAGGAGGATTGTGGTAAACCCCCACTTTCAAGGTCATTGCCAAGCACAGAGAAGAGATCACAAGCATCAGAAGACTTAAGAATCTTGCCATCTTCGTCCTCCGCCAAGAACCTGTCACTATTAGATTATAGCATCGCGATTTGCGAATAAAAAACAGATTAGAAGATGTTAGAGTATAATCTAGTGCTGAGGGATATACTGTGAGAATCGACAAATACCTCAAAACGACAGGGCTGATAAAGAGACGAACGGTGGCGCAGCAAATGCTGTTGCATGGAAAGGTTTTGGTGAACAACAGACAGGTCAAGCCATCTTATGAAGTCAAGGCAGGAGAAATCTTGAAGATCATACATCCTTTTAAAGAACTTACCGTTCGTGTTGTATCAGATTCCGAATACGAGATACTCAGTCAATCAAAAATCGAGAATCTCTAAGGAATTGATTGCGAGTTCTTGTCCTTCTGTGACTATGTGTATTCTGTCGTCTTCTATTTTCACAATCTTACCTGTTTTCATCTGATCTTGGTAATTGAACGATATCTCCATTCCCTCTCTCTGTAACAACAAACCCTTCCACACTCTTGTCAGAGCCTCCGGCTTACTCCAGTAACGCTTCAGCAAATGATTGATTTGTTTTAGAATAATTTTCAGCAGTACCTTCAGATCACAGTTTCGAGAAAGGATCTGCGAAAGGACCACTGCCTTATGTCTCAGTTCTTGAGGAATGTCGTTGTTCACATTCATTCCTACACCCACAATAACAGCCTTCAAAGTATTCTCCTCAAAAACACCTTCAGTCAAGATACCTGCCAGTTTCTTTCTATCGTGGTATATATCGTTGGGCCACTTGATCTTCACATCGACCTTCATAGAGTCAAGAGCTCTCACGATTGCCACAGAACAGAGTTTTGTGAAAAAGGTTGGTCTGATCTGTTTTCTGGGTTTGAAGAGTATCGAAAACCACAGTCCTCCTTCTGGTGAATGCCAGAATCTGTTGTACCTGCCTCTGCCTGCGGTTTGACACTCCGCAACAACAACGGTCCCATTTGGCAATCTTTGCCAGTTCTCTTTCAGAAACTGGTTGGTCGATGGTAAGGTTGCTACCCAGATAATTCTTTCACCGATCATCTGTAGAGCATCCACTTCCATAAGAAGCTTATTACAACTGCACTGACTGGGCTAATCCACCACGTGTGATTGATCTTCTTAACAAATACGAGCCTGTACAGAAAGGCAATGACGACACTTATGACAACAAAAAGTGGCTTAGAAGCCAATAGGAAGACAAAGACAGCCAATCTTTCAGAGATGCCATCCACATCTGGCAGGAATTCGTCTGCCGGATAGTAATTTCGAAAGACATAGGTAATGCCAACCGATACAACACTCATTCCCATCAAATAGAGAACAAATTCAGGTGACAGATATGAACTTTCGAGTGAGCCAAGACACAACAAATTTACGATGAGCGCCAGAACAATTCCCGACAGTTCAACAAGATCGACGATCCTCTTTTTCCTTTCACGATACCATTTCACCCGTAGAAGATCGAGAACGCTGTGTAGGAATAAGAAAACAACCAGAACTGCAATGCCTGTGGAAGACTTCAACAACGTGTCAAAGGTAAAAGCGAGAATCGCCAAAGCTGACCAGATTATGTGTCCGACCAACTTGCTGCCGGAATATGTTCTGATCTTTGCGTTGTTGGTAAAAGCGTGATCAGCCACGACGTGACCGAGTAAGATGTTTAGCGGTAACATTCTTTGCACCTCCTGTGTTGACGTTTTCGAATATCTTTGTCGAAATGTTTCTCAGTTTCTCAGCAAAGATCTCAACCCAGACATTATCACGAAAATCGTGCGTCGACGCTCCTTCCTCAGCCGCGCGTTTGTACACGTCTTCCATCATGACTGCCTTTGAATCAATCGACCAGTTTTTCATTATATATTCCTTTCCAGCCTTCTTCATTCGATCGTAAAGACTTGAATCGTTCAATAATCGCTCGACTTTTTCGGCAAATTCCTCCAGTATCGGCTCTTTCACCAACAACGCACCTTGCTCTTCGACCAAGACGTCGGCTATACCCATCTTCGCAACGGCAACAACTGGAGTTCCTGCGGCAAGAGATTCCAATACAACTAAACCTTGAGTTTCACTCTCAGAACCAAAGACAAAGAGATTGGCTTGTCTGTAGTAGTTGGCAAGCGTATTTCTGGGCATATAACCAGTGAAAGTGACGTGAGAATCTATCCCAAGTTCTCTGACCATCTGCAACAATGACGATCTCTCGGGTCCATCTCCGACTATTATCAAGTGCAGATCATACTTTCTTCTAAGCAGTGTTTTGAACAGATCTATGATGAACGTTACGTTCTTTTCCTTTGCCAGCCTACCTACAAACAGCAAGATTTTTGTTCTCTTGTCTATGCCATGCCGTTCTCTTATGTCAAATTCATTTGGGGCTTCAAAGAGCTCGACATCCATACCAGTTGGAATCACGTGAATTGGCTTGATCACACCATATCTCAGCAGTTCCTTTTCTATCTTCTCTGTCGGTGCAATCACTCGATTGACCATGTTACAAAACCACGCAGAAAACTCTTCAACACTCTTTGCCGAAGGTGTCAACGGTTTTGGAATGTAGTGCCTGTACTCTACCAACAGAGTATGATAGGTGTGAACATGAGGAATCTGCAGACGCCTTTGAACGGTGAGTGCCCTGAAGCCAAGTGCAAATGGAGCATGACTGTGAATAACCTCTATCTTCTTCTGCCTGATGAAGTTCAGCAAAGGCAGAATTCGACCGCTTCTGGGAATGATGTGGTTCTTTTCCCACTTAAATTGAATCCCGCCGAGGGAAAAGACAGTTTCATCATTCGGACCGATTGGGGCAATGATATAAACTTCGTGCCCCAACTTTTCAAGAGCACGCTTGTACAGACTCACAGAGGTTGCTACACCGTTTACCTGAGGTATATATGTGTCAGTGAACATCGCGATCTTCAACAGTATCACCACCTTTGAAAAAATACTCTGTCACGAAAATTGTTACCAACCAAGCGGAGGTCAAACCAACTGCCATTAGTATTCCAAATTCCTTTAAGAGTTTGCCTTCTGCAAATGCGAAACTGCCAAAAGCCACAACTGTTGTGAAGGTGCAAAAAGTAACAGACTTCAGTGTTCTGGCAAGTTGAAGACTGTCCGAAGTCTTTGAAGCATGTTTCATGTGAATCAAACCATCAACACCCGTACCAACGAGTATTGGTATCAAAAGTAGAGTCATGAAGGTGGCATGAATGCCAGAAACTGAACCAATACCAAAGGCGACAATGATTGAAATGACCACCGAAGAAAGAATCAGCAAACTCTGTCTGATTGATTTCAAGTCTATCATCAGCATAACAAAGACACCCAAGCAGACAAAAAAAGAAAGCCAGTAGATTGTCCCTTTCATGTCTTTCATCACGCTGTATAGGATCGTAGGATAACCATAGGATTTGACACCGTTGCGCTGAAAAAAGTTGAAAACATCCTTTATTCTGTTTTCCTTATAGAGATCTTGAACTGTATCGGTATAAAGCACAAACTTAGTCTTACCACCTTGGTCGTAGAAAAACATCGGAACATCTTTCTTTAGTTCAGCCAAAACATCTTCGATGTTTTTTGAGTTTTTCACCATCGAAAGCATCTCGAGTATCTGACCGTACATACCTACTCTCTTGAAAACGGCAACCAAAACCGGGTTGTTCACAACCTGAAAGAGATCTGAATACATAGTCGGTAGAGTCTTTACAGCATCTTCGGAAGCATACTCCAAAATACTCAAAACCGAAAGCGGTGGTGTCATGAAACTAGAATTTCTTATGAGAGAATCTATCTTTCTGAGTTCCTCCAGATCCTCTGCCAGAACACAGATCTCACCAAAGCCAACCTTTTGGAAACTCCTTTTCACCTCTTCGAAAGCTACAGAGGACTCGGCTTTTTCTGAGACCAGCCCTGATGGTGTATACCAATAATTATTGAGGTTTAGCACACCAATCGGTACAAAGATGACAATGACAACTAGTGTTATCAATCTTATGATTCGCTTGGTTTTTCCCTTGAAGAAAAACAGAAAACTCTTCTCCTGTGCTCCCCTCTTAATCTTTGGCCTCAGAACTAAAATGAGAGACGGAAGAAAGAAAAGCATCGTCAGGAAAAACACAGAAACACCTATGATCGCAAAGATTCCCATTTGCATGAAGGGTTTTGAGAGGCCGAAGAACATAGAAGAGAAGGCTCCAATAGTTGTCAGGAGAGCAGCAGAGGAAGGCTTTATGAATTCTACTATTGCTGTTAACACGTCATCTGAGCTAATTTTCTCTTCTCTTGCATGTGCCGTAATCTTTGTAATCATGTGCAATCCATAGTCGATACCAAGGCCAAGAACCATCGCATTGACGAAAGAGGTCACAATGTTTATTTCTCCCAAAAAGAACTTTGTTATGCCCAAGGTCATACACATTGCAACGATCATCGAGCTGAACAACATCATGAGTATAGAGAAACTTCTGTAACCAAAATAGATTACCGTACATATGCCAACTAACGACAGAGTGGTCGTCAATAGAAAGTCTTTTTTCACTTGCTCATTTGATTCATAAACGCCAACGGAAGTCCCAGTGAAGAGAAATCTAACGCCACTTTCTCTTGTTAACTGTTGTGCGATTTTCTTCAGGTTCTGTATGGCTTGACTCACCCTGTTGACGTCTATGAAACTGTCTTTCAAAACGAAGTTTATGATCATTACGCGTTGATCTGGTGAGACCATTACGAACTGTTCTATTCCTTTTCGCTTTTCGTACTCTTCCAACAGTTGCTGGACAGTCACAAAGGATTGTGCAATCTTTCTGTACTCAGAAAAGTCCAACAAGTTGTTGGTGTCTAAGGCGAAAGAACTGTCGATTTTCCTTAGAGTCGTTGAATCTATCGCAAGGAAACCATACTTGATGAAAACTTCTGGGTTATCGAGCTTCATAGTTTCCACTATGTATTCAGTCTTTTCGAATCGATCTTTCAGCTTGGCTAAAGCATCTTTTGTCCTCTCAACATTCCCATCTGTATAGGCGATCACAGTTAGAGTGTTGGAAGAAAGCTTCTCAGCTAAGAAGTCGATCTGATCTACGTAGAATGTAGCACCCTTCGGAGCAAGACTCGCCAAATCAGAATTCACCGATAGATTTGCCAGTCCATAATATCCAAGTGCTATTGTGAGCGCTAAGAAGGCAACTACAATGAAAAAACGATTCTTGATCACAAAGTTACCAACAGCCAACGTCTCACCACCAACATGACCATTATACACACTGCAGTTCTGATGATCTGAATCGTCCACTTGTAATAGCCAGCAGAGATCATCATCGAGTGTGTGAAACTGATCGCCATCGAAAGCATTGGAGGTAACTGCAATATCCCCAAGATTCGAAAATAAAGGGGTAAGAAGAAATAAGGAATGAAAAACAAAGGTAAAGACAAGACTTTCTTGAGATCTCTTTCAAGAAGTCCAACAACTCCACACAGAACAATCACATAGCCGAATATGAAAACGTTCAACTCGATATACTTGAAGAGGTAATTCGTGTTCAAAAACACGTATTTCAAAAGATCCGACAATGAAAACCACAGAACGTTCGCTAAAATAAGAGGCACAACAAGTGTCCAATAGTCAGCAACCTTTGATATTCTCTTAGCTGAATAGAGAAGTTCAAAGTAGTTCATCTGGTTTCTACCACCTCTACACCGTACTTCTGCGAGAAGAGTATCAAAGAAGCTATCAGTTTTTCATCGCTCTGCTCAGAGTTTAGATCTGGTCCTTCACCATTCAAAGCCATGAATATCACCTTTGCGACATCAGAATGATCACGAAGCGCATAACCAGAATCAGTCAGAGTTATTCTCGGCTTGTACAGAAAGATCACATCTTTGTAGGTGAAAGACGCGTATATGAGGTATTCATAATAATTGTTTTTCAAATAGATTCTCTTTTCGTCAGGCTTAGTACCTGTCTTTCTTGTAGCTTCATTAAGCATCTCTTCGTACGCAATCAACGACTGCACACGAATGATCGAGCTGCGAAATGGGATGTTCACAGTCACCTTTTGGCCCATCGAAAGGGCTTTTCTGTAGAGAATAATCTGCTCTGTTATGACTCTTAGTTCTTTCATTAACTCTTCAACAGGTGAAGAAACAACAACACGCGGGAATGGGTTAACGACAAAAAACTCATCCCGATCAGTCGTCGCGTAAAGAAGAACTAAAAAAACGGCGAAGCAGACCAGGAAAGACACTACAGCCATTCCCGCAGAGGTCATTTGATCATCCCCAGAAGAACCTCCAATCCTTTAACTATGTAAGGATCGCCCATATCGATTTCTATGATCTTCTTGGTATAATCGACGGCAGCAGATTCTCGCTTCGTTGTCGTCGCTTCTTCCACATAAACATCTGGTTCTATACCTATCTTGTGTATGTCCTTTCCTGACGGTGTCATGTAATGAGCGGTGGTCAAGTACAACGTCCCACCGTTGCTCAGAGGAAATCCCGTTTGGACAGATCCCTTTCCAAAGGTCTTTTCGCCAACGATCTTCGCTATTTCATAATCCTTGAGCGCTCCAGTCAGTATCTCAGATGCGGAGGCAGATCCTTTGTTCACCAAGACAACTATCGGTACATTTGGATAGTTGTTACCTTTGGATTCATAGACTTCTTCTATTCCGTATCCATTTTTCGTTTTGACAACCACACCTTTGTCTATAAAATAACTCGCAACCTCTATGGCACTGTTGAGATATCCGCCGGGGTTATCTCGCAAGTCTAATATCAAGCCTTTGACTCCCCTTGCAAAGATATCGTTCAAAGCCTCCGCCATTTCCTCAGAGGTCTTTGCTCCAAATCTTGTTATCAGCGTATATCCAATTCGACCTTTTGTGGTTTCTACAAACGCGTGTTTGACAGGAATTATCTGTATCTTCTCTCTAACCAACTCGAAGGTTAAAAGTGAATCAACGCCGTCTCTAAGAATCTTTATTCTCACCGTTGTACCAGGTTGGCCACGCAACTTTCTGACGGCTTCCATGTACTCCATCTCGCTCACCGGTTCATCGTCTATCGAAACTATTCTGTCACCAGCTTTCAAACCAGCTCTCCACGCAGGTGTACCGTACATGGGTGAGACAACCTTGACGGCCTTGTATTCACTGTCGTACGTTACTTCGATACCAAGACCTCCGTATTCTCCTTCCATCTCTATCTGCTTTTCCTCTACACCTTCTGGGTTCTCATAATATGAAAAATCGTCTCCTAAACCCTTCACGAGTCCGTCTATCGCTGAATCCATGAGTTTGTTCAAATTGATATCGTCCTTTTGATAATAGGCGTTCAAAATATAGGACAGAGTTTGATAAAAGGGCTCAAGAGCTTTGTTCACATCTTTTGTCGTAACAGCCGCTGAAAGAATCAAGCTTGCAACAATCACCGAGATAGCTATCACGATAACAAAGATCAGGGAATTTCTCTTCATTTTCATCACTCCTCTTCATTCACCTTACGGCCAAATATCATGTAGGCAGTATGTGCCACCATCCTGTCGAATGGTCTTAACCTCTCTGAAACAGGTTTGTACTGTCTGAAAAGACTTTCCCAGACTTCCAAGTTTATGAAATTACATTTTTCCATCTGTGCAAGAACCATTTGTACCTGATTGGTCGTTGGACAAACGATCGCCAAATTACCAGATCCAACCAGTGCTCTGTAACAGTTTTCAATGTAGTTCCAAGGATCGGGGACATCTAAGAAAATCGCATCCACTATTTCATCAAAGCCTTCTTGGATGTCTCTCAGTTTGATCTCAACTCTTTCCAATACTCCCCATTTTGAGAGATTGGACTCTGCCAGCATTTTGAAATCCTCTCTCTTTTCGTAAGCAAAGACCTTACCAGATGTACCAACGGCTCTCGCAAGTGCGGCGCACATAGCGCCACTACCAACGCCGGCATCTATTACACAGTCCCCTTCCTTTACATCGAGCATCATGAGTATGTAACCTATGTCCTTTGGATAAACGATTTGTGTTCTTCTGTTCATCTTGAAAATCTCGTCGATCAACCTTGGTCGCATGACCCTGAAAAAGTTGCATTTCTCGATTCACATTTGCTTCCATAAGCTTTGCCGACTAGATTACCGAGCTCTACGATTCCTTTATGAGTACCAAAAGCCGCGTCTTGAACCTGGACGATAAACTCTGAGCCATCATCAAAAACCAACATAACTCTGTCAC
>JBBFME010000011.1:0-33616 GCA_037478695.1 Pseudothermotoga sp.
TCTGGACAAAAAGGTTGCATCTTTGATCATAAGCGGCAATAAGGTGATAGGTTTAAACGGACTGGAAGGTGTCGAGATTGAACCGGAACAAATACAAGACGGCGTGAAAGCAAAGATATTGATAAAGAAAGACACCGTACTCGCAACACCCATTCACATCTGTACAGGATTTCTCGAAAAGCAAGGACTACAAAGAGTGATCTTCGAGATAGAGGTGCAAGAGAATGCTCAGGTGAAGTTTGTCGCACATTGTACCTTTCCATGGGCTGAACAGTTCACACACGATGCTCTTGCAATAGTACACATTGGAAAAAATGCAAAAATGTACTACGCAGATGAGCACTATCATTCCGATACAGGTTCTATACACCTAAAAACAACAACGAAGGCAACCGTGGAAGAAAACGGGCTCTTTGTAAATAACTTCACTTTGACCAAAACACGGATTGGCAAACTTCATCTCGACGCGTCGGTAGAGCTGCACAAAAATGCAAGGGCAGATCTGTCGGTAAAAGTAAAAGCGAGCAAGACAGATGAAGTGACTATAAGAGAAAAACTCGATCTTCTTGGCGATTACGCAAGTGGAATCGCAAAGACAACGGTCATTGCCTTAGGCCAATCTCAAGCGAGAGTTGTGAACGAAGCCTACGGCGTTGGAGCTTACTCTAAAGGGCACATAAAGTGTGAAGAGATAACAAAAGGAGAAGGCGTGGATGTGAGCACTATTCCTGTACTGAAAGTTCTCAACGATTTGGCTGAGCTCACACATGAAGCTTCAATTGGACGCGTCAATGCAAATCAGCTTCAAACACTCATGGCAAAAGGGTTGACCGAGGAAGAGGCAACCGAGTTGATCATAAAAGGTCTTATAGGTTGAGATAAAAACAGGGGGTGTAAAGATGAAAGAGTACGTTCAAAAGGTGAAAACTGCGGCTGAATTTCTCAAAGGAAAGGTGAGCAATCTTCCGGAGGTTGGCGTGGTTCTTGGCTCAGGGCTGGGAAGGATCGCCGACGTGCTGCAAGAACCTCAGAAATTTCATTATTCGGAGATACCGGGTTTTCCTGTATCAACTGCACCAGGCCATAAGGGAGAACTCATCTTTGGTAAATTAGGCAGAAAGAACGTCGTACTGATGAACGGGCGATTCCATTATTACGAGGGATACTCCATGCAAGAAGTGACTTTTCCAATCAGGGTCATGCAACTGCTTGGTGTGAAGTATCTTTTTGTGACAAACGCATCAGGTGGACTCAATCCCGTCTTTGATGTTGGAAAACCTATGATCATAACAGACCACATAAACTTCATGCACGACAATCCACTTAGAGGTCCAAATGTCGATGAGTGGGGACCAAGGTTTCCAGATATGAGTGCTCCGTACGATAGAGAGTTGATCAAGCTTGCGAAGATGGCAGCACAGCAAGAGAAGATAGATATTTATGAGGGAGTCTACGTTGCGGTGGCAGGACCGAACTTTGAAACACCTGCTGAGTTGAAGATGTTCAGAAGTCTTGGAGCCGACGCAGTTGGCATGTCGACCGTACCAGAAGTAATAGTGGCAAGACATGCAGGTATAAAGGTCTTAGGGTTGTCGGCAATAACAGATAGAGCTGTTCCTGAGGATATTAAACCCTTGAGCGCAGAGGAAGTTCTTGAAGTGGCTGAAAAAACCGGTGAAAAGATGGCTCGAATAATTCTGCGAGTGATTGAACACCTATGAGGAGGAGGTAAATGAAAGTCTTTTTGGATAACTGTCGAACCACAAAGGTTCTTCCAGAGGTACTACAGGTTGTTCAAAGTTACATGACAGAGAACTTTGCAAGACCAGATGGGTTGTACGAGTCAGCCCAACGAGTATACGACGATTTGACCAACGCAAGGGAGTTTTTTGCCAAGTCGATCGGAGCTGATTCTCCTGAAGAAATAGTTTTCACATCAGGTGCAACAGAATCAAACAATCTCGCGATCTTGGGTGTTGCAAGAGCCAACAAGAAGAAAGGTAATCACATAATCGTCTCGGCACTCGAACATGGTTCAGTCATGAGCATTGTCTCTCGACTGAAGGACGAAGGTTTTGAAGTGACTGTGATACCTGTCGATGGAGAAGGAATAATAAAACTAGATGAACTCGAGAGAGCTATTAAGCCGACCACTATACTCGTGAGCGTCATAGCCATAGGTCACTTTGTAGGATCTATTATGCCCCTTGAGGAAATCGGAGAGATCTTGAGTAAACAAGATCATAAGATCTATTTTCACACCGACGCTGCTGAGATGTATGCAAAGTTCCCAGTTGACGTCAAGAAGTTGAGAGTAGATCTGCTGAGTGTCAGTGGCCACAAATTTCACGCTCCAAAAGGTGTCGGTTTTCTTTACATAAAAAAAGGCACTAAGATAGAACCAATTCTTTACGGAGCAGATTCCTTTGACAAACGCCGCCCAGGAGGAGAAAACGTCCCTGCAATAATGGGTATGAAGAAGGCTGCTGAACTCGCACTTGCAGACATCGATGGTACTCTCAAGAAACTCAGAGAACTTCAGGAATATTTTATTAACAGAGTTACATCTGAGATAGACAACGTCATTTTGAATGGGCCAAGAGGCATGAAAAGAACACCGTACAACGTGAATTTCAGTTTTAGGTTCATAGAGGGAGAAGCTATAAGCCTTGGACTGAGTATGGAAGGTGTAGAGGTGGCAACGGGATCGGCTTGTGCTTCGGAAAAGCTCGAACCCAATTACGCCATTCTCGCAATTGGTGGAGATCACGAAAGGGCACATGGGTCGATCAGATTCACCTTTGATAGATTTACCACTAAGGAGCAGATTGATTACACAGTGGAGAAGTTGAAGTCTGTGGTTGGCTGGCTCAGAAAGATCAGCCCGTTCAAAGGGTAGGCAGGTGATTGAATGCTGAAGTACACCGAGTTAGTGATGGATCATTTCAAGAATCCGAGAAACCTCGGGAAGATAGACAACGCAGATGCGCAAGCCACAGAAGGAAGTATCGCTTGTGGTGACATGATGACAGTCTATCTGAAAATCGAAGATGGCAAGATTGAAGATATCAAATTCGAGTCTTATGGTTGCGCAGCGAACATAGCAACTGCCTCGATGATGACAGAGGTCGTCAAAGGACTTCGGATCGAAGAGGCTAAGAAGTTGAGCTGGAAGGAGATAGTCGAAAGACTTGGTGGTCTACCACAGATCAAATATCACTGTAGCAACCTCGCAGTCGACACACTCAAAAAAGCAATTGAAGCTTACGAGGAAAGAAAAAAATAGAGGGAAGTGCTCGATATGAGAGTCTATCTCGATCACGCGGCGACGACAAGAGTTTTTCCACAAGTCGCGCAGGAAGTATTCAGAGTTTTCACGGAAAACTTCGGCAATGCTTCGAGTTTGCACTCTCATGGTGAAGAGGCAAAACAGATCTATGAGAAAGCAAGGTTAACCATTGCTGAGTATCTGAAGGTTCAACCTCAAGAGATTTATTTCACTTCTGGAGGTACTGAGTCTGACAACATAGCCATAATGGGTTTTCTTAAGGCCAACTTTCCCAAAGGTGGGCACATAATCACAACCCAAATTGAGCATCCTGCGGTGCTCGAAGTGGCAAAATACCTGGAAAAACAAGGCTATGAAGTAACTTATTTGAAACCAACACCTGATGGATATGTGACTGCTGAAGAGTTTGAGAAAGCCATAAGGAAAAACACAGTTCTTGCGTCGATAATGTGGGCGAACAACGAAACAGGTGTGATTCAACCCATAGAGGAAATTTCAGAGATTGCCAGAAGTCGTGGAATAGTTTTACACACCGATGCCGTTCAGGCAATTGGAAAGATACCAGTAGATGCGAAGTTGGTCGATATGCTTTCTGCTTCTGGGCACAAATTTTATGCTCCTAAGGGGTGCGGTTTTCTGTACGTAAACAGCAAAGTGAAAGTAGCCCCGATAACCTATGGTGGAGGACATGAAAGAGGTCTGCGCAGTGGAACGGAGAACGTTCCTGGGGCTCATGGAATGGCTGTTGCTCTCAAGATGATTGAAGAGAACTTCAACGAGTGGAAGAAGAAACTTGAATGGTTCAAGAGCAAGATTCTCGAAGCGATCACTCAATTGAGTGAGTACCATATCAACGGTGAGAACACCATTCCTTCGCACATCAACGTCTCCTTCAAAGGAGTTCACGGTGAAGCACTCGCCACTGCCCTCGATATGCACGGTGTGTCTGTTTCAACAGCCTCTGCATGTTCTTCGCATCACAAGGTCAGCAGATCACATGTCTTGCAAGCGATGGATCTGGAAGATTGGATGATAGACGGAGCGATTAGAATTTCACTTGGTTATGACAACAGTGAAGAAGAGGTACAATACTTCACAGAAATACTTTCACAGGAAGTGAAACGTCTGAGAAAGATTTAGGAGTGGTTCAATGGCTTATTCGCAGAAGTTCAAGGAGTTGTTCATGTATCCTCGACACGCTCAAGAGATCGAATACACGCACACAGCAGAAGTTGTTTACCCTGACCACGGTGATAGGGTTCGAATCTTTCTCAAAATAGAAAACTATGTGGTAAAAGATGTAGCTTTCAAAGCCATCGGTTGCCCGAGGGTCATCGCGGCATCTGAAGCACTCTGCAGGTTGGTGAACGGCAAACACATAGATTACATAAAGTCTTTGAACGAGGAACACATAAGACAAGAGATGGAGTTCTTTGACAAAGGCTTCGATTGTATTAGGGCACCACTCGAAGCCATCAAGAAGGCACTCACCAAGATAGAATCATGAACGGATTTTCGAGGGGAATTCTCTATAGCGCTGTAGCCGGTATGACAACTGGATTGGGCGCTTTACCTTTCTTGTTTCTGAAAAAACAGATGAACGACAGATTCATTGACAGCTCACTTGGTTTCGCGGCAGGCGTAATGCTCGCGGCCAGTGCGTTTAGTCTTGTAGTCCCCGCAATGGAGCTTGGCGGACCAATCAGATTTGCCATTGGATTTATCTTAGGTGGAATCTTAGTCGACCTCGTAGACAAATTCATCCCGCACGAACATTTCATGAAGGGGCATGAGGGAATTGAATCGAAGAGATTGAAAGGCATATGGCTGTTTGTCATCGCTATAACAATCCACAACTTTCCAGAAGGAATGGCTGTTGGTGTCTCTGGCTTTACCCCCCACGCCTTCTCTGTTGCTCTTGCGATAGGCGTACAGAATATTCCTGAGGGCGCTGCCGTCGCCGCCTCCTTGATAAACGCACAGTACAAACCATCAAGAGCTTTTTGGGTCAGCTTTCTCACAGGCTTGGTAGAGGTAATTGGCGGTGCAATAGGAGCACTTTTGATAAAGGTTTCGACTGCTTTACTGCCCTACCTAATGGCTCTTGCCGCAGGGGCTATGGTATTCGTCATCAGCGATGAGATAATCCCAGAGACACACCTCAGAGGTAAGGAAAGATTAACCACCTACTGGGTGCTGATTGGTTTTACGACGATGTCAGTCCTCGATCTTCTCTTGGGTTAGAAGAGAATCCATGCCAAGGAAAGAATGCCAAGAATTGTGCCGATTAGAACAGCCATTTGAACAGCATTTGATTGCACCTTGTAATCTGTTGACACTTTAAGTTGTTCATATGTGACAGCTTTTTCAAATGGATCAACCTCTATCAGATAGACAGAGTTGGCACCAGAACCAGCCTCAAAGAGATAACCATTGCCTATCTTTTCAAGTCTTGGACCCATGTGGTCGTGACCACTCAGAACCAAATCAACTTCAGGAAAGGTTTCGAGTATTTTCTTGTCGTGCACGTGTGGAACATGGTTCAAGCAAATAACGTAATCGACCTCTGGAAGGTTTCCAAGAGTCTTCTTCAAAGACTCAAAGGGATCTCTTGGCAAGTTCCCATAATGTTCGACCCTGTTGGCGAGATGTTGTACGGTCGTTAAGCCGATAACGGCTATCTTTGTTCCATCGATTTCGAATAGACGATATGGATTCAAACCATCAACATTTGCTCCTACCAATGAATCGTTGAACTTCTTATAAAATTCAAACCATTCGCGTGAAAAATAGTACTCATGGTTGCCCAAAACCATAGCGTCATATTTCACCGTCTTTATATAATCCATAACCTGTTGTCTGTTGTCACCAAAAAAAGGAAGTTGAAGTTTTGAGTCAAAGAGATCTCCTGCATCCATGAGCAGTAAATCTTTTCTATCAACAGTTGCAAACCATTCTATCAAACCGGCAGGACCCCAACCTTTCTCGTTGAGCCTTTCATGTACGTCACTGGTAAGAACTATCTTGAAAGCCAAACCGCTGGAAAAAACCACACAGATCAAAATGAAAAATAAAATGAAACGCTGCAAAAGGCGTCACCTCCATAGTTCATCGAGGCAATCATACCTGCTCGCCACAAACGAAGATGCGCAAGGAGTTTCAAAATCCTTTCGCCGCTTTCATAAATCCTCAGAGAAGCTCCGAGGTTTACAAATTCGTCAGGTAAGATGCCGTAACTCTCTATGAGCGTAGAGAAGAGTAAGCTTTTCTGCTTCGAAAAGTCAAATCCAATTGTGAAATGATTGAAGGCAAGAAAAGGCTTTCTGTCTTGCAGGTAAAAACCAAAACTATCGCTGTCTATTCTTGTGACAACTTCGAGCCGGGAAAACTTCAAGATTCTTGCAGAGAAACCCGCACCATTGTTTTCAACAAAAACAGAAAAGTTTTCAGTCGGCGAAAGGCTGAATCTCAATTCTGCAGAAGACCACAGCAGTAAGCCGTGAAGATCACTGGGAGTGTAGCAAAAGTCGTCGGTATAGAGAATGCTCCCAAAAGAACAAATGCTGACAGAACACAACACCATAAACCAAAGACCAACCTTCATCTTCAAAAATCCCCTTTTTTATTGTATCATCTGAATGTGGGGGTGAAACGGTGAACAAAGAAATTGATAGATTGGTTCTACAAAATGCCGAAGAAATCTTTCGTGAAGCTTCGAATTTGATAAAGATCAAATCGGTGAAATCCAATCCAACAGGGCCAGATAAGCCTTTTGGCGACGGTATAGCCGCTGCTTTGGAGTATGCTCTTGGAATCGGCAGACGTCTTGGATTTTCTGTGAAGAACGTCGATGGCTATGGAGGCCACATAGAGTATGGAAGTGAAGGGAAGCTCTTCGCAGTCTTAGGGCATCTGGACGTGGTCCCTGAAGGCGATGGTTGGTCAGTTGAACCATATGGAGGCGTGATAAAGGATGGCTATCTATATGGTAGAGGGGCATCAGACAACAAAGGACCAACTGTGGCCACTATCTTCGCACTGAAAGCGATCAAGGACGCAGAATTGAAGATCAAGAATCGTGTGAGGATCATACTTGGAACCGATGAAGAATCAGGTTGGCAGGGTGTGAAGTACTACTTCGGAAAAGAGGAACAACCCATTTATGCTGTAACACCAGATGCCAACTTCCCGATTATATATGCTGAAAAGGGGATAATCAGTTACGAGTTGACAATGCCTCTTGGAGAAACCCGTTCTGAAGGTGTTGAGATCGATTACCTTAAAGGTGGAGAAGCATCCAATGTCGTTCCGCAGTACGCAATGATTGTTTTGAAACCAGCTCTATCACGAATATTAAGCGCTTTGGAGAAATTCAGACCTTCCAACGGTTCTAAGGTTCTCTGGCATCTTGACGGCGAGCGGATAAAGGTAGAGTTCAGGGGCAAATCAGCCCACGGTTCAAAACCAGAACATGGTGTTAATGCAATCGCGGCTTTACTTGACTTTCTCAAAGACATCGAATTGCAGAACGTAGATCTGAGCAATTTCGTACGAACTGTTTTTGCGAAGATTGGTTATGAAACGGATGGAAGTTCGTTAAAAATTGCAGGGACAGATTGCGTAGCAGGTCCTTTAACGGTTAACTTAGGTACCATCGAGCTGATGAAGGACAAGATAAAAGCAGTAATAAACGTGCGTTACCCAATATACTATTCAGAATCTATGCTCACTAGACAGGTCAAGGAGGCTCTAAAACCGGTTCAAGTTGAGGTTAAGAATCATCTCCCACCGCTCTTTGTGTCTCCTGATAGTGAGTTGATAAAGATTTTGAGTGAAGTCTACACAGAGGTTACTGGTCAAAAGGCAGAGCTTTTGACAACGGGCGGGGGAACTTATGCCAGAGCCGTACCTTGCGGTGTTGCATTTGGGCCACTGCTACCGGGTAGACCAGAAACAGAACATCAGCCAGACGAGAGAATCGCTTTGGAAGATCTGTTGTTGGTGGCGAGAATATACGCACAACTCTTCTACAAAATTCTTGTGGAGTGGTGATCATGAGAAGAACGGTAATCTTGTTGATGGTTTTGTTCTCCGCGATTACTTTCGCTTCTTATCTGAGTTTTGATACCAACGATGGAGTGGCATTGCATCTTCCAATTGACAATTTCGACCTTTTTGTGGGTTACAGGTACAGTGGTTTGGAGATGGTGTACCCTGTCTGGAATTTATCAACGAAGATGGGTGCTGCAATCGATCCATTTTCACAGTCTGGCTACTTCTTTGGTGGTGTTTTTGTCGAACCAGCTTCATTTCACGTAGAAACAGGAGTAATGACTTCAATCCTCTCTGATCAAGAAGGTGATACAAGATTCATCAAGAGAGGAAATGTGGATCTGTATTTGAAAACATCATATCAAATGAATCTCATAGGTTTTGAACTGACCGCTCAAAAGACATTGCTCGGATTTTACACAGATCAGAACAAGGACATATCCTTCGTGATACCACCTATTGAACTTGAATCGATGGGTGTGTTGCTTCAACCATCTGTGAAATTCGAGCTCGGAGATTCACCAAAGGTGAGTGTGAAGGTTGGCTATATGATCAATCTGTCTTGGACACAAAGTCTGCCATCGGCACTCATCAATTTGTATGGCTTTAGAATAACCTTTGTTGTCGGAGATTTTTGATATCAACCTTGATGAGTTGAAGAAACTCTGATTCTGTTATCGTCTTCACACCCAAGCTGGTTGCCTTTTGCAACTTTGAGCCTGGGTTTTCCCCTAAGATGAGGTAGTCTGTGTTTTTTGAAACACTGTCGCTAACTTTGCCACCAAGTGACTGAATGAGTTCTTCTATTTGGTTTCTCGTGAAGTTTTTCAGAACTCCTGTGATGACAAAATTCAGGCCACTCAATGTCTGTTGATTTGGTTTTTCTTCAGATTCAAGTCTTACGCCTGCCCTTTCCAGTTTCTCGATGATCTCTTTGGTCTTCGGATTCTGAAAGTATTCTCTGATATTTCTTGCAACTTCAGGTCCTATACTCTGTATCTGAGTTAGTTCTTCAAAAGAGGCATCCAACAGCCTTTTGATACTTCCAAAACTCTGTGCCAGGACACGTGCGGTCTTTTCACCAACCATTGGAATACCAAGACCAGTAATGATTTTGTGAAGTGGGGCTTGCTTTGCTTTCTCAATTTCCGAGAGCAGATTTGCGATCGTTTTGTGTCCTATGCCAGAACCAAGCTGTGTGAGTTCAAAAGGAGTGAGATAGAAAATATCAGCCAAGTCCTTAACCAACCCCGAATCAACCAATCTCTCGATGATCTTCTCGCCTAATCCTTTAATGTCCAACGCGCTTCTTGCAGCAAAGGTTTCCAGTGCTCTCTTGAGCTTGGCGGGACAATGTGGGTTCAGACATCTCAGCGCTACATCTTCGTCGTTCAACTTACCAACCTTCCCAGAACAAACAGGACAGCTCTGCGGTATTCCTATCTCTTGTTCTTCTCCAGTTCGTTTGTTCACGTCAACAGAAACGACTTGTGGAATGATCCCCCCAGCCTTCTCAACAAACACCCAATCGCCAATTCTGATGTCCTTCTCTTGTATGTAATCGAAGTTGTGAAGTGAAGCTCTCCTAACAATCGTACCTGCAAGTTGTACAGGTTGTAGTTCAGCTACAGGAGTCAAAACACCCGTTCTGCCTACCTGAATGGTAATACCGATTAGTCTTGTCTCAACTCTTTCGGCGGGAAACTTGAAGGCTATCGCCCACCTGGGTGCCTTTGTTGTCATGCCTAAGGTTCTCTGTAGTTCAAATTGATTCACCTTTACAACAACTCCATCTACCCAGTAAGGCAGATTATCTTTCTCCTTTGTCCACTTTTTCCAGTATTCTATTACCTCCTGCACATTCGAACACAATGTGGAATTTTGGTTGACCTTGAAACCAATTGTCTTGAGCCAATTGAGTGCTTCCCATTGTGTCTTCAAGTTATACCTTTCTGGATGGACTACATAGTATATGAAGGAGTCGAGATGTCTTTCTCTGGTTATGCGAGTGTCCAACTGCCTGAGAGTTCCAGCTGCAGCATTGCGCGGATTGGCAAAGGGTGGTTCACCTCGCTCAATCTTATCGTTGTTGATCCTTTCAAACACTTCGGTAGGCATGTAGATTTCACCACGGACCTCTACATCTATGGGTTCTCTCAACCTCAAAGGGATGGTGCGAACCTTCTTCAAGTTTTCTGTGATATCTTCACCATGCGTACCATCGCCTCTGGTCAATCCCAAGACAAATCTACCCTTTTCATACCTCAGAGCAACCGAGACACCATCTATTTTCAGTTCGGCAACGTACTCAACAGAGTCCAGTTCTAAGGATCTTCTCACCCGATCGTCGAACTCTCTTATCTGCTCTTCGTCATAGGTGTTGTCAAGACTCAGCATGGGTTCAGAGTGTTCTACACTCTTGAACTCATCCAAAACTTTATCTCCAATTCTCTGAGTTGGTGAGTCAGGTGTCACGAGTTCTGGGTATGCCCTTTCAAGTTCTATCAATTCCTGAACTAATTTATCGTATTCTTCATCGCTGATCTCTGGATCTGCCAGAACGTAGTATCTGTAATTGTGGTACTCTATCTCCTCTCTGAGTTTTTCGACCCTTCTTCTTATCTCCTCAGGAATCTCTTTCATCCTTATCCCCCACAGATGAGAAGATTCTCTGACAAATACTCAGCGAGCAGAATCGCAGGTTTCACACCATGCTTTTGATGGTGCTCAATGTACTGTTCCACCGCTTTTGATCCAGCAAAATCAACAACTACTTTGAGTGAAAGAAATTCAACCTCATTCTCAATGCACACTTTTGCTGCCGCGGCAGAATCCATGTCCACACAGAGTGCTGAAGTTGACTCGAAGATCTTCTTTGCCTCTAAGTCTGTTGAGATAAACTTATCACCAGAGGCTATAATGCCGTAGATGAAATCGTTTTTCTCGAAGAAATCGGAAAAACACCTTTGCTTTGGTTCCAATATCAAATCAACGTTCACTCTTGGGTAGAAATCGTATTCCATGTATCCTGTCCCAGCAACGACTGAGCCAATAGAAAGATTACTCTTAAGTGCACCAGCAGCTCCAACGCAGATCACTGCCATTGGTTTGTAGCGATCTATTAGACACTGGACCAAGGCTGCCGTTTCGACCTTTCCGACACATCCGCTTGTGAGAACGATTTCATTTTCCCCGATAACTCCCCTGATCAGTGGTCGCTTTATCACCTCTGTAACTTCCAACTTGTGGGACAAAGCATCCATCAAAGGTTTTATCTCCTGTGGTAGGACACCCACAACGGCGATCAAAGACTCTCACCCTTGAGAAATTTTATCACGTCAAAGCTTGCAAAAAGAAATACGCAGTTGAAGAATCTCGATGCTGTGGTATTATTTACCTGGGTAAATCAGGGGGTAGTTCAGATGGCAGAACGCCGGAATCGGGGTCCGGAGGTCGAGGGTTCAAGTCCCTCCCCCCTGACCAATTGTTGATCGAAGATCACATAGTCTTGCCATAGTCTCCCTGACAAAATCGTATGGATCTGCAGTTTCGATCTGCACTTTGTCTATTGTTTCTTGAAGGATCTTTCTGAGAATATGCTCTGCGTGGTGTTTCGTTCTTCTCTTTCTTCTGGTCTCAAGTGTTCCATTTGCATCGAATTCTTTCCACAATTTCTCTATTCTCTCGAGCAGTTCCTCCACGCCGTGTTGTAAATGAGCACTTGTTCTGCAAATGCACGATTCGCTTTTTCCAGCGAGAGACGCAAAGGCGAGAAGTTGACTATATAGAGTTGCACTATCGGGTAAATCACTTTTGTTGACAACGTAGATATCTGCTATCTCCATGACACCTGCTTTGAGCATCTGCACATCGTCTCCAAAGCCTGGAGACAAGATGAGAACCGTGACATCAGCCAACTTTGAGATCTCTGTTTCGGACTGTCCAACTCCAACTGTCTCGACCAAAACGTAATCGAATCCAACAGATTCCAGCAATCTGACTATATCGAAAACGGCGTCACTCAGTCCTCCAAGTGCTCCTCGTGATGCTATGCTCCTTATGAAGACCTTTTCATCGAGGAAATGTTGTCTCATCCTTATACGATCTCCTAAGAAAGCCCCCATAGAAAAGGGACTTGAAGGATCAACGGCAATTACGGCAGCTGAAAAATCCCCTGCTCTTATCTGTTTCACGACTCGATCTATCAGACTGCTCTTACCGACACCAGGACTCCCTGTAAAACCAATCACCTTTGAACGGTGCGTTGGCAGC
Source organism: Pseudothermotoga sp. (assembly GCA_037478695.1). Lineage (GTDB taxonomy): Bacteria > Thermotogota > Thermotogae > Thermotogales > DSM-5069 > Pseudothermotoga_B. The sequence goes on from JBBFME010000011.1 coordinate 12,614, forward strand.
TCACTCAGTATCTTTGCAGCCGACCTTGGATCGTTCTCTATTGTGGATATCAATCTCGCTATCTTTTTATGATCCACTCGTGTTTGCCACCTCTTGTCCCAGAATGGTTTTGATTTCTTCAACTATCTTCGATAGCGGTGTGCCAGGGCCAAAGACCCTCTTCACGCCAATCTGTAAGAGTTTTGGTACATCATCTGGGGGAATGATACCTCCGACGAAAACTGGTATGTTTTCAACGCCTTCTTGCTTCATGAGCTCGATAACCTTCTGTGACAACTGCAGATGGGCACCCGAAAGTATCGAAAGACCTATTAAGTCGACATCTTCTTGTATTGCAGTTCTGACGATTTGCTGTGGTGTTTGTCGAAGACCGGTGTAAATAACCTCGAAACCCGCATCCCTCAGAGCATGAGCTACAACCTTGGCACCTCGGTCGTGACCATCGAGTCCGGGTTTAGCAATCAGAATTCTGTAAATCTTCACTCAGACCACCTCGCTCACAAAACCGTCGATTCAGTGTACTCACCATAAACCTCTCTCAGAGTATCAGAGATCTCACCAAGTGTCGCATATGTCTTGACAGCTTCAAAAACAAATGGAACGATATTCTTTTCTTGCTTTGCGGCATCTTTCAACTCCTTCAATGCGAGCCTCACTGCGTTGTTGTCTCGATTTTTTCTCAGTTCCTTGAGTGCAGCAACTTGCTTCTCTTCTAAGGCAGGATCTACTTTTAGAATGTTCCTCAACTGTTGTTCTTGTGTTGTCTGAAAGGCGTTCACTCCGACAACTATTTGTTCCTTTTTTTCGACAGCAAGCTGTTGTTCATATGCACTGTTGTGAATCTCCTTTTGTACGTAGCCTGTTTCAATTGCTCTGACCATCCCTCCGAGTGAGTCTATCTTCTCTATGTACTGCCAGACTTTCTCTTCTATTTGATTTGTGAGGCTCTCAACGACATAAGATCCTCCAAGTGGATCGACCGTGTCTGCTACACCAGATTCGTAAGCGATGATCTGTTGTGTTCTCAATGCTACCTGGACTGATTCCTCAGTTGGCAAGCCGAGTGCTTCGTCGAATGAGTTGGTATGCAATGACTGTGTTCCTCCAAGAACAGCTGCCAAGGCTTGTAATGTAACACGAACGATGTTGTTCAGCGGTTGTTGAGCCGTGAGTGTTGAGCCACCAGTTTGTGTATGAAATCTCAACTTCAAAGCCTCTTGGTTGGTAACGTTGAACCTCTCTTTCATTATTTTTGCCCAAATACGTCGCGCTGCTCTGAACTTCGCTATCTCTTCGAGAAAGTTGTTATGTGCTGCGAAGAAAAACGACAACTGCCTGCCGAAGACATTTGGATCCAAACCAGATTTGATGGCTGCCTCCACGTAGGCAATCGCATCCCCAAAAGTGAATGCCAGTTCTTGAATGGCATTTGCACCTGCCTCACGTATGTGGTACCCACTGATACTTATCGTGTTCCACTTTGGCATATTTGCAGAACAAAACTCAAAGATATCAGTTATGATCTTCATAGAAGGCTGAGGCGGAAAGATGTATGTTCCTCTGGCTATGTATTCTTTGAGCACGTCGTTCTGTATTGTTCCTCTGAGTTCTGCTATTTCGGCACCTTGTTTTTGAGCGGTCGCTGCGTACATACTGAGCAAAATCACAGCCGTTGAATTGATGGTCATAGAAGTGCTCACATCTTTCAAGGGTATGCCATCGAAAAGCAGTTCAATGTCTTTCAGAGAATCTACAGCAACTCCAACGCGACCAACTTCTCCCTGTGCCAAAGGATGGTCTGAATCATAACCCATCTGCGTGGGAAGATCGAAGGCAACCGATAAACCAGTTTGACCCTGCTCGAGCAAGTATTTGAATCTCCTATTCGTTTCTTCTGCCGTTCCGAATCCAGCGTACTGTCGCATCGTCCAAAACCTGCCGCGGTACATGGTTCTTTGAACACCTCGAGTGTACGGATATTCACCCGGCAAGCCAAGATCGTTGAGATAATCTACATCACATAGATCGAGAGGGGTGTACACTCTCTTGAGCTCGAGATTAGACTGCGTGATGAACCTTTCCCGTCTTTCTGGAAACTTCTTTTGTTCTGCTTCAGTTTTCTCCTGCCACTCTACCAACTTCTCATCGAGTTTCTTCAAGAATTCTTTGTCGTACATCACTCAGCACCCCCTGTGAGAGTCTTTCCAAGAGAAAAGCACAACAACCCTCAAAATCTTCTCGGCGAACCGTTACAGGCTTAACTATGACATCAACGAAGTCCTCTAATGCCTTCTGCAAATGAAATCTGTAGATACCCTTAGGCTGCATACAGCCAAGCACAACCATTTTGAAAGTTTTCTTTGCTTGCTCGAAGACCTTTTTCACTTCATCAATGATAGGCGGTGAGCAGTTCTCATATCTTGTGCTGGGAGTTGGTATGAAAACATTCAAGACCACCGAAGAAAAGTACTCAGAGAGGATTCTCAGAGATTCAGATTCATGGGTTAGCTTTCCACAATCGATACCAATCGTTATGTGCGGAACTGCATAGATCTTACTTGAGATGATAGCGTCTAATAATAGATGGTCTACCGTTCTCCTAAGCCCGTAGATCTTCTCAAAAAGTTCAGTGTCAGAAAAAAAGTCAAAACTGACCACATCTGCTAAGCCTCTCAGTTCATTTATCGGTTCACTGGGAAAACCTATGTGAAAGTTGTACTTCAGGTTGTAACTCTCTTTCAAGTGGAACAGTTTGTCGAGTATCTCACTGTCGTAGGGTATCTTACCACGAAGATCTAACCCTCCGCTGATGAGAAAGGAACGATAACCCATCTGTATTAACTTCTCGATTTCTTGAAAAGTCTTCATGCCCTTCAAATAGTGTTTTCCACAGTGAGCACAGTTTAACGCGCACCACTGCCCAGTTAAGGAGATCGAAGCCGTCGCTTGTGGATTCACATACAGCAATTGACCATCACCAAACAAATCATAACATTTGTCACACGCAACTTCAAAGCAGTGATATTATTTACCTGGTGATTTTGATGAAAGACAGCTTTCTGTGGTTCTGTAGAGAAAACATAGTGCCTTGTTCTGTGTTCGAAAACGGAGTCCAGATTCAAGTGAATCAACTCTTTAAGAATTACATTCTGTCCAAAGATGTCACATTTCAGAACGAAGTGGCATCGCTTGTCAAGCAGAGTGTGAAAAGATTAGGGATGACCATTACACACTTCATCGATGAGTGCAATTTGTGGCAGAGTATGGTCTCGATTTCTCTGAAAGAGGGTACACATATATACACACTCCTCATGATTGAGCCAAATCGTTCTGTAGTGAGACATGTTGAAAGAATCATTCACGAGATATCCGTCTCTCCTGTTCTCATAATAGACAAGGGAATGACGGTTCTCTTCTGCAACAAGGTGGAGTTCAGACAGTTGAAGGAAAGTCAGTCACCAGAATGGCGGAAAATCTTGGAAATCGCCAGAACGAGTATAGAAAATCAGTGTGTTTGCCAGGAATATCTTTCGATTGGTAACAGAATTTTTCGGGTAACAGCAGAACCTGCGGATGATGAGACCGTCATGATCTTCAGAGACATTACGGCAGAGAAGATAGCAGAAGAAAGATACCAGCAATTGAAAGTAATCAGCGCACGTTTTACCTTGATGGAAAACATTTTGGAACTTCTCGAAAAAGGCGAAACAGATCTTCAGAAAATCGGTAAGAAGATCTACGAAGAAGTCAAGAACGTTATACCAGTTGACACTTTCTATCTCGCCTTAATCGAAGAAGACGAAATAGTCATCAAGTATGGTGTTCATCAAGAAAGGGAGATCACGAACTTAAGAATCAAAAGAGGGTACACAGGCCTTTCAAATTATGTCATAGATAAAGGTAAATTCGTCTACATTCCCAACACGAAGACCATGCACATTTCTCCGTATAAAGCAAAGGCTATATTCGCTGGTGAGACCAAGCAGGTATGGAGCTATGTGGGTATTCCCATTAAAATAGATGAAAAGATCGTTGGAGCCGTCAGTTTTCAGAAACAAGGTGCAAATGCCTTTTCAGATACCCATTTGGCGCTTTTTGAGTTTGTCGGCAAAGAGATAACAATAGCTCTCAAGATGAAATCTCTGGTTGACGAACTCGATAAGGAACGATCTAAGTACAGAGAAATCGCCATAAGAGATCCGCTCACAGGGTGTTACACGAGATACTATTTTGCAGAATACTTTACCAAATATCGCGGTATTATAGAAAGAAGGGGCGGACAGATTTGCTTCGCGATGATCGACGTCAACGACTTCAAGCACATCAACGACAAATATGGACACGCTGTTGGAGATAAGGTTTTGAACGTTATAGGACAGTTACTGTCAAAGAACACGAGAAAGATGGACTTGGTTGTGAGATATGGTGGAGATGAGTTCTTGTTGATGCTTCCTGATTTGGATTTGAAGAAGGCCACTCATGTTGTAGAAAGAATATCAAAGGCGTTGGCTCAGTTGATAATACCAGAAATCGATGAAAGAATAACCTTGAGTTTTGGAATCGCTGTGTACGATGGTTCAAAACCTCTCGAAGAGGTCTTGAAGGATGCCGATGAAAAGATGTACGAGATGAAAAGGGGGAAGAACTTATGAAGATCTATGTTTCTGTTGACATGGAAGGACTGGCAGGAATATCAACATGGAGTGAAGTAACACCAAAACAGAGTAAAGAATCCTTTGAACTTCTCTACGAACATCTGAGAGCACTGCTAGAAGGACTGTTTGAGACAGGGAAAGTAGAGTACGTCATGATCTCTGATTCTCACGGTGCTGGCGATAACATACCGTACAGGATAACCGATGAATTTGAAAGAATCGAAATCGTTCATGGACTACTCAGACGCGATTTCATGATGACTGGTCTTGACTCTACCTTCGACAGGGTGATCTTCTTGGGTTATCATGCTGGTGTTGGCACAAAATATGGCATTATGGATCACACTTACTCGAGTTCAGCAATTCACAACATCTGGATCAACGGTGTTCGCATGAACGAGACTCTCATAAACGCAGGTTTTGCGGGATATCACAACGTTCCACTCGCATTAGTAGTGGGAGATGATGCCCTGCGCGAAGAGCTCAAAGGTTCACTCACAGGAAACTACCTCTATGTGACAACGAAACAGGCTGTCGGAAGGTTTTCAGCGATCATGAGGCCAAAGACAGTTGTGATGAGAGAAATAAGAGACGCCGCCACTCGTGTTGTATCCATGAAAAGAGATGAACTGGCACTGGTCAAATTCACTGCTCCCATTGAATTGAAGATAGAACTGAAAGACACGTCCTTTGCTGATGCTGTTGAACTCATGCCCGATCTAAAGAGAATAGATGCCAGAACAGTCTCGTTTTGCCACGACGACTATGGTGTTGTCTTCAATGCTCTAATGGCCATCGTTTATATCGTAAGTGCCGTGAAAAACATAGGAGCGTGAAGATATGAGATCACTCGCAGAGTTGATCGAAGGTGCCAAAGATTCTATCCGCAAGAATATCGTAGTCGTCGGGGCAGAAGACGAGGAAGCAGTTAAAGCAGCTGTCCTGGCACGGGAGAATGGAGTTGTCGATAATATAACTCTCGTTGGAAGTGCAGTTGCTCGAAAGATCTACGGAGATTTTCAGTTCGTACAAGCCAAGTCAGAACAAGAAGCTTGTGAAATGGGTGTCAAGATTGTTTCATCTGGACAGGCGCATATACTCCTCAAAGGACTTGTCAAGACTTCCACTCTGTTGAAGGCTGTCCTGAACAAAGAATGGGGACTCAGAGGAAGTGGACTTCTTAGTCACATAGCAGCCCTTGAAGTACCTGCTTTGGATAGAATTATCTTTGTCACAGATGGTGGAATGGTTATAAGGCCTACCTTGGAGGATAAGGTTACGATCATAAGAAACGCAGTTAATCTTTTGCACCGGTTGGGTTATTCCAAACCAAGGGTTGCCTTGATATGTGCCGTTGAGACGGTGAATCAAGAGATGCCCGAAACAGTAGAAGCGGCTGTGATATCGAAACTGGCACAAAGAGGTGAGATCAAAGGTTGCATTGTAGATGGACCACTTGGTTTGGACAACGCCTTGAATGAGGAAGCGGCTAAAATAAAAGGAATACAAAGTGAAGTTGCAGGCAAAGCCGATCTTTTGGTTGTTCCGGATATTCACTCTGGTAATTTCTTGGGCAAATCTGCTGTATATCTCGCTGGTGGCAGGATAGCAGGCCTCGTGGTAGGGGCAAAGGCCCCGGTGGTTGTGGTTTCGAGGGCAGACAATGCTCAGTCAAAGTTGTTGTCTATTGCGATGGCTGCATGCGCAGGATAAGAGGTGGGGATGGTGATAAGAGTTCTTCTTCCCCAAGAAATCATGCAGAAAGTAGTATTCCCGATGACAAACGAGAAGATCCATTTTCAGTGTTATGAAAATGAGAACGACTACGAACAGAAGATACTCGACGAGTTCTGGGATGTCATCTATGGTGTACAAGTTGACAAGCAACCATCTGCTATTTTCGTGGACAACCTTTCTGCCTTAGTGTTGGCGATCAAATATCTTGAAGTCAAGAGATCACTCGAAAGATGTAGAAAGATAAACGATATTATGAATTCTTCCGTTGAACTGCAGGGGATCAAAATATTACCAATTCTCAGAAAGCTTCAGAAGTTGAAAACTGAAAGTAGAGATGAATTGGTTATCGTTGCAGAAAAAGGGGTGAAGATAGAGGCTTATATTGATTTTTTATGCGAAGGCATGTACAAGCAGCTTTCACCTTTCAGTTATGAAGTGCTAATCGATGGTAAGAAGATACTCGTGCATTGCTCAGGTGCTTTGCTGCAAGGACAGACAAACATAGAGATTCCGCCGTTGAGAAAAAGAAAAGAAGACATTCCGTATATGATCGACCACTTGCTTTCTTTGATTCATCATCGCTACAAGCATTTACCTGTACGTTTCCCAGACGAAGAGACTTTGAAGATATTCACATCGTATGACTGGCCCGGGAACACGGAAGAACTAATCGAAGTGGTACATTTGTACGCAACAGGACACGATATCACAAGTCGTTTATTGGAATCAGATATCCCCGAGCACAACACAACAGAAATAGATCTGAGAGAGTATGTTGACAACGTAGTTGCAAAAATGGAGAAGCAATTCATGCACAAAGCCTTAGAGCATACTTCCTGGAACAGGAAGAAGGCCGCCGCAATGATAAAGATGAACTACAAGACTTTTTGTTACAAGATGAAGAAATACGGTCTGAGCAGAAACTAATCTCCCTGATTGTTCGCAAAGAACAGTAACTCGGCTTCGATAAACTGATCCAGATCACCGTCAAGCACAGCTTCGAAATTGCCTGTTTCAACGCCTGTTCTGTGGTCCTTGACCAGCGTGTAAGGTTGAAGGACATAAGATCTGATCTGATTACCCCAGGCAATCTCTTTCAGTTCACCTTGGATCTCTTCGAGCTGTTCTTTTCTCTTTGATAGCTCAAGTTGATACAGCTTTGCTTTTAACATCTTGAGTGCCTGAGCTTTGTTTTGGTGCTGAGATCTTTCACTCTGGCAGGACACAACTATACCCGTTGGGAGATGCGTTATTCTAACGGCAGAATCGGTCCTATTCACATACTGACCGCCATGACCTGATGCCCTAAAAGTATCTATTCTCAGATCTTCTGGCTTTATGTCTATCTCTATGTCGTCGGAGATTTCAGGAATCACGTTCACAGAAGCAAAGGAAGTGTGCCTTCGTTTTGCAGCATCGAAAGGAGAGATCCTCACGAGTCTGTGGACACCCCGCTCGTGTTTCAGATAACCATAGGCGTACTCACCCTTTATCAAGATCGTTGCACTCTTCACACCTGCTTCTTCCCCAGGTTGGAAATCCAACATTTCAACACTGAATCCCCTGTTCTCAGCCCACCTCATGTACATCCTCAGAAGCATCTGCGCCCAGTCGTGTGACTCGGTACCTCCCGCGCCTGGGTGAACAGAAAGATATGCATTACTCGAATCAAGGGGATCATTCAAGATCAACTCAAACTGAAAACGGCGAAGTTCCTTATCGACTTTTCTCACAAGATCTTCAACACTCTGAGCAATCTGTGGATCATCCTCTGCAAGCTCTATACCCACATCTATGTCTTCAAAGATGTGTTCTATCTTTGCCATATCGTTGAGTAACTCTTTTGTATGTTGTATCCTTCTTGAAAGTTCGCTTGCCTTTTTTTGATCCTTCCATATTTCCGGATCAGCCATTTGTTGTTCATGATCCTGCAGTTCTGCCCTCAGTTTCTGAACATCTATGAGTTTCAGAAAATTGCTGAACTTCTCTCTGAGTTCATCTATTTTCACGCGAGTCTCGTAAGCGATCATCCTTGTACTTCACCTCTTTATCTTGAATCTCTTCTTTATTTTCTCGCTTTTTTGTAACTTTCTCCTCTCAGATCTGTTTACAATGTCAAACTCTTCGTGTACCAATTGGAGATTCGCCAGATCTTTTTTCGCTTCTTGTTCTGCCTTCTGTCTGTCGACCTTGACAACTCTCAGCATCCATGAAACAACAAGTTCGTTGACCCTCGCCATCATTTCGTCAAACAATGCGTAAGTTTCCCTTTTGAACTCTATTATTGGATCTCTCTGACCATAAGCTCTCAAATTAACGGCTTCCTTGACGTGTTCGACCTCTTCTAAGTACTGTCTCCAGTTGTCATCGATTATGCGCAGTACCAAAAATTTGAGGAACTGTGAGTATTCTTCTCCTATTTCTTCTCTTTTTCTCTTGTAAGCCTCTCTTATTGAGTTGATCAAAAACTCTTTCAACTTCTCTGTGGAATCTTCCTTTATGCCATCGAGTTCAACAACTCCTTTAGGCAATACTGATAGAGAATTCTTCAAACCCTCCACATTCCATTCAGAGGAATTGCAGAACTCTTCCAATCTTCTTTCGACAAAGTCTTCCACAGCTTCATTCACATATTGTTCGATCTTTCCAGACAAGATCCAGTCTCTGTAGGAATAAATCGATCTCCTTTGAGCATCGAGAACGGTATCCATTTCCATCAAATGCTTTCTTATGGAGAAATTGATACCCTCAACACGCTTCTGAACTGTCTCGATCAATTTTGTGAGAAGCGGATGTTCTATTGGCTCGCCGGCTTTTATCTTCAACACGTTCATGACCTTCTCAAGTTGCTCTTTACCGAAGATCCTCAACAAATCGTCTTCGAGTGATAGATAGAACCTCGACTCTCCCGGATCACCTTGTCTACCAGAACGTCCCCTGAGTTGATTGTCTATGCGCCTGCTCTCGTGACGCTCCGTGCCTATGATGCACAGCCCACCCAGTTCTGTAACCCCGTCACCCAATTTAATGTCCGTACCTCTTCCAGCCATGTTCGTGGCGATCGTAACAGCACCTTTTTGCCCAGCCAAGGCTATAATCTGCGCTTCTTTTTCGTGGTACTTCGCGTTCAAAACCTGATGTGGAATATTCATCTTCCTGAGCATCGCGCTGAGCAACTCGCTTTTCTCTATAGAGGTCGTGCCTATGAGAACAGGTTGTCCCTTCTTGTACCTTTCGGCAACATCGTTTACAACAGCCGCATACTTTTCAGCTTGTGTTCGATAGATCAGATCATCATGGTCTTTGCGTATCATCGGCTTATGAGTTGGGATAACAACTACTTCCATGTCGTAGAGTTGCTTGAACTCTTCCTCTTCGGTCTTGGCTGTTCCCGTCATACCTGATAGTTTTTCATACATCTTGAAGTAATTTTGGAAGGTTATCGTAGCGTAAGTGATCGATTCTTCTTTTATCGGCACTCCTTCTTTTGCCTCTATCGCTTGGTGTAAACCACCACTGTATCGTCTGCCGGGCAAAAGTCTTCCGGTGAACTCGTCCACTATTATGATCTCTTGGTTCATGATGACGTAATCGACATCTTTCTTGAACAAATGCAGTGCCTTAAGTGCATTGGTCAAATGGTAGATGTTGTTCACGTTCGACGGATCGTACAAATTACCTACACCGAGCAATTTCTCTGCCTTTTCAATGCCGTTTTCCGTAAGAACAACCGTTCTTGATTTCTCGTCAACTGTGAAATCAGTGTCTTTTGTCAATCTTTTTGCAAGAGAGGCAAAGCGCTTGTAGATCGAAGCACCCTCACGAGAAGGACCCGAGATTATCAAGGGAGTACGAGCTTCATCGATTAGAATGCTATCAACTTCATCGATTATCGCGTAGAAATGCCCCCTCTGTACCTTGTCTGCGAGATCGAGGACTAAATTATCGCGAAGATAATCGAATCCAAACTCATTGTTAGTGCCATAAGTTATATCGCATTGGTAAGCTTGTTTTCTGTCAATCTCAACAAGTTCAACAGAGAATGCCTCGAGAGCGTCTTTGTCCTTCGCTGAATCTTTCAGAAATTCTTCGACACAATCGTCGGGCCAGACCGATAGATTTCTCGATACTGCTTCTTCGAAAAGTTGCTTGTTTTTCCAGACAACCTCGTAAGATTTTCCAAGCTGATTTATCACGCCAACTCTGAGTCCCAAAAAGAGGTATAGCGGTCCCATCCACAGAGCGTCTCTACGTGCGAGGTAATCGTTCACTGTAACAAGATGAACTCCTCTGCCTTCTAAGGCATTGAAAAACAGCGGCATTGTTGCAACAAGTGTCTTACCTTCACCGGTTTTCATCTCGGCCACTTTGCCTTCGTTCAATGCTAAGGCTCCGACAACCTGTACATCAAAGGGATACATTCCAAGAACTCTTTTAGCCACAATCCTCGCAAGTGCGAATGCAGTGAAAAGGCTTTCTTGGAGATTTTCACTTTTTTTCAACTGTTCCGAAAGATCGATCAACTCACGGTTGGTTGCCTTAGACAAGGTTTTTTCAACTTCTTTTATCCTCTCAACTGCTTTGAAATATTTCTTCAAAAGCGTTTTGTTCCTGTCAAAAAGTGCTATTTTCATCTCACATGACCTCCACTCTGTAAACAATTACGCCGCTGTCGACGAACTGAGAAAACAAGAGTCTACCACGAGCTTTTACACCCAACATCGATTCAATCAGGTTACCCAAGTCGATGTAGATTCTCATGATGTCCTTTTCGGGGAAGCCCTTAGATATATATTGATAAGCACTGTCATCTCTCAATCTTCTTCTATTAGAAAGCTTCTGATACTCGTCCTTAGTCATGTTCGTCACTATTAGATCTTTGCCTTGCTTGAAAAACGACACAAAGCCATTCATTATAGGTAATCTCAGTTCATCGCCAAATTCACGTGCACCATAGGATCTTATCAGATTAGCATCGAAATCGCCTGCTAAGGCAAAAATTGCCGCGAAACGTACACTCTCGCCGGTCAGATCACCTGTCAAATACACTCTGTCTTTGCTGACATCGAGAATCGAAGAGATTATCTGATAGATCTTCCTGATTTCTTCTTGTGCACCCTGAAACCACCAGGAAATACCCTGTGCAATGTCTGAAGGCCCTGAAACAGTCGATGAGAATGCAAAGTTTCCGATAAATGGCATATTCCTCATGGTAGAGGAACTTGATAGATATTTGTTCAAATCGATATTTTTCTTAAGATGCTGCTTGATTTCCAATCTTAGAGATTCTTCTGTGAGCACCCCGTTGACGGTGAAATAATCGGTCTCAAAAGAATTGTCTCCAACACCAGGGATGTTGATGCCAAAAGAGTTGCCCCTGAAAAAACCACTGATCCACGCCGATTGATTAACCAGCTCTCTCACCGAATACTTAGTAACAAACTGATCAGTTGGTCTGTCATAGACATCGATGGCTCTTTCCAAGGCATTCTTACTGCCGCTCATGACTAAATAACCCTTGTGGTAACGAGCGAAGATAGCAACATCTGTGTCCTGAAGAACCCACGTTCCTCCCACATTAGAGAGTTTTAGATTTGTTATTCCGGCTATCATTTTGAGTAGCTTTTCTGGTTCTTCAGTCTCGAAAACCAATATCGAGGCTGTCCCAATATTTCTGAGAGCCTCGATGTAGTAATTTACATCGATTGAGAAAAGTGACTGAACCTCGAAAACAATACCCTTAGAAGCAAAGAGCACATTCTTGCTGAGGGTATCGTAGATCACTTGTGGAGAAACTCTTGTACTGTAACCAATGTTTTCGAGCAGTGACTTCGTTACGTATTCAAGGCCAAGGCCTTGTTCATTTAAGAGAAAGTTGAAAAACGGGACCGAAGAGATCTTAGAATAATACGTACCGTTGTCTCTGAAGAGCAAGAAGAAATCGTAGTCATTTGGTATGAAATCCAACAACTCTCCAAAAAGACAAACCGATAACAGTGTCAACAGAATCACTGAAAACACATGGCGCATGTTATTTCCCACCTCTGAATATTCTCCAAGCTTCGTCTACAACACACTCAATCTTAGTCTCATCTATTTGACCTCTAAGGTTATTTTCTTCGTCTTTAACAAAGAAAGCCAGATACTCAATATCACCATCACAGCCGGTTATAGGTGAATATGTCAAATCTAATGCAACAAGACCGAATTTCACCGCCTCAGAAAGAACACCTTCTATGGCATCTCGGTGCGATGTCTTTGACTTGTTCTTACTCAACCCCATCTCAAACTGTGGTTTTATGAGCAAAACGACCTGACCAACTTTCCTCAGAATAGAATTCATAGGCTTCAGGAGCAGCTTCACAGATATAAACGAGACATCACAAAGAACTATATCAACAGTTTCACCTAACACCTCTGGACTCAACTGCCTTGCATTGAAATTCTCCAAACAGATAACCCTTGGATTTCTTCGTAAAGACTCATCAAGTTGGTTACTACCTACGTCAACTGCGTAAACCTTTCTTGCTCCATGTTCAATCGCAAATTGCGTGAAACCACCTTTTGAAGCACCCACATCACACACGACTTTTCCCTCGAAATTCAGAGCAAAGACTTCGTATGCACGTTCCAATTTTTCAGCAGCCCTACTCACATATTTTCTGTCCCTCAAGAGTTCGATCTGAGATTCTCCATCAGTAATTGCTCCAGGTTTGTCACAGATCTTCCCGTCGACAATTACTCTACGGAGTTTTATCAAATCTCTCGCCTGAGATCTGCTCCTTACCAGTCCTTTCCTGACGAGTAAGAGATCGAGTCTTTCTTTCATCTTTCTATCACCCAACACCCCTTTGTGGTTGCCACAACACAACCCCAGTCAAAGAATCTAATTCTGAGAACGTCCTCAAAGGAACGCGGTTCATCGATATAGAGGATCACCTGACTGCCATTCCAAACGGCAAGACCAATATAGGATCTTATCACGTAACCTTCTTGAGGTGATTTCAAGGTAATTATACCTTCTTTCCATACTCCAAAATCACTACATGGTTCCTGTGAAATAATCTGCCCGCTCTCGTCCATCACCAGAAGCTTGTTCTCAACTCCGAGATAAACCCTGTTCAGCCTTGCACTTACACCCCATGCACCTGCAAAACGTTTTTCCCACAACAGTTTTCTCCTTTTCAAATCTATTGCCCTCAGATATCCTGAAATATCAAGTACATAAAGTCTATCTCCTTCAACAGACCACTCAAGAACGGGGCCTGAAACTTTCATTGCCCAAGATTGATCTAAAGGTACGATCACTCCATTCGCTAAAATGAGCAACTCGTTATGCCTCCCGAGCACTGTGGCACTGACCGGTAACCCATCAACTTTCACGTTGATCATTTTGGCAACTAATTTGTCATCTATTACATCGGAAGGTTCCTCTGCGTAAAAGGAACGCCCATCTGGGAAAATTATTTTGCCATTTTCATAAGTTACAAAACCATTGTTTGTTTTATAAACCATCGATGCGTTTTCGACAAAGAAAACAGGTTCTTCTATCTTCATGTCTCTGTCCACATAGACAGTTCTGCCGTAGAAGTTGTAAAACCCTTCCTCAAGTAACAGAGATTTACCTCTCATAACCACTGAATGAACCTTCTTTTGAAAAATGAACTGTACTGGTTTTTGAACGGCCGTCTTTGTTATCAAAACCTGATCCCCAATCTCAACCAGATAACCTTCTGTTGGTTTTTGAATCTTCCCAAAAATATCGGTGAGAACCCTATGCAGAGATTCAGAAAAACTCTCAGCATTGACTGTTTCACTGTAATGACATCCCCTGCATGAAATTTCGTAATGACAGAGGTCTTGCGATACTTCAACTCTCACAAGCAAGAAATCTCCTATGCCAACGAGCACACCGAGATCGTTGAGTTTTTTCTCTAAGATTTCTCTGTATTCAACAGGTCCGTAGTACAGAAGTTGCACAATCGGCAACTGTAGCCACTGAGAGATAACCTGAAGATCTTCTCCGGTTGGTTCTGTTAATCCTAAATAATAGACAACACCGGATTGCTCATACAGAAAAAAATCTTGACCCTTAAGGCTGACCTTCTTCAGATTCAGATCAGCAGCGATCAGAAGTCCACAGAATACAAGTACAAACCATGTGGTGGTGCCGTAGCTGGGGCTTGTGATCGATCTTTTAGCTCGAGTATCTCTTTGATTTTCTCTGGTTCCCATTCGCCAACCCCCACCTTCACAAGTGCCCCCACCATGTTTCTGACCATTCTCCTCAAGTAGGATCTACCTTCGACTCTGATCAGCAGAATCTTACCCCTTAATTTGACTATTCGTATACGGTAAACAGTTCGTACCGTTGATCGCTCGATACTGTCGCTCTTTGCAAAAGACGTGAAATCATGTTCACCTTCGAGAAACTTTGCCGCCACTCTCATTTTTTCAATATTCAGATCATAGGGGAACCACCATGCGTAGTTTCTTATGAACAAATTCGGTTCCTTTGAGTTGTATATGAGATAGTGATAGATCCTCCTTTTTGCATCAAATCTTGGATGAAAATCTTCATCTACTTCGATGACTCTGCGCACATATACATCGTCGGGCAAATTGGCATTCAAGGCATTTTTCATGCTTGCTGCATCAATCTCTATCGGACAGTTAAACATAATGATCTGTCCAAGTGAATGAACACCTGTGTCAGTTCTGCCAGCTGCAACTGTGACTACCTTTTCTTTGAAGATTCTCTGTAATGCCTCTTCAAGAACGCCCTGAACAGTTCTCACTTCTCGTTGAATTTGAAAACCATAGAACATAGTACCATCGTATGAAACAACTGCCAGAAACTTTTTCACCTTTTCATCACTCTTTTCAAAGTGGAGAGGGACTGTAAGCCGGATTCTGTCGTGGGTGGTCATCTATCTGGGAGGAACCTTTCGGTCCCTCTCAAGCGGCCTACCCGGGTTTGTAGGGCGGGACCACCCAAACCCTGCTTGGCCTTGCTCCGAGTGGGGGTTACCGAGCCATCGGATCTCTCCGATGCTGGTGAGCTCTTACCTCACCTTTCCACCCTTGCCTTCTGTTGAAGGCGGTTTGAAGTCTCTATGGCCCTTACCGAGGATCACTCCTCCTGGGCATTACCCAGCACTCCGTCCCTTGGAGTCCGGACTTTCCTCAAGCAAAGTTGCCTGCGACCACCCGTCCCTCTCCACAGATTACCCAAAACGATCTTTGATCTTTATCAGTCTGCCATTCAACGCCGACAAGAACGTGATCCTTTTCTTCGAAGGAAACTGAAGCTCTAAGACGACTACTATTCCGTCTGCTGTGGAAATGTACCCACCATCTCGATCAACGTGTAGAATGGTTCCTGGCTCTTCTTTGGTCTCACCGCTTTCGATGCGTCGTACACCGAAGATCTTGACTGGTACACCGTTGAAAAGAACTCGGGCACCAGGATATGAGTCATAAGCTCTGATCTTGTCTTTGACCTCTTTGGCACTCTTGGAAAAATCGATCACGAGATCTTGGGAAGTTATCTTGGGTGCGTACGTTGCTTGTGATTCATCTTGTGGTTTTGGTGTAAAGGACTCTGGTTTTCTCAAAAATTCTATCAAGGTGGTTTTCCCAACCTCGATTAATCTCGCCTCAAGAAGATCAAAGTTTTCATAGTCGTCCACAGTAACTGGGATCTGTAAAGCAACAGGACCAGCATCGAGCTCTTTTGAAAGCTTGAAGATGGTGATTCCAGTGGTCTTTTCTCCATTTTCCAGCGCACGTTGAATCGGAGCTGCTCCTCTGTACTTTGGCAACAGTGATGGGTGTACGTTGTAAAAACCAAGTGGTAACATATTCAGGTACTTCTCTTTAATCAGTGCACCATAAGCCACAACGATACCTATGTCTGCCTTCAACTGATCAAATGGCACATCTCTAAGCCTTTCGAAAACAGCTAAGCCTCGTCTCATGGCAAGCTCTTTGGTGGGGCTGTGTGCAATCTTCTGGCCTCTGCCGAAAGGCTTGTCTGGCTGTGTGACAACAGCCACGACGTCATATCCACAATCCAAAATAGCTTCCAGATGTCTTGAAGCAAACTCAGGAGTACCCAAGAAGATTATTCTCATGGTCTGTTGGTCGAACAGGCTTTCGTGGATTGTTTTATTATATTAGCGAGTTTCTGCCTGATGGCAAATCTCCGCGCTGCCGGAATGAGATCTATGAAGAGTACACCGTTCAAATGATCGAACTCATGTTGTGCAACTCTGGCGCTGTAATCTTTCAGTCTTTCTTCGATTTCGTTTCCGTTCAAGTCAAGATACCTGATCACTATTTCATTGCTTCTCTCGACTTCTTCGAAGACCTCCGGTATGCTCAAGCACCCTTCTTCGGCGATATTGATCTGTTCGCTCTTTGAGACTATGACTGGGTTTATGAATGTCTTTGGTGTGCCGTCGTCCATTACAAAGATGCGCAGAGAAACTCCCAATTGAGGAGCTGCAAGACCTATACCGTCTGTTGCATACATGACATCAAAGAGTTCTTTGACCAGAGTTTTCACGTTGTCGTCTATCAATTCAACTTCCTTTGCCCTCTTTCTCAGAACAGGGTCACCCAGAAGTCTTATTTTTCTCATCTTCAACCTCCTTCAACTTCAACAAAACCTTCTCACTGTTCATGAAAACTGTTATCGGTGTGACTGAGACATAACCGTTTTTTATCGCCTTGTAATCACAATCAGGCGTTGAGTCGTCTTCTATGATATCCCCATACATCCAGTAATAGGTATTACCAGCAGGATCGGTCCTCGCTTCAAACCTGTCTGCGTACCTTCTCGTACTCTGTCTTGTTGCCTTCCATCCTTTTATGATACCTTTTGGAAAGTTTATGTTCAAGGCTGTGTACGGTTCAAAGATAGTAAAGTCCAGATCATTTATGAACCTTTCCACAAAGAAAGCCGCATCGTGATAATCGTAGTTCTTCTCCATTGGCGCAGAAACTGCAATGGATGGTATACCCAATAGCGCTCCTTCTAAGGCGCCTGAAACAGTACCTGAGTAAATGACATCGGTACCGAGATTGTGACCAACATTTATACCACTTATGACCAAATCAATCCGCTTCTTTGAAATAACTTCAACGCCTATCTTCACACAATCCGCCGGCGTCCCAGTTGTTGCGTAAACAGGGAAGTCTTCGACAACCTTTATCCTTTTAACCCATATTGGCATTCGAACAGTTATCGCGTGTCCAGTTGCGCTTTGTTCAGATTCAGGTGCAACCACGAGAATATCATGCTTCTTGTGTAATACCTGTGCAAGCGTCAAAAGGCCAGGAGAAGTCACACCATCGTCGTTCGTCAACAATATTCTCATAGCTTCACCTCGTTCTCATTTTACCATGCTCGTTGATGAAGAAAGATCGCGAGGAAGATTCTTTCTGATCGTGTTACAATCTCTTAGGAGGTGCTGAACGTGTTCAACTTTGCCATCTTTCTGATAGCCATTGGGGCGTTGTTAATCGTGAGCGCCCTTGGATACTTGCAGATCACTTTTGGAAAGTTCTTCTCGATACTTTTCTCGGTGATATTTCTTTATTCTGGTGTGAGTGCAATCATCAAAAGAGGTTTCCCTTCAGGATTGATATCATTGAGTATAGCTTCTTTGATCTTACTCAACGCTTTTGAAATCTGTTCTCTTGGACTGTGGAGATCTGTCGCGATAGTAATTGGCGTTGCTCTCATAGAACTGGGAATCAAGACAGTAAAGATCCACAGGAAAAGCATTCGATGGGATTTTCGTGATTTTGTGTGAGAGGTGATTTATCCTGGTGTATGAAGATTTCGACGTAGTCGTCGTAGGCGGTGGGCACGCCGGCGTAGAAGCCGCACTGGCAACAGCACGACTCGGTTTTAAGACAATTCTGCTCACTTCAAATCCAGATAGAATCGCATGGACACCCTGCAACCCTGCAATGGGAGGCCCTGCAAAGGGCATAGTTGTAAGAGAAGTGGATGCCCTCGGTGGTGAAATCGCAAAGACAACCGATAAAACGATGATAAACATCAGAATGCTCAACACGAGCAAAGGGGCATCTGTGAGGGCTCTCCGTGCTCAGATCGATAAATATGCATATACTCAGGCGATGAAAAAGACTTTGGAAGAAACAGAGAATCTCTATCTGAAATACTCTCAAGTCTGTGAGATAATTGTTGAAGATGGGAAGGTCAAAGGTGTTATCGACACGCTTAAGGTTAGGTACAACGCCAAAGCCGTCATAATCACTACGGGAACCTTCCTCAACGGCAAGATTTTTATCGGAAGAGATGTCTTTGAAGCAGGCAGGCTTGGCGATTTTCCCTCCAAAGGTTTGTCAGAATCTCTGGCGAAATACGGAATAAAACTCGGCAGGTTCAAGACAGGCACACCGGCAAGAATATTAGGCAGATCGATTGATTTCTCCAAGATGAAAAGACAAGACACCGCAGATGAACCGCTGTGTTTCTCTCATTTTCATGAGCCCATAGTGCTTTCAAAAGATTATCCATGTTGGTTGACTTACACAAACGAGAAAACTCATCGCATAATCAGTGAAAATCTTTCTTTCTCACCACTCTATGGAGATGTGAGACTCATCGTCGGTAAGGGCCCACGTTACTGTCCATCGATAGAAGACAAAGTGGTCAAGTTTCCAGAGCGAAATGCCCATCAAATCTTCGTCGAACCTGAGGGAAAAACGACGACCGAATACTACCTGAATGGTCTGAGCACCAGTTTGCCTTACGAAGTGCAATTGAAAATCATCAGGTCGATTACAGGTCTTGAAGACGCACAGATCACACGACCCGCATATGCGATAGAGTACGATTATATTGACCCAACTCAGCTCTATCACACATTGGAAAGCAAAGTTGTAGAAAATCTGTACTTTGCTGGGCAAATCAACGGTACAAGTGGCTATGAAGAGGCTGCCGGTCAGGGACTTCTCGCTGGTATAAACGCTGCCTTGAAACTCAGAGCGGAGAATCAAATAACTCTTGGTAGATCGGAGGCTTACATAGGAGTCATGATCGATGATCTGGTGACCAAAGGAGTGGACGAGCCATACAGACTGTTGACTTCTCGCGCAGAATACAGACTGTTGCTCAGACACGATAACGCCCATCTGAGACTTTCTAAGAAAGGTTATCAAGTTGGATTGATACCGAAATGGTTTTACGAAAGAGTTCTTTCATTGGAAAACAACATCAAGGTGCATACTGATAGATTGAAATCGCTGGTCATCAAGCCCACCGGACAAGTCAATGAATTATTGATCGCCATGGGTACGCAGCCCTTACGTCAACCAACGAATTTCATTCAGTTGCTGAAAAGACCTCAGATTACTTACGCACAACTGAAGATCTTCGATCCAACTCCTATTGACGATCCCGAAGTGATAGAGCAAATTGAGCTTAATGCAAAATATGAGGATTATATTGAACGAATGTTCGAAGAGGTGAGAGTATTACAGAATCTTGAGGCAATGACTATTCCAAGGAATATCGACTATAGGAAGATCGTAAATCTATCAACGGAAGCAGCTGAAAAGTTGAGCCGCTTACGGCCTTCAAACATCCTCGAGGTTTCTCGAATTCCCGGAATAACCCCCGCGGACATCACGGCACTCGTGACATACTTAGAGTCGTTTCACTCTGGATGATACAATATCACTAAAGAGGCGAAAGCAAGATGGCAGATCCAATTGAAATCGCTAAGCAGATACTCTCCTTAGCTGGTAAATCTTCCGAAGAAGATGTCAAACTGCTCGCGAAGGCGTACAGTATGGCTTTGTATGCCCATGAGAATTATTATCGTGATTCAGGTGAACCTTTTATCGCTCACCCTGTAGAGGTTTGCAAGATCTTGGCTCAGATGAACGTGGATATTCAGACACTCGTGTCTGCAATGCTACACGATGCCGTCGAAGACAGCGATGGAAAGGTTGAAATCGAAGATATCGAGAGAGAATTCGGCAAACAAATTGCCAGAATTGTAGACGGAGTTACAAAGGTTAGCAAGCTGAATGCTCCTGTTGGCACAAGTGATTCGAAGCTAAAGCTGGAAACCATTCAAAAAATGCTTTTCGCGATGGCTGAGGACATCAGAGTCATTTTTGTAAAGCTAGCAGACAGATTGCACAACATGAGAACGATTGAGTTCGTCAAAGATGAAGCAAAAAAGATCTACAAAGCCAAAGAGACACTTGAAATATATGCACCTATTGCACACAAAATGGGAATATATTCAATGAAATGGGAGCTTGAAGACCTTGCGTTCAAGGTGCTCAACAGAAACGAATACAACAGGATAAAGTCCCTCGTTGCAGAGAAAAAGAAGGAAAGAGAACAGAGAATAAAAGAATATGTGCAAACTCTCGAAAAGGCTCTTCGCGATAACGAGATTGAGGGACAAATTGAAGGACGCTTCAAGCACTACTACGGAATATGGCAGAAGCTGAGGGAAAAAGGGAAAAGCTTCAACGAAATCTACGATCTGTTTGGAATCCGTGCTATCGTGAATGACATCCCAACTTGTTACAGCGTTCTTGGTGTTGTTCACAG
>JBBFME010000012.1:0-30621 GCA_037478695.1 Pseudothermotoga sp.
GCTCCAATAAGACAAATTGCTGAAAATGCTGGTTACGATGGTGCTGTTATAGTTGAGAGAATACTTTCTTCAAAAGATGAATCTTATGGTTTCGATGCACTAAAGGGTGAATATACGGACATGTTCAAGGCTGGAATCATCGACCCAGCAAAGGTGACAAGGAGCGCTTTGCAGAATGCTTCATCGATCGCTGGAATGCTCTTGACGACCGAAGTCTTGGTTGTTGAAAAACCCGAGGAAAAGAAAGAAACACCAGCACCAATGCCACCAGAATACTGATTTAAAGCCGACCATCCAGAGGAGGGCAAAACCCTCCTCTTTGTTTTCTTAAGGTAACATCTTGAAAGTTAGTGTTCTATAAGTTCGGTTTAAGGCTTACTCACGAGATTTCATTGGTGTATCTGCAACTTTTTCTTTCCGGAAAAGCATTTGAGATGTTTATTAGCTTTTTGTCCATCGTATATTAAATAGTGGAACAAGAAGGCGCCTACCAAGATCTTGGTGAAAAGTCCTGCTGTAACATTGGCATAGGTCTACCCTCTCAGAAACTGTACACCTTATTTATATTTATTAGACTCAGCAAAATCTAAAACACGGATTCTGTCAGAGCCTCCTGAACGAATATCGTGAGTAGTTATAGGTATTTCCCTTAAAGCGAGCGAACAATCAATCTTTTTTCTCAGCAGAAAATAGATGCATCTTGAATTGATATGCTTCCAAATTGAGAATAACCATAGATTCAGTCGACGAAGGAAATAAACGAACAAGACTTTCTGTTCAGAGTGATGTATAATACTTTTTGGTGCCACGATAGGCGGGGGGTTGGCGGTCCCCTGTACCCGAAAGCCGCCACAGCGGGGCCGAATTCCTATCTGAGGCTGCTCAGGTTGGGAAACAGGTTGTGCTGAAAGCGATGAAGGTCGGGTCCTGTGCAACGGTGGACTGTGAACCTGGTCAGGTCCGGAAGGAAGCAGCCATAAGCAGTTTTCACCGTGTGCCGCAGGGGTGCCTGACCGGAGCCGGAGGCACTTCAATGCCCTGGTCTGGGTAAGTCGAAGATAGGTTCGTGGCACCTTTTTCTTTATCAAAACCCGCAGAAGCGGGGAAAATTTTTTGTTCTATCAATTAAAATTCTTGACAGTTCACAAAATGAACTATATAATCTCTATGGGGGTGAGTGAATGGCTATGGATGCTGAGAGAATATTGAGATCTGTCTTTGACCTGGTTCTGACTTTTTCAAAGATGCTCACTTTCAACGGTGAATTGGAAAACCTTCGAGCTATAGAACTGTACCTTCTTTTGTACATAGCGCAAAGAGGCTCACAGAAAATGAGCGAACTTGCTGAAGTGTTTTCAATGACGAAGAGCAATATAACCTTTTTGGTCGATTCTTTGGAAGAAAAAGGTTTGGTTGAAAGATCAAGATCTAACGAGGACAGGCGTGTTGTCAACATCTGTTTGACTGAAAAAGGTCGGCAGATGTACAACCAGGTCTTGGACGACTTTGCCAAACTGATAAGTCGAGTAACATCGCAGATACCAGAAAAGGACCTTTTGGTCATCTCAGAAGGATTTGGAAGACTCTCGAAACTTTTCTTGGTAGGTGAACAACCATGATATTGGTAACAGGCGCAACGGGGCATCTTGGAAATGTTTTGGTGAGATTGTTGGTAAGCCGTCAGTTGAAAATTCGTGCCATGGTAGCTCCATTTGAAGATACAAAACCTCTTGAAGGACTTAATGTGGAAATCGTGAGAGGTGACATAAGAGATGCTGAGTTTGTAGAAGATGCATGCAAGGGGGTTGAAAATGTCTATCACCTTGCAGCCGTCATATCCATTCTTGGAAAGAGAAAGTCAGTGTACGATGTGAATGTTGGTGGTACACAAAATGTGATTCGATCGTGCTTGAAAAATAGGGTACAAAAACTCATTTACGTCAGTTCGATACACGCTTTCAGTGAACCAAAATGTGGTTCATTGATTGATGAATATGTACCGATAGATCCGAACAGAACTGTTGGTGATTATGCCAGATCGAAAGCAATTGCGACGCTTGAGGTACTTAAAGCGGCAAAGGAAGGACTCAACGCCGTTGTAATTTGTCCGACTGGTGTCGTTGGCCCATACGATTGGCGCGTTTCGGAAATGGGAAATCTGCTGTTGTTACACTCAAAAGGTCTCTTAAAAGTCGGAATTGATGGTTCTTTTGATTTTGTCGATGTTCGTGATGTGGCTTCTTTATTGATTGAAGCGTGTAAGAAAGCAAAGAGTGGTGAATTGTTCATAGCAAGTGGTGAGTACATAACCATAAGGGCTTTTGTGCAGATCTTGAGCAGAATAAGACCTGCAAGATCTGTGAATATCTTTCTGCCTTCTTATGTGGCATATCCACTTTCTCTGTTCACATCTCTTCATTACCTGTTAAGAAAGAAAAAACCACTACTCACACCTTATAGTGTACACACACTCAGCAGAAACTATGTGTATTCAAGCCAGAAGGCTAAGAAAGAACTTGGTTACAACCCAAGACCACTGTTTGACTCATTGAAAGACGCACTCAAATGGTTTGAAGAAAATGGGTATGTACCACCTATCAACTCTGTTCGGAGTTTTGTTGAACGATCTTCAGGATCCTATCTTTGAGCTCTGATTCATAATCTGGTTGTATTCTTTCATATTCTTTTTCGAACAGAGGAGACGATATGAGAAAGTCAGCCGTTGAACGCGTGATCGCAACCGGTATGTTGTACACTGTTGCAATTCTTATGAGTGCTTTTATGTCAACGTCGTGTGCAAGTGGCTCAAGTGGATCCCAGAAGAATATGAGTACGTCTATCTCTCCTTCCGATATCTTTGCCCCTATTTCTTGATCCCCACCGAGCGGCCCGCTTTTGAATTTTCTCACCTTTAATCCTGTCTTCTGCTCTATCAGGCTTCCCGTCGTCCCAGTGGCGTAAAGCTCATGTTTTGACAAAGTTCCCTTGTTGAACTCCACCCACTCTATTAGGTCTTTCTTTCTCCTATCGTGTGCGATTAAAGCAATTCTCTTCTTGCTGTCCATCTTTATCTTCTTTTCCACAGGTAACACCCCCTACTAAGTCAATATTACTCGATGATTTTTGTCTCGTAGATACTTTTCCGTGATGAGACTATTCTGGCGACTTTACGACTTCTCTAAATCTCGCGGGTGTCAAGCCGATTTATATCGCCCGTAACTTTTCTTTTATTTTTTCTCAGCTTTCCGATGGTATGATTAGCAACAATAAATATAGTTTCGCATAATTCATCTCACTTTCCTTGCACCTTTTTGCATCTTTGGGAGGGTCTATCTTGAAAATAGTATGTGGAACATTGCTCACACCGTTAGAAGAGATAAATGGTGCGACTGTTGTTATTGAAAATAGAAAGATTGTCAGCATAACAACGTCGAATTATTCTTCAGAACAATCTGATCTCATCGATGCCAAACAGTACTATGTGGTTCCAGGGTTCATAGACCCGCATACTCACATCGGTATCTATCGACTTGAAGGTGAAAACACCGACCATGGTTTCGAACTCACCGATCCAATAACCCCACACTTAGATGTTGTTGATGGACTTGACTTGTACGATCCTGCCTTTGACGAAGCACTGATGGCTGGCATAACGACAGTGGGGGTATTGCCTGGGTCCTATATGTCCTTCGGGAGCAGTGTTGAAAGAATAACGATCATGCCTGGACAGGGAGCGATCTACAAAACAAACAAAAGACTTTTGAAAGAATCAGCCTTTGTCAAAGCAGCATTGGGCGAACATCCCAAGAGATTTCTTTTAGAACAGAAATTGCCCCCAACAACGAGAATGGGTATCGTTTCTCAGATTAGATCAATTCTCATGCAGACAAAACGGTACATGAAAAGTGTGGACAGAGAGTTCAACCCTAAGCTGGAAGCACTTATACCATTGCTTGAGAAAAGAATTCCACTCAGAGTGCACGCACACACAGTAAGGGATATTCTTGTTGCGAAAAGACTTGCCGAGGAGTTTGACATAAATATCGTGCTCGATCATGCGACAGAGTTCTATGAAGTAAAAGAACAGATGAAAGATGTTCCAGTTGTCTATGGGCCAATCGTCTTTGCACAAAGGGGAACAGAGCTGAGAAATCTTGATGTTTCAAATCTTTCGAAGATGGGAGATGCGAATTTTTGCTTGACTACTGATCATCCCACGATCCCTATACAGTATTTGGATTTGATTGCAGGTCTATCGATGGCTGAGGGATTCTCAATGAGCAAAGCACTTGCGTTGATCACGATCAACGCTGCTAAGGTTTTGGGGGTAGATGAACGGGTTGGTTCAGTGGAAATTGGAAAGGACGCCGATCTCGTTGTCCTTTCAGGTAAACCGTTCGAACCCGATACGAAGGTGGTTTGTACGATCGTTGATGGTCAAGTCTTTTGGGGGAATAGAAGATGATCGCCGTTGTTGGAGGAACCGTTTGGACTGGATTCGAAACTCTCGAAGAAGGCTTGGTCTTGGCTGAAAATGGAAAGATAACCTATGTCGGAAAAGTAATTCCTTTCGGTGAGAATTATCAGAAGATCGATGCCAAGGGAAAGTTTGTTACACCTGGTCTGATCGATGCACACAGTCACATTGGTTTGATTCCAGAGGGATTAGATTGGGAATACAGTGATGTCAATGATTTTTCTGGCCCTATCACACCTGAAATGCGTGCTATCGATGCTTTGGATTTCTTCGACAAGGCATTTGAAGATGCGATCTCCGGTGGCGTCACAACTGTGTATACAGGTCCTGGAAGTGCTAATGTGATAGGTGGGATTGGACTAATAACGAAGACCAACAAACGGGTTCTTGTTGAGGAAGCTGCTCTGAAGATGGCACTGGGTGCAAAGAGAAACAGAGAATACAAGTCTAAACAACCTTATCCTTCCTCAAAAATGGGTGCCGTTGCTTTACTCAGAAACACCTTGCAGGATGTCCAAAGATGGATGAAAAACCCATCCAAGTTGGATGAGCCGAAGTACTTTCAGTATTTGGTTATCTCAAAGGTACTGAAGGGAGAAATGATGGCAAAGATTCACCTTTCGACTTCACCAGATGAAATTGGAGCTGTTCTGAGAATCGTTAAGGATTTTGGCATTTATGCGACGATCGATCATGTCTTTGGTGGAGATCTAATGGTTGACCAGATCAAGTCTTCCAATATACCAGTGGTATATGGTCCTGCGATGATCAGCAGAGTTTATTCTGCTTTTAGATATGTGAATGACTCGATACCAGTTAAGCTCTGCAGAGAGGGTGTACTCGTCGCTCTGACGACCGATCATCCCGTGATACCTCAGAAGCATCTAAGGTTGCTTGCAAGTGTTGTTGTAAGAAATGGGCTTAATTGCGAAGAGGTGTTGAAGATGATAACGATCAATCCGGCTCGAATGCTCAGGATTGATGATAAGATTGGTAGTCTCACAATTGGAAAGGACGCAGATATTGTGATCTTCGATGGTCATCCATTGAGTCCTGCATCAAGAGTTCAACTTGTGGTGATAGACGGGAAGATAGTTTATAACCATCTTTCAGTGTGAGGAGGTGTTCTCATGGTTAAACGGTTCTTGGTACTTTTGACTGTTCTTGTGGTCTGCGTCTTCGTATTCGCCGCCGAAAAGCCCAAGAAGGGCGGAACATTGGTTATCGCTTATTGGAGTGATCCCATTTCTTTCAATCCTGACGCCAAGACTGATGACGCAGGAAACGGTATCTACGGTTGTATCTTCAGCAAACTTGTCGCTTTGGATGCCGATTACAACGTTGTACCTGATTTGGCTGAGAGTTGGGAAGTATCACCCGATGGACTCACTTACACCTTCCATTTGAGAAAAGGTGTCAAATGGCATGATGGGCATCCTTGCACTGCTGCAGATGCTGTTTGGACTTTCAGTCAGATCAAATCGCATCCTGAAGCACCGGCATGGAAACATTTTGAAAAAGTTACATCGATCGAAGCACCAGATGATTACACATTGGTTTTCAAAATGAGTGAACCACAGGCTCCATTCATAGGTTTCTTAGCATGGTATGGAACTTGGATCATGCCAAAACACCTTTACAACATTACCAAGGATGGATCCCCTGTTGATTGGATTGATAATCCAGCGAACCAGAATCCCGTTGGAACTGGTCCTTTCAAATTCGTAGAATGGGTGAAAGGCAGCCATGTCACTCTGCAGAAGAATCCGGATTACTTCATGGGAGAACCGTACTTAGACAGGATTGTTTTCAGGATGATTCCAGACCAAGACACGGCACAGCAAGCTCTTCTCAGTGGAGAAGTGGATGTCAACGGGAATGTCAGTTCTGTGCACATACCCATTTACCAAAAGATCCCAGATATTGTTGTGGTTCAGAAAGCCGCTCCAAGCAGATACTACATGGGTTTCAACGTAGCAAGGCGTTCCTCACCATTCAACGATCCGAAGGTTCGTTTTGCCGCTGCTTATGCTCTGAACAGGCAGGAGATATTCGATAAAGCGATAAAGTACGGATCTGTTAGTGATGGATTCTACACCCCAGCTATTCCGTGGGCTTACAATGCGGCAGCGAAGGCTCCGGGTCAAGATCTCAAGATGGCTGAGAAGTTGCTCGATGAAGCTGGATATCCCAAGGGTAAAGATGGTTACAGGTTCGAGGTAACCTTGGTCTACTTCCAGGGTCAAGTTTGGAGAGATATGGCGACTATTATAAAAGAGCAGCTTGACAAGGTTGGTATCAAGGTGAAATTAGAAGAATATGAAATCGCAGCATATATTGAGAAATGTCTAAAAGCAGGTGATTTTGACCTGACGGTTCTCAATGGTTTCCAAGGTCCTGATCCTGATAACTTGAAACTCAGAGTAGGTACGGGTGGAGATATCAATGTGATGGGCTATTCGTCCAAGGAAGTCGATGGACTGTTGGACAAAGGTGCAACAGTGCCGGATGTCAATGAGAGACAGAAATACTATTTCAGAATTCAAGAAATACTCGCTCAGGATCTTCCATTCTACCCAATCGGAGAAGTTGCTGTAAATTACGTTCACAAAAAATACGTAAAGGACATGCCTTATCAACTTACAGGAAAGATTGCTCTGAACAACTACGCAAAGACATGGCTCGATAAATGATTCAAGCCACCCACAACTGTGGGTGGCTTTTGTCGTTTGAGGAGGTGCAGACCAAGGAATGGATCATTTTGTTCGCTATTTGAGCAGAAGAATTCTATCAGCAGCTGTTTTGGTTTTTCTGGTTTTGACATTGAACTTTTTCATCATTCATTTAGCACCAGGTGATCCGGTGACTATTATGGTGGGGCTTGAAAACCCATCAAAACAGATGGTAGAAACTTTGAAAAAAAGATACGAATTGGACAAACCTTTGGTGGTACAGTATTTGAAGTACGTAGGAAATCTCTTGAAAGGTGACTTTGGATATTCATACGTCTACGATCAGCCGAGCTGGGTTTTGATAAAACAAAGAATCATACCAACACTAACTTTGACCTTGACCGGTACTATTCTTGGATTTCTTCTTGGGACCTTTTTAGCGATCTTTGTCAGCAAGGCTCAGAAGGGTAATAAAGATACTTTTATCTCGATTATTTCTTACATACTCTATGCGATGCCTTCTTTTTGGCTTGGTCTGATAATGATCCTTGTCTTTTCAGCCAAGCTCAGGTGGTTTCCAACCTCTGGAATGTTTAACCTTCGAGAATCTTACATCGGAATGAGAAGGTTTTTGGACTTCTTGCATCATCTTGTCTTACCTGCAGTGACATTGATCCTAATACAGATGCCTGTTTTCTATAGAGTGACTCGAGCGAGCATAATCCAAAACTATAAACAGGATTATGTGACTACCCTAACGGCGGTTGGTGTACCAAGGGATAGACTGTTCAAGAAATACGTCATTCGCAATGCGATTATTCCCTCCTTGACTGTTTTGGGTATAACCTTGGGATTTTCGATAACTGGTGCGACGATTATCGAGACAGTTTTTGCTTGGCCCGGTATGGGGAGGTTATTGCTTGACGCAATTTACAGGAGAGATTATCAGTTGATATTAGGTATCTATTTTCTCATGGCAGTCTTCATAAGTATAGCCATGATAGTGACCGATTTGATTATAGCCATCGTTGATCCGAGGATCAGGTTGACTTAGAGGTGGTTGGATGAGTGCTTTCAGGGGTTTTGTCAGAAGGTATTTTTCGAACAAGTATGGAATGACAGGGTTGTTCATCTTTCTCGCTATGGTTTTCTGTGCTCTTTTTTCAGGGTGCATTACATCTTACAAACCCGGTCAGATGACCAAAGATGTCCTCGCATTACCGAGTTCTACTCATCTATTTGGGACAGATCATCTTGGCAGAGATATTTTCACGCGCGTGATATATGGTACCAGGACATCACTGTTGGTTGGCTTTGTTGCAGCCGGTCTCGCAGCCTTGATAGGGATATTTGTTGGAACGATTAGTGGTTATTATGGTGGTATTGTCGATGAGATTGTCAGTAAAATTATAGATTCCTTTTTGATGATACCTGTGTTCTTTCTGATATTGATCATCGTTGCCATATTCGGCAGAAACTTGTTTTACATAATGCTTGTCATTGGCCTGACGACCTGGCCTTCGAATGCGAGAATCATGCGTGCACAGACCTTGAGTATAAAAGAAAGAGCATTCGTCAAAATAGCGCGTGCGAACGGTGAAAGTACGCTAAGGATAATATTTTCCCGAATAATACCCAATGGAATGTATCCAGTCATAGCAAACAGTGCTCTTCAAATTGGAGGTGCTATCTTGACTGAAGCCGCTCTCAGTTTTCTTGGACTGGGAGATCCAAATGTGATAAGTTGGGGGAAAATGATCAACGAAGGAAAATCCTATATGACCTTCGCTTGGTGGATAATAGTCTTCCCAGGGATTTTCACGGTTTTGACCGTAATAGGTTTTTCTTTCATAGGTGATGGCTTGCAGCATGCGTTGTACCCCTCCCTCAGTGAGGTGAGTAATGAATGAATATTCTGAAGGTGGAGAACCTTACAGTTAGGTACTCGCTCGGAAAGAAAGAGATACACGCTGTTGAAGATGCGACTATTCTCATTCGACAACGCGAATTTCTCGGCGTTGTAGGCGAATCAGGTTCTGGTAAGAGCACCCTCGCACATGCGGTGATGCGACTTCTGCCAAGAAATGCCAGACTCATAGCGGGAAAGATAGATTTACTTGGCTACCAGATAAATGATATGAGCGAAGAAGAGTTGAGAAAGTTTAGATGGAAAGAGTTTTCAATAGTTTTTCAACGATCGATGAATGCACTGAGTCCAGTTCATAAGATAGAAGATCAGATTTCTGAAGCGCTTGTTATACACAACCCTGATATGAGTTTTCAGCAGGTCAAACAGAGAATAGAGTCGTTGTTGAACTTGGTTAATCTCCCGTCGAGAATATTAGACTGTTACCCACATCAGCTCTCAGGTGGTATGATGCAGAGGGTGATGATCGCATTGGCTCTTGTGAACTTACCAAAGTTCATCATCCTCGATGAGGCGACCACAGCGTTAGATGTTGTAACACAAGGACAGATCATCGAAGAACTCAAAGAATTGATAGAAAAACTTTCTCTCACAGGTATGGTCATAAGTCATGATTTGGGAGTTGTTTCAGAGCTTTGTGACAGAATCGTGGTTATGTATGCAGGGAGAATTGTGGAGTATGGTATGAAGGAAGATATCATTCACAAGCCGATGCATCCGTACACACAAGCTTTAGTTGCTTCTTTACCTGACCGTGCTCATAAAGGTGGCAAACTTTACAGTATTCCAGGAACATTACCAGACCTCTCTCGCCCTATTCAAGGATGTGTCTTTGCCAGTAGATGTGCATTTGCTTTAGATGAATGTCGTAAGTTAACACCGCCTTTTTGTGAGGTAGATGGTCATGGTGCAGCCTGTTTGAAGGTGAGGAATGAGAGATGCAGGTTATCCAAGTAAAGAATCTAAAGAAGTACTTCACCTTGGGAATGCTGAAAAGATATTCTATAAAGGCATTGGACGACGTCTCTTTCAGTATTGAGCAGAGTGAGATCTTTGGTGTGCTTGGGGAAAGCGGTTGTGGTAAATCAACTCTTGGTTTGGTTTTGAGTAGAATTGAAAAAGAAACAGAAGGTGAGATTTTCTTCAAAGACAAGAAAATAAGTGGTAGTACAAGGCTTGATAGAACAACCAGGAAGGAGATCCAGATAATTTTCCAAAATCCATATGAATCTTTTGATCAGAGAATGACGATAGGAGACTCTCTGAGAATACCTTTGAAAATAAACGGAATAGGAGTCAACAATTCACAGAGAACTGAAATTATAAAGGAATTTCTACACCGAGCTGGTCTCGAACCTGTAAATGCTTTCCTAACGAGATATCCACATGAACTATCAGGAGGACAACTTCAGAGACTTTCTCTTTTGAGGGCAATGATGCTAAATCCGGCATTCTTGATTGCCGATGAATGCGTATCGATGCTTGACCTGTCGGTGAGAGCCAGTGTCATAAACCTGATGCTTGAGTTGGTTGAGGCTAAGAAAACAACTGTCATGTTCATCACGCATGATATTTCTCTTGCAAAGTATGTGAGCCATCGAATAGTTGTCTTGTACTTAGGTAAGATTGTTGAAATAGGGAACTCAGAGGACGTGGTGGAAAAACCACTGCATCCTTATACAAAGGTTTTGATAAGTTATTCTCCTGCGATCTTTGAAAAAAAAGAAAAGATCAAGCCAAAGGAATTGATGTACGTCTCTCAGATGACTGCTGGCTGCAATTTTGCCAGTAGATGTCCATATGCTGACAGTTTTTGTGAAAGTAATGTACCTCAGCTAAGAGAGATTGAGCCAAATCACTGGGCTGCTTGCCACAAAATATGAGGAGGGGAAAAGGATGAATCTCGTTCAAGAGCTTGTTCAGAAAGTGCCAGACTACAAAAAATTCATGACAGTCGATGAACTAAACGAATCATCCAAGAGACTGAAGGAAACCTATCCAGATGTTGTGGAATTCTTTGAGATTGGGAAATCAACCTCAGGTGAGCCGATCTATTGTCTGAAGATAGCTGGCGGGGAGAAAACGGCTTTACTCTATGGATTTCCACACCCAAACGAACCTATCGGCAGTGTGATGCTCGATTATCTATCTTGGAGGCTGGCAGAGAACAAAGAACTGCGCAAGATGCTTGGGTTCACCTGGTACATAGTTAAGGCTGCAGATGTTGATGGTGCAAAATTGAACGAGGGTTGGTTCAAGAAACCGTACTCGTTCAGAGAGTATGTCTATCACTACTACAGACCTGCAGGTAATGAACAAGTTGAGTGGTCATTTCCCATAGAATACAAGACACTGAAATTTGACAAACCTACATCAGAGACTCGTGCATTGATGGAAATTATAGAGAAAAGTTCTCCTTCTTTCATTTACAGTCTTCACAATGCCGGTTTCGGCGGAGTCTATTACTACATAACTGAAGATGCACCAATACTGTACCCCATATTCGAAAAAGCAGTAAGTGATCAAGACGTGCCATTGTCGCTTGGTGAACCAGAGGTACCATATGTAAAACAGTTGAACCAGGCTGTTTTCTTGATGCCAACTGTGGAAGATGCCTATGACTATTTTGAAAAGTATTCAAAAGTTGATCCTGCAACGATCATCATGAGCGGTGAAAGCAGCTATGGTTATGCCAGGCGCTTCAACGAAAAGGTCTTCGAATTGGTCTGTGAGGTGCCATATTATTTCGATGAAAGGGTTGGTAATACCAATAGGATAAAAGTGAAGAGAAGAAAGTTGGTCTTAGAACAACTTGAATTTCAGAAAGCAGATATGGAAGAGTTGATTTCTCTTTATGAAAGAATAAAGGATAAAATCGATACACACACAAAATTTCAAGATGCCTTAGAGTATTTCATGAAGTCATTCAGAAAGTCTTTTGATGCTGAACTCAACTGGGCCCAGACAGTAGAGGAACTTGAAAGAGAGGCTACAGTAGCTGAGAAGTTTGACAATCAGATCAGTAGCAAATCTTATTCACTCTTCAAATGGGGGATGTTCTACAGGTTGTTGAGATCTCAAAAGAAAGGAAAACAGGAGTTTTCAAAGATAGCAAGCAAAGTGAGAGAGAGGATAGATTCTCACATTGAAAAACTTGAAAAGAGGACTCAGTTCGCTGTCATTCCGATAAAAAAACTGGTCCAGATTCAACTGATGGCTGGCTTGTACAGTTGCCTATACACCTCCCTGAGAAAGTGAACCAGTGGCGCTCAAGCGCTGCTGGTTCATCTCTGTGTATACTTGCCTTCTTGACTACATACTATATATAGTATATTATTGGTATAGCATACACTATATAGTATCACGCCATATCGGGGGTGCAAAAAATGCCTACAGAGATTATTTCTGTTATGGAAAGATATCTTTCGTTGGAAGATTGGCAAGTTAAAGAGAACAGCAATATGAACTACTCACTTCAAGGTCTGAACAACTACGTAGTTTCAGCGGCGACAACATCGTACTGGTTAGAGAAGGTATATCCATCGGAGATTTCGAAGGCTCATCTGGAGGGGGACTTTCACATTCACGATTTGAACCTCTTAGCTCCATATTGTTGTGGTTGGGACCTAAAAGAACTACTGCTCAGAGGCTTTGGAGGGGTGCCACAAAAGATAGAGAGCAAACCTGCGAGACATTTCAGAGTCGCACTCTTACAAATTGTGAATTTTTTCTACACAATGCAAGGAGAGACTGCAGGTGCACAGGCCTTTTCCAACTTTGATACTTTTCTTGCTCCTTTCGTAGCTTATGATAATCTGTCTTATTCAGAGGTTCTTCAGTGTTTGCAGGAGTTTGTCTTCAACCTGAATGTTCCAACAAGAGTTGGCTTTCAAACACCTTTTGTCAACATAACGATGGATGTGAAAGTTCCACATTATCTTGCGAACGAACCTGTTGTTGTGGGTGGAGAATTTCAGAACAGGTGCTACGGAGAATTTCAGAGAGAGATGGACATGATCAACAAAGCCTTTTGTGAGGTGATGCTTCAGGGTGATGCCAAAGGTAGAGTTTTCAGTTTTCCCATACCGACATACAATATTACTCCTGACTTTCCATGGGACAGTGATGTTGCAGAGAGAATTTTGAAGATGACTGCAAAGTATGGCGTGCCGTATTTTGCAAACTTTATCAGTTCGGGATTGTCTCCAGAAGATGTCAGAAGTATGTGTTGCAGGTTGAGACTCGACAATCGTGAACTCTACAGAAGAGGTGGTGGACTGTTTGGGGCAAACCCGATGACTGGTTCCATCGGTGTTGTAACGATCAACATGCCAAGGATTGGATATCTCTCCAGATCTGCTGATGAATTTTTCGAAAAGCTTCAAAAGGTTATGGACTTAGCTCAAGAGAGTTTAGTGATTAAACGAAGGCTTATAGAAGAACTGACTGAAACTGGGTTATACCCTTATTCGAGGATTTATCTGGAGAAAATCAAAAGCACTTTTGGGCAATACTGGTTTAATCATTTCAGCACTATAGGACTTGTGGGTATGCACGAGGCTCTGATAAACCTTTTTGGTAAGGGTATTGATACAATGGAAGGTATAGACTTTGCTCTCAAGGTGCTCGATTTCATGAGAAAGAGACTGATCGATTATCAAGAACGAACGGGTAACCTTTTCAATCTTGAAGCGACCCCTGCTGAGGGAACTTCATACAGGTTGGCAAGAATTGACAAGAAGTACTACAAGGATATATTTACCAGCGGTGAGAAGGAGCCGTTTTACACAAATTCCACGCAACTTCCTGTGGGTTACGCAGAAGATCTTTTTCGAGTTCTTGAACTACAGGAAGATCTTCAAGCCATGTACACAGGAGGTACGGTATACCATATATACCTGGGCGAACAAGTTGAAGACGTCAAGGCGCTTGGAGTGTTGATAAGGAGAATCTTTGAAAGATATCGTATTCCATATATAACTGTCACTCCAACCTTTAGTATCTGTTGTGATCACGGGTACATCGCTGGAGAAAAATACAACTGTCCTGTTTGTGGGCAACCTACAGAGGTCTGGAGTAGAGTGGTTGGTTTTTACAGACCAGTTCAAAATTGGAATCCTGGGAAGCAAGAAGAGTTTAGATTTAGAAGATCTTTCAGGATCTCTTGAGGTGGTCGGTTTGATCTTCGTGAGTGGTTGGACCAAAGTGAGTCTGTTGGATTATCCTGGTCATCTGTGTTCTGTTGTTTTCTTATCTGGTTGCAATTTGAGATGTGTTTACTGTCACAACAAAGAACTGGTCAATGGTGGAAGGCTGTCCTATGGGTTTTCTTGGGACGAGATTTTGAGGTGGTTAGAGAAAAACAAACAAATGATCGATGGAGTTTGTTTCACAGGTGGCGAACCGACACTCTGTAATGATTTGGCATCTATGATTTATGACGTGAAAAAGATAAGTTTAAAGGTGAAAGTAGACACAAACGGTACTCAACCGAAGGTTCTTGAGAAACTTCTCTTAGAAGAATTAGTCGATTTCGTTGCAATGGATATAAAAGCTCCATTAGACAAGTATGAACAAATTTGCAAGACAAAGGTATCCGCTGATGATCTATACAAATCTGTGGACCTCATAAAGACTCTTTCTCCAGAGTATGAATTTCGCACAACTTTCCACCCTTCAATACTCACAATAGATGACTTCCATCAGATCTGCGAGTGGTTGAAAGGTGCATCTAAATATGTCGTGCAGTGTTGTAGAACGGGAAATAACCTTGATCCAATCTTCAGTAAGCTGCCACCTGTGAGATATGAAGACGTG
The DNA here is from genome assembly GCA_037478695.1 of Pseudothermotoga sp. Classification (GTDB taxonomy): domain Bacteria; phylum Thermotogota; class Thermotogae; order Thermotogales; family DSM-5069; genus Pseudothermotoga_B. Next base: position 14,894 of record JBBFME010000012.1, read on the forward strand.
ATGGAGATAGCAGAGTTTTGCAGTGGCTATTTCACCAATTTTGTTCTTCGAGGCTTTACAGACTCCTTGCAAAAGGTGGTGGGCAATTCTCAAAGGGTATAATTTATCTTGGGAGGCTTTGAGTGAGAGTTGGGCTATTGGTGGAAGGCATATGCCCAAGCGTGAACAAATTCATACATACACTGATTCAACAGTTGGCTGAAGGTGTTGTTTTGGGTTTTTGGAATGGTTGGCGAGGACTGTGCGATGGTCAGCCTAAAAGGATATCTGTCGAGGAATCTTGGCAGTTTCAAGATCTTGGTGGGTCGATTCTTTCGAGTTCTTTCCTCAAGGAAGTACCAAAGGATTCGAAGTTCAGAATGATGCAAAATCTTGTGAAAAACGATATAGAGCTCTTAGTCGTTGTTGGTAACAGTGTCTCTTTCTCCGTAGCCAACGATTTGTTTTCAGCTGGAGTGAAGGTTGTTTTCATACCTTCGGTTGATTTCAGTTTGAATCAAGAGTTCTACAGAATGGGTTTAAGCACTGTTGTCAACAAGATCAGTGAATGTATCTATTGCTTCAGAAATCTTTCCATTGCTTCTGGAAAGGGAATAGTTCTGTGTCTGTCTAAAGACTTCAAAGATCTCGTACAAAAGATGAGATGTCTGCATAACTTTTCCTTCACCGAGGGGGATAATCATCTTCTTCTTCGGTGGAATGATCTTTCTTCCGAATGTGATTGTGTTGTCAAAGTTGATGGCATTTTGGGAGTGAGCAAACCATTGGAAGAAGATCTCGCCCTTGCTCAAGGGTTTGCAAAGGCAATTCCATCTTTTTTGACAGCGAGGGGAGGAATTTTCGTGACCTATCGCAATGGTTTTGAGTTTCTTCCCTTCCAAAGAGTTAGAGATATTTCTCTCGCTGAAACTCAAGGGGGGATCTAATGTGAGGGGTGAACATCCTTTTGTGAAATGGGCTATTAGCAGCATCGAGAATTGGGTAAGATTGCGCAGGTTAGTTGACCCTGTGGCAGATGGAGCACCAAAAGATCTCTTGACGAGAAAGTCAGGTGCGTTTGTCAGCTTGCACAAACTCGATGGCTCTCTCAGAGGTTGCATAGGTACCTATCTTCCCGCGAGGGAGAATTTAGCTGAAGAGATAAGAGACAACGCGATAGCTGCGGCAATGGAAGATCCAAGGTTTTCGCCAGTTACAGTCGATGAACTCGATGATATCGAAGTGAGTGTCGATATTCTGAGCGAACCAGAGAGGATCTCAAAATTGGAAGAACTTGATCCAAAGAAGTACGGCGTGATAGTAGTGAGTGGTTTCAGAAGAGGGCTCTTGTTACCGGACTTACCGGGTGTTGATACTGTCGAGCAGCAACTTGCAATAGCAAAGAGAAAAGCCGGAATTTTCGGTGGGGAAAAGATCGTCATATACAGATTCACAGTTGAAAGGTATCACTGAGGGGTGGTCAGGTGGAGAAAATGGCACTCTACTTTACCAGTCTTGGCGATGGGAAGATAAGGTGTGAGTTATGTCCACACCATTGTGTTCTCAGCGAAGGACAAATTGGTTTTTGTTTGAGTCGTAAGAATCAAGATGGAGTTATGGAGCTGATGAACTATGGACAAATAACCTCGATAGCTCTTGATCCAATAGAGAAGAAGCCTTTGTTTCACTTTAATCCTTCAGACAGGATACTCTCTGTTGGCACCTTTGGTTGCAACATGAAATGCCCATTTTGCCAAAACTGGCAGATATCTCAGCAAGTCGCCCCTACGAAGAGAGTCATGCCTGAACAACTTATTGCCATCGCAAGAGAACGCGGCTCAAGGGGTATAGCCTACACATACAACGAGCCTTTTGTTTGGTTTGAGTTTGTTCTCGACACTTCGAGGATTGCGAGCAGAGAAGGGTTGTACAATGTCTTGGTGACAAATGGCCTCGTGGAGTTAGAACCCTTGAAGTTGTTGCTGCAATCGATAAATGCGATGAATATAGATGTGAAAGCCTTTGACGAAGAACTCTATCGCCGTCTTGGTGGTGATTTAAAGACCGTGAAACAGACAGTTGAGAAGTCTATCTCTTTTGGTGTTCACGTCGAGATAACGACGTTGATCGTTCCTGGTGTAAACGATAGTATGGAGCAATTAGAAGAAGAATTCAAGTGGTTGGCAAGCATAGACAAGTCTATTCCACTTCATCTTTCGCGATATTTTCCGAATTACAAATTGAGTAATCCTCCAACACCACCTCAAGAATTGATTGATGCCTACAACTTAGCCCGTCAGTACCTGGATTTTGTTTATGTAGGAAACCTTTGGGACACCAGGTATGAGAGTACTGTCTGTCCACAATGCGGAAGTACTGTTATCATAAGAGATGGCTACGATGTTCGGATTGAGGCGTTGGACGCACAAGGTAGGTGTAAAGAGTGTGGAAAAAAGATAGCAAGAATCTTCTGAGGATAAATCATGTTGTTTTTGTGATTTTTTTGGTTGGTATCGGTGTTGGTCTTTCTTTGGTGATAAGTATCTTCGTGCGAACACCACCGAGCTATTACGAGCACACAGGTTTCACCTTGGGCACTTATTGTAGAATTGTTGTTTCATCAAAGAAAGGCTCTAAAACTCTATCAGAAATAATCTTCAACGAATTGGACAGGATTTACAAGAAATTTGATCCAAACAATCCGAACAGCGTTATCAGCAAGATAAACACATCAACTGATTGGGTTGACTTAGATGAAGAAACATTCGTGCTGTTAGATGCTGCGCTCAAGTTTTCGCAGATTACTGATGGCGCTTTTGATCCAACACTTGGAGATTTGATAAAACTGTGGGGGTTCGATAGAATCTCAGAGAAGGTACCCTCAAAGATTCCGTCAAGAGAGGAGATTGAGGAAATTTTGAAACACTGTGGAACTGACAAGGTAGAGCTAGACAGTCGAATGCGGAGAGTTAGACTAAAAGATGGAGTAACTCTGGACCTCGGTGGAATTGCTAAGGGTTATGCACTTGACAGAGCATATCAAATAGCAAAGGAAGTTGATCCGAACTGTACAGGTTTTGTCGAAGCAGGTGGAGATATAAGAATTCTTGGACCAAAATTCAGTTCAAGACCCTGGGTCATTGGTGTCAGAGATCCGAGGAAGGCAGACTCTGCCATCACTTATATATACCTAAAAGAGGGAGCTGTTACAACCTCTGGTGATTACGAAAGATATTTCATAGTCGATGGTATCAGATACCATCACATCTTCGATCCAAAAACTGGTTATCCGGCAACTGGCGCGCAATCGGTAACGGTTATTGCTAAGGATGCCGCGACCGCAGATGTGTTATCCACAGCTGGTTTTGTGATGGCACCAGACTGGGAATACGTCGTTTTGGAATATCCGCGCTTGGGTGGAACTGTGCTACTGGTTGACCAGGAAGGTAAGCTTCACAGATCTGTTTCTTTCTCGATCTATGAGCAAGCAAAGTAGAACGTTCAGAATGGCAGATGCTGTCCTACTGGCCGTTTTGTTGGTCAGTTTTCTGGTTTTTTTCTTTTTGACGCGCTCGAATAGATCTGAAGGGTATGTAGAGGTTTTCAAAGATGGTAAGTTGGTCGTAGCGCTGACACAAGAGAGTAGGTACGAGCTGAAAACGGAGGACAGGCATGTGATGGACATAGTTTTTGAAAGAGGAAGGGTTCGTGTTGAGAACAGCGATTGCCCGTTGAAGATCTGTGAAAAAACGGGAAGTGTTGGTCCAAACGGCGTAATTGTCTGCATTCCAAACAAGGTAGTTGTCAGGTTTGTTGGTAAGACCAAGATGGATGTGATGACTTGGTGAGAAGTCGAAAGATAGCGTTGACCTCTATGCTGATTTCCCTTGGTATAGCGATATACGTACTGGAGAGTTTTGTTCCATTCCCTTTTCCCAACGGTCGATGGGGCTTTTCAAATCTGGTCGTGTTGCTTTCCATAGTTGTCTTTGGAGCGAAGCAGGGATTGATCGTAGCTCTTGGTAAGAGTTTCGTAGGTTCACTGCTCGTTGGCCATTTCCTCGACGTGACGTTTTTCATGAGTGTTTTTGGTTCGATCGCAGCAGCACTTGTCGAGGCTTTCGCTTTCAAAGTGAAGATCTTTGGTTTGTTGGGTGTGAGTGTGCTCGGTAGTCTTGCAAATAACTTTGTGCAAGCAAGTGTCGGAGCTGTGTTCGTTCAAAGCAAGTTGATCTTTTGGATTCTTCCGTATATGTTGGTACTCGGATTACCAGGTGCTTTCGCAAATGCTTATATCACTGGGAGGGTAGCCTCACGTGTTCAAGAGACTCGTTTTGGCATCTTCGTCACCGAGAAGGCAGAAGATACTGAAAATGCTTTTTCCAGACTTCGAGGTGATCATTCCGCAAATAGAAGAAAAGCACGGCAGAGATGCGATAGAAACAGCTGAGAGATTGGCGCTTCTCAAAGCAGTAGAAGTTTTTAACAGAGTGAAAGACGCAGTGGTTATTGGTGCCGATACTGTTGTTGAGATCGAAGGAACTATTCTTGGTAAACCAAAAGATTACTTCGATGCCAAATCTCAGCTTGAGAGATTAGTTGGAAGGTGGCATTCTGTTCACACTGCCGTCGCGGTAGTAAGTCAAGGTGAACTCTGGCTCAAAACACAGACAGCGAGGGTAAAATTCAGAGAGATTCCACAGGAGATCGTTGAATACTACGCGGCAAATTACTCTCAAGGCAAAGCCGGGTCATATGGTTTGCAAGATTTCGGGGCCATCTTTGTTGAATCTGTTGTTGGTGATCCATATGTTGTAATAGGCATGCCGATTGCTGATTTATGGGAATATTTCTACAAAAGAAGGTGGTGGAACTCTGAAACCAAGGGAACGGATGTTAAAGGTTGGTTCTGAAGGACTGTCAGAGCAAGAGCTGATTGCAATCTTGCTGAGAACGGGGACGCGTGGGAGAAATGTCTTCGAGGTGGCTGAAGAATTGTACAACAGATTTGATAGATCACTTCGAGTACTTTCGAATGCTGAAATCGCAGAGATTGCAGCTATTGATGGAGTTGGGATTGCAAAGGCTACTTCCCTGAAAGCTGCTCTTGAACTTGGAAAAAGATTGTATCAAGAGCTTTCCAATGCTCGAATTGCATTGGATAAACCGGCTTCGGTTTTTGAATACTGTCACGATATGAGGTTCTTTGAAAAGGAAGTGTTACGTGTTATTATTGTAGATAGCAAGTTGTTTGCTGTTTTTCACAAAGACATCACTCATGGCACGAATAACCAGACGTTGTTTCATCCATCGGAGATCTTCAGAATAGCAGTGAGATCAAATGCGACTGCAATAATACTTGTACACAATCATCCATCGGGAGATCCAACCCCAAGCGAAGAGGATAAAAGGGCTACCCAGACTATAAGCAGTGCCGGTGAGATACTCGGCATCAAGTTGATGGATCATTTGATTGTGGGTAGGGAAAGTTACTACAGTTTCAGAGCCGAGGGCTTTTTGGAGGGTAGATTTCATGGAAGAAGAGAAGGACGAAAGGATTTTGAATCTCCTAAGACTTAAGGAGGAGATGGAAAAAGAGTTACAAAAAAAAGGAATAAAGCCCAAAGAACAGCCTAAGAAGGATGTTACACCGAGCAAAGTGAAGGTTTCTTTCGAAGAGGATCTCAATATTCCCGTTCAAGATATTCGATCGCTCTGTGATCTCAACTATTACACCTACGGTGAGAGCGATTCTTTGATATACCGTTCAGTTCACAAGAAACTCCTACAGGTTGGGGACAGTTCGCAGCGTCTTTTTTTGCAGCTTTTAGAACAGTTGCTTCAAGGCGATTTTTCCAAGAAAGGTAGTTTTAATCAAAGAAGTGATTGTCTGGATGCCATCAATCTCACAATGAGTCTTTACGAGTCTCAAAAGCCACCTTTTAATGACGTTAAGAGATTGCTGACGGAATATCCAACCTCAACTGCAGTATTGCTTTCTGTAGCGGAAGTATTGCTCTTTGCCGGCAAATATCGTGAGGCTGCAAAGGTTTTCAAAGTCTCTTACGGTAATTCACAAGATCCATACCTTGGGCTCTTGATCGAAGCTTATGAGACTGGTCAAATCAATCCTTCACTGTTGACAAGTTGCATATCAAAAGGTGGGTACAAACTCTTAGTTTTGTTGGTTTCAGCGCTATTAGAAAGCGAAGAGAGATCGAGTAAGATCATCGACATTCTGGATAAAAAACCTTACGCTTGTGCAAAGTACATTGCCTGCAAAGAAAAAATGTCGAAGAGCGAAGAATATCCATTTTGTCCGAGAATTTCGATACTGAATCAGGCAATAGATTATGCAAAAGAAGGTACCTTTGAGCGTGATCTCATCTTGTCGTTGTCCAATTTTGACCCGATGGCTCTCATACTTCTTCTGAGTGATTCTGTGAGCAGAAAAGATATTAAGAGTGCAGAGAAATTTCTGACTGATCTGCTCAGTTCTTGTGAATCTGTAAGTTTTGTTCCAACAAGTAGAAGTACCTTACCCGTTTGCTTACGGGGGGTTGTTGGCAAACAACTTCCAGGGAAAGTAGCTGTGAATTTCGAAGATCCACAGGAAGGTGTTCAAAAGCTCTTCGAGTTGGTAGACCGCTATGGTGATGTTCAAATTGTTTACAGAGATATAGAATTTCTCAGATTGTACTATGGCGAAAGACACTGTAGAAATTTATACAGGAGGGTTTAGCATGCTGAAGAGAGACGAAGCCTTTGAATTGGTCAAGAAACATGTGAAAACGAAAAACCTTGTCAAGCACTGTCTCGCAGTCGAAGTTGTCATGAGGGCACTTGCTCGCCGCTTTTCAGAGGACGAAGAGCTTTGGGGATTGGCAGGTTTGCTGCATGATTTGGACTACGACTATACAAAGGATACCCCGGAAAGTCACGGTCTCAAGACAGTTGAATTGTTGAAAGGCTTGGACGCACCAAAAGAGGTGCTCGATGCGATATTAGCTCACTGTGAGAAGAAGGCAATAGAGACAAAGATGGAGCGGGCTATCTACGCAGCAGACCCAGTAACAGGATTTGTTGTTGCGGCGGCACTCATTACACCGGAAAAATCACTTTCTGTCATCGACACCGATTTCCTGATGCGCAGGTTTAAGGAAAAGCTTTTCGCAAAAGGTGCAAATCGAGAACAGATGAAAAGCTGTGAGGAGTTAGGCTTGTCTCTTGAAGAGTTCTTGAGTTTGTCCTTGGATGCGATGCGCTCGATTAGCAAGGAAATAGGTTTGTGAGGTGATTTCTATGAATTTCATTGAGGGTGCAATTGAGGAAAGAGTGGTGAGGTATAGGAACGAATACAGGTTCAGTCTTGAAGACAAGAAGATCGACCTCGAGGTGGTCAAAAAGTCGATTGAACACACTTTGCTCAAACCGACTGCGACTATTGACGAAATCTCAAGGTTGTGCGACGAGGCATTGGAGCATGGTTTTTACGGTGTCTGCGTTAATCCATCCTTTGTTCAATACGCTGTGGAGAAATTGAAAGGCTCGCAAGTAAAAGTGGTAAGTGTTGTTGGATTTCCGCTTGGTGCTACGACTCAGTACACCAAGGCAAGAGAGTGCAGTGAACTCGTCAAGGCAGGCGCTGATGAAATTGACATGGTGATTCACGTGGGCATGCTCAAATCAAAAGAATGGACGTATGTCTACGAAGACATTCGTTCTGTTGTAGAAGCGAGTGAAGGAAAAACTGTCAAAGTGATAATCGAGACGTGCTATTTGACTGAAGAAGAAAAGATAGCTGCTTGTGTCATAAGTGAGCTTGCTGGAGCGAATTTCGTCAAGACATCGACTGGTTTTGGTTCTGCTGGAGCAACTGTCCAAGATGTTCACTTGATGAAGTGGTGTTCGGAAAAACTCTCTGTGAAGGCTTCTGGTGGAATTAGAGAGTTCAATCAGGTTGTTGAACTAATGAAAGCGGGAGCGAGCAGAATAGGAACAAGTTCCTCGATCAAAATAATCACTGAGGGGGTGGAGAGGTGAGTTTTGAAAAACTTTCGATAAGGGAGTTTGCCGAGAGGGTCGCCGATAAGAGCCCGACGCCTGGTGGTGGTGCTGTCGGTGCTTTGGTAGGTGCTTTAGCGGCCTCTTTGGTGGAGATGGTTGCAAATCTCACTCTTTCGAGGGCAGATTATTCAGATTGGCATGCCGAAATGGAAAAGGTTGTGAGTCTTATGAAAGAAAAGCGATTAGCCTTGCTTGAAGGTATCGATCTTGATGTGAAAGCTTTTGATGAAGTCATGGCTGCTTACAAACTGCCGAAGAACACAGTTGAAGAGAAGGAGAAGAGAAGTCAGCTTATTCAGGAAGCTTTGAAAAAGGCTGCGCGGGTTCCTTACGAATCTTGTCGCCACGTGAAAGAGATATTGAAAAGTGCAGTGAGTGTTACTGAATGGGGAAATGTAAATGCAATATCTGATGCAGTGAGTGCAGCAGAGCTGGCGGCAAGTGCTTTTTATTCAGCTAAGGCAAATGTTTTGATAAATCTCAAACTGATTAAAGATGAAGAGTTCAAGGAATACATGTTGCATGAACTGAAAACCTTTGCAGGTGAAGTGGAAGGAGCGCTCAGAAGTGTCAGACAGCTTGCAGCACAGAGAACAGGGCTTGAGTTTTGAGATAGTTGCACGATCAGGAACAGCTCGAGTTGGTAGGCTTCATACGGCACATGGTGTCTTCGAGACACCTGTATTCATGCCTGTGGGGACAAATGCAAATGTCAAGTTAATGCGTGTTGATCAACTGAAGGAGATAGGAGTTCAGATCTTGCTCGGAAATTCTTACCACCTTGCAGTCAAGCCTGGTTTGGAGACGATAAAACTTCACGGAGGTTTACATGGTTTCATGGGCTGGAATGGTGGTATACTTACTGATAGCGGGGGATTTCAGGTCTTCAGTTTGAAGGACTTGCGACAGATAAACGACGATGGCGTGATGATAAAATCTCCCGTTGATGGATCAAAATTATTTTTGACACCTGAGTTTTCGATCGACATACAGAAAACATTGAACTCTGATATTGTAATGGTTCTCGACCATTGCCCAAGTCCGAATGACAGTTATGAGGAAGCCATTAGATCTCTTAAGAGGACTCAACATTGGGCTGAGAGGTCTTTGAAACACGGCGTTAACAGTTGGCAACTGTTGTTTGCCATAGCGCAAGGTGGGATGTACGAGGATCTCCGCAGACTCAGTGCGCAGAAACTTGCCGAGCTGCCATTCAGTGGTTTTGCGGTAGGTGGTCTGAGTCTTGGAGAGGAATTCGAGAAGACCTTGTACTTGACGAGTGTCACGGTGGAGTCGTTGCCTTTCGAAAAACCAAGGTATTTCATGGGTGGTGGCTCACCAGAATTGATCGTGCATCTGGTAGAGATGGGAGTTGACATGTTCGACAGTGTCTTTCCAACGAGACTTGCACGACATGGTGCAGCACTCACGTTTAAAGGTAGGTTAAACATAAGATCGGCGAGATACAAGAACGATCTGAAACCCATAGAAGATGAATGCGATTGCATGGTGTGCAGGAATCATTCGAGGTCGTATATTCATCATTTGTTCGATCGTGGAGAGGTTCTCGGAGGTATCTTGCTCACACACCATAATTTGCGTTTTATGATGAGATTCATGCAGAGACTCAGAGATTCTATTGCAAATGGCACCTTTTCTGAATACAAAAAGGAGGTGATTGATTCTTATGTCAAAGGCGAGGGTGATGGGCTTTGCTCTGATATTGCTGGTGGCGCTATGTTTCGGTGACGTTATCGATTTTGCTGGCGATGGACGTTATGCCGGAGCTACAGGTCCATGGGCTTTTAGGGTTAATCCCGCAGGAATCGTAGAAAACGAGTTTCGTCAGTTATTGATGGCAAACACTCTGAGATTTGGTACCAACAATCTGCGCAGTTTCTCTGTCGCTTTAGTTCAGCCAGCACAGGACACCTTGGCTGGTGTTTTACAACTTTCCAGTGATTTTGGTGATTTGGGACAGAGATTGTCGTTCCTCTATGGAATAGCTGGCAGAGTTGGTAGTACCGCGCTTGGTGTGAACATAGGAATTGAGAGAATAACTAATACGGGAGGCTCAGAAACCTATTCTGTTTTTGTTGATCTTGGTACGAGAGGAAAATTTGTTGAGGACAGCTATGTCTATTACAGCTTAGCTGTGAAGAAGTTCAGAGTTTGGTCGTCAGATAGCGGCTTTAATCTTATGGCAGACGTTGGTGGAGGAGTCTCCTTAGAGTTCGATGAGATGAAATTTTCTTTCGACGTGATGTATGTCTCCAATGAATTTTGGAACTTTGCGCCGGGCACTCAGTTGAATTTGGAACCAGTGAATCTGTACTTTACTGTGCCATTTTTCTATCAACCAAGCCTTTCAAAAGGTGCCCTTTCGATGGATTTCGGCGGCAATGTCCAGATTGGCAACTTTGACATTGGCGTTTCCGTCTACTATCCATTCAGCAAGCTCAGCGGTTTTGATGATCCTTTCAAAGAACCGGAGTATGATTGGCACATAGACTTTCGTGTCGGTGTGAAATGGTAGACAAGGTCAAGGTACTGACTGCCGAAGAGATCAGAAGAGCATTGATGAGAATGGCTCATGAAATCATCGAAAGAAATAGAGGTATTGATGACGTTGTCTTCGTTGGGATAATCACCCGCGGGGTTTTCCTCGCGCAAAGACTTGCTGAATTTGTTGGTATGATCGAAGGCAAGAAACCTTTAGTTGGTGAACTCGATGTAGGACCATACAGAGATGACGAGAAAAGGTGTAGTGAAGACAAAACGAAAGTGAGCTTTCCAATAGACGGCAAGACTGTCTTGTTGGTTGACGATGTACTTTTCACGGGTCGAACGGTTCGTGCCGCACTCGACGCTCTTTCAGATCGCGGGAGACCTCAGTGTGTTCAACTCGCGGTGTTAGTCGACAGAGGCCATAGGGAATTACCCATAAGGCCAGACTTTGTGGGAAAGAATCTGCCAACCTCAAAGAATCGTGAAAGGGTCAATGTGAATTTGAAAGAGATCGATGGTGAAGATGCCGTGTACATAATCCATCTGGAGGAATAATCGTGGTGTATGAAAGGTACGCGAAGGCTATTGAGAAGGTTATTGGAACAATTGTTCAGCGAGAAAGATACGATGTGGACATCAGTGAAATTTGGATCGAGACATCTATACCGCAAGATTTGATAGTAGAAATCTTAGAGAAATTCCCTCTGCAGCTTCCCGAAACGCTCCACTCAATAACCCTTGGCGAGAGGACTGTTTGGAAAAGAAAAGACAGTTGATTCTTGATGACGTACGAGATTGCCATTTCGAAAGTTCCTCTCAGGAAAACCTTTGTTTATTCTTCTGACTGGGAATTGGAGTCTGGAGAAAGAGTTCTAGTAGATTTCAACGGCAGGAGAACCGTTGGTTATGTAGTTGGACTAACAGAGCCTCGTTATGGAACTAAGCCGGTTTTGGAAAGACTTGATGGTTTGAGCTTTTTGTCACCCGAGATGATCGAGATGGCCAAATGGGCTTCTTGGCAGTTCTATAGCCCAATAGGACAGCTTTTTGATTTGATGATACCGTCATTTGTCGATGAATACACAGAGGTATTCGTTGAACCAACAACAGATTTATTAGGTTTGAAGTCACTCAAATTGAAGGACTTTGTCTCTGCCTATGGTGAAGAAACTCTTGACACTTATCTCAAAAGAGGACTGGTAAAGTTACACAGATTTGTCGCGATGAAGACTCCAAGGCATAGATACAGAGATTTGTTTGTGATCTTAGATGTGCCTTTGAACAAAGCAATGTCACTTGCAAGAAGGGCTGAAGAATTTGATGTTGTCAATTATCTCTTTTCAATAGAAGGAGCAACAGTTCAACAAGTGATTGAAGCAACAGGGGTGAGCGTTGAAAGGTTAAAGAAGATGGAAGAAAAGGGGTTAATACGTTTCACGACTGTTCCTCTTTTTCGAGGTTCCGGAATGAGACCCAATGACCTGCCATCATTAGCTGATCAGGACTTCGAGGAGCTGCTTATAGTTGGTGGTTCAGCCGAAGAAAGATTCAAATCAATCTACAGTGTGCTGAAAAGAAATATCGAAGAGGGGAAGTCTGTTCTGTACATGGTTCCACTTTCTTCGCAAGTGCCATATGTAATGGGTATGATTCAAAGGTCCTTCACAGCAGATGTCTATGCGTATCACGGGAATCTGTCAAAGTCTCAGAGGGCTTTGGCGTGGTTCAGTGCACAGAAGAATAGCTCAAAGATTTTTGTGACAACGCGTGTAGGGGTTTTTCTACCGATCAGAAATCTTGGCGTTGTTGTTGCTGAAAGCGATGAAGATGAGAGCTACTATCAGTTTGACGAACCAGTCTACGACGCTGTGGAAATGGTGAGAAAAAGAGCTCGCAAAAGCAGAATACCTATCATTCTGAGTTCTGTGACTGGAAGAGTCAGTGATTATTTCAACCTTGACAGATCGAGGATCATCAGAATTGCATCTGAGAGAAAAAAAGTCTTCGTAGTTGATATGAGGAGACAAACAACTTTCGTCTCACAGGAACTGTTCGATCAGATTCGAGACAGTCTCGAAAAAGGTAATGGTGTCCTGATTGTAGTGAGGAGAAAGGGCTATGCACCGTTTGTGACATGCGCAGTTTGCGGACATACACTTATCTGCCCGAAATGTGATGTTGCACTCAGTTACCATCGCTCTGCCAATCTCTACAAGTGTCATCAGTGTGGTCACACAGAGACTGCAAGGGATATTTGTCCAAAATGCGGTGCTCAAGCGCTGTATCCGAAAGGCTATGGGACTGAGAGAATTGAGAAGATCATCAGGTACAATTTTCCTTCGGCGCGAATCGCAAGAATTGACAGTGATGAGATGAATTACTCACAGATTCTCAATCGCCTTTTGGAGTTTGAAAGAGGAGATCTTGATATCCTTGTGGGCACAAGGGTTCTCCTGCATGGTTTCGGGATATCTCGAATTGGTCTGATTGCATTCTTAGATTTCGACGGTCTGTTGTTTCAGCCAGATTACAACTTCAGAGTTCAAGTCTTTCAGCAGTTGAATCAGGGCATTGAGATGGCGAAAGGCGCCACCACGGTTGTTCAAACTGTGGAGGTGGAAAACGAGGTCGTGAGACATCTGTTTACTTCAGATACAGAAGAATTTTACCTGAAAGAGTTACAAAAGAGAAGGGAGATTGGATATCCACCCTACATCGATTTGGTTCAGGTCGTTCTTGAGAGTGAAGAACCATCTGTAGGTTGGGAGATAATCAACTCGTGTGCCAGTTCCTTGGATGGCGAGGAAATCTTTGGACCTGTGGAGCATCCTGTTTTCAAATTGAGGGGTAAGTACAGGTTCCATTTTTTGATTAAAACTAAGACACTTGAAAGGACGCTGCTGAAATTGGACGAGGTGCTGATAAAGCTTGGGAAAAAAGGCTGGAGGGTTTTGGTGAACCCTCCTCATTTGTGGTGAGGGGGCTGAGAGCATGGTAAGCCTCTTGTTGGCTGCCGGTGCTAGCACCAGGATGAAGTCGAAGTACCCAAAGGTCGTTCATCCACTTTGTGGCAAACCTATGATTCAGTGGGTTTTGGATGCAGTTTCCGAGGTTGCAGACAAGGTATGTGTTGTCGTGGGATATCAGGCTGAAAAGGTAAAGGAAATTCTTTCGGGGAATGTAGAAGTGGCATATCAACCCGAGCAGCTTGGTACAGCCCATGCCGTCATGAGCGCACGGCATTTTATAGATCCTTCTGATGATGTACTGATTCTCTACGGAGATATGCCGTTGGTGAGAGGAGAAACACTCAAAAGAGTAATTGAAGCTCATCGATCGAGCGATTGTGATGTGACAGTTGTTTCAGTTGAATTACCAGATCCAACGGGATATGGGAGGATCATCAGGGATGGTCAAGGCAGATTCGTTAAGATAGTCGAGGAATTCGACGCATCTGAGCAAGAAAAAGAGATAAAAGAAATCAACACTGGTGTTTATATCTTCAAAGGCAAGAAACTCTTAGAAGTGCTTCCAAAGATAAAATGTGACAACAACAAGAAAGAGTATTATCTCACCGATGCAGTCGGCTTACTCGAAAAGGTTAATGTTCACAGAGAAGAAGAAATAGAGGATTTCTCGGGCATCAACAACAGGGTTCAACTGGCAGAAGCTGAGAAGGTTCAAAGAATGCGCATACTCAGGAAATTGATGCTTGAAGGTGTCACGATTATAGACCCAGCGACTACTTATATAGACAGTGATGTGAAGATTGGTAAAGACACAGTTGTTCATCCAATGACTTTCATAGAAGGCAGAACGATCATAGGTGAAGACTGCGTCATTGGACCTATGACAAGGATTGTAGACTGTGTGATTGAAGATTGTGTAAGTGTTGTGAGATCTGAGTGCGTTGGTGCGCACATCATGAACGGTGTTTCGGTGGGACCGTTCAGCAGACTCAGAGAGGGTACAGTTCTCCATTCGAAGGTGAAGATTGGCAATTTTGTGGAGGTAAAGAATTCGAAAATTGGTTCGAACACAAAGGCACAACACTTGACTTATCTTGGTGATTCACAGATAGGTGAGAACGTAAATGTCGGAGCAGGAACGATAACCTGCAATTTCGATGGGAAGAAGAAGAATCAAACGGTAATAGAAGATGAAGTTTTCATAGGCAGCAACACTGCATTGGTAGCACCTGTTAAGATCAAGAAGGGAGCTTTTGTGGCTGCAGGGTCTACGATCACACAAGAAGTGCCCGAATGGAGTTTGGCGATAGCAAGAGCACGGCAAGAGAACAAATTGAACTGGGTCCTGAGGAAAAAAGAAAAGGAGGAAGGCTGATGCCATTTCAGAGAAATGATTTGAAATTCTTCGCAGGTAACTCAAATCCTGAGTTAGCCAAACGCGTTGCAGAGTACATGGGAATGAGACTCGGAGACTGTCAAGTTTCGCGATTCTCAGATGGAGAAATAAATGTGAAGATAAACGAAACCGTTAGGGGTCACGATGTCTTTGTCCTGCAGTCTTTCTCGCCTCCTGTTAATGAGAATGTCATGGAGTTGCTGATAATGATAGACGCATTCAAAAGGGCCTCGGCAAACAGTATAGCCGTGGTGATACCGTACTACGGATATGCAAGACAGGATAGAAAAGCCAAGGGAAGAGATCCCATCACTGCCAAACTGCTGGCAAATCTCATAACTGTTGCTGGAGCCACAAGGGTTCTAACGGTCGATCTTCATGCCGAACAGATACAAGGTTTTTTCGACATACCGCTTGACAATCTGTACAGTTTTCCGGTGTTCAGCGAAGAAATTCTGAAGCTTTACAAGGACGAAAAAAGTGACCTTGTTGTTGTCGCACCGGATGTTGGAGCCGTTCGCAGAGCAAGCAAATTTGCCGAGAAACTCGGTGTGTCGCTGGCAATATTGGACAAACGTAGACCTGCTGACAACGTCGCGGAGATTGTACACGTCATTGGCGATGTTAAGGAAAAAATAACTTTGATGTTTGACGATATAATAGATACCGGTGGAACCTTGGTTCAGGGAGCAGAGATCTTGAAAAAATCCGGCGCAAGGCGTATACTTGCTTGTGCAACTCATGGTGTTCTTTCAGGTAACGCCGTTGAAAGGATTCAAAACAGCAACATCGACAAGGTGTACATAACA
>JBBFME010000013.1:0-26835 GCA_037478695.1 Pseudothermotoga sp.
GTACTTAGGTAGATAAAAAAAGTAACTCTTGAACGTTAATCTGTCTTCACAGTCCCGTGGTCGACAATCTTTTCAAGAGCTTCAATGTGCTTCGATGAAGGTTTTATCAGTATACCCACCTTCACCTGTTCAAAGCCGGGACTTACGGGAGGTACTCGTTCAACCACTTTGGTTGAGACTCCGTTTCATTCACCTCTCAACAATCTGGATAACCAGTTATCCTCTGCATGGCTTTGTAGAGTGGACGCAATCTGTGGTACATCTTGCGGTACACCTGTTCATACAATTGAGAATAGAGTTTCACGTTCTCCTGATCTGGTGTGAATTCTCTGCTGTATCTGACCATATTTCGAACCGCATCTTCGAAAGAAGAATAGTGCCTTATTCCAACAAACGCGACCATGGCCGCCCCCAGGCCGGATCCCTCGTAAGTCTCTCCTCTGACTGTCTTTTTGTTCAGAACATCAGCCAAAGTTTGACACACAAAGTCTGACCTTGATCCACCACCTGTTACCATAACTTTTTCTATATCTACACCAGAAACCTTTTCTATTTTTTCTGCGGCATCTTTCAAGGCATAAGACAAGCCCTCAATTATTGCTCTGTAGAGATAAGCTCTGTTGTGGACATCCCCAAATCCTATGATTGCCCCTCTGGCCTCAGGCATCTTCAAGCCAGCACCCCAATACGGTTGAAGCATCAAACCGAGTGAACCTGGCTCAGTTATTTTCAACAACTCATCAAAAGTATCTTCGGTTGCTATACCTTTTTCCTGTGCTATCTGTGCTTCATAACTGCCAAACTCTTTCTTGAACCAGTTGACCATCCAAAAACCTCTGAAAATCTCTACTTCTGGATTGAAATGCTGTGGAATCACAGCAGGGTATGAAGGCATGAATTTCAGCGGCTCAAGATATTTCTTGGAGGTTATCTGCATGGTAGTTGTAGTGCCAAGGCTTGCACAAGCCGTTGATTCTGTCAAACATCCAAGAGCGATCGTTTCACAACCTTTGTCTGAACCTGCGGCTATCAGAGGAGTGCCTTGGGCAATTTGTGTCAACTGTGAGGCTTCTTTTGTCAAAGTTCCAATAGTCGTCGCTGGTTGAACTAAATCTGGAAGCTTGTCTCTTTCTATCTGAAAGAGATAGGGTTGATAATCATGCTTGGGATCAGCCCAAGTGAGCTTTTTGTAGTTGAAGGGTATATGACCTATCTGATTGGCAACTGAATCGACAAAGTTGCCAGTGAGAAGATAGTGAAACCAGCCAGAAAGCAACAGAAATTTGTGAGTTTTCTGCCAGATCTCTGGTTCATTCTGCCTAACCCAGTTTGCCTTGCACTTCTTTGCCGATATCTCTGCTGCCTTGTCCATTCCGATTATCTTGAAACCTATCCTGTAATGCAAGGGCAAGTGACTGTCATATTCAGCCATTCGTTGATCCAACCAAAGAGTAGCTGGCTTCAGAGCCTTACCATCTTTGTCCAGAAAGACGCAGGTATCGCGTTGAGTTGTCACAGCTACTGCTGCGATCTTTTTCCACGCGGCACTATTCTTTTCTTTCACCACTGAACAAGCATGCGAAAGCGCCTTCTTGTAAACTTCCAAATCTTGTTCAGCCCAACCAGGTTTTGGAGAGGCATAGGTCTGTGGGTATTCTTCTTTGTGCATTTCTATCAATCTACCGTTCGAGTCAAATAGAAGTGCTCTCAAACTCTGTGTGCCGCAGTCTATGGCAAGTACTATATCAGACATGCTGGATCACCCGCAGTGTATCTGCCGCAATGAGATTCGTACCTGTACCAGTGACATGCTTAAATGCGGAACCAACTTGTTCGATTGGTTTTTCGATAACGACACCTTTCACAAACCGTATCACTTCTTCGAAATCTTGTAATTGTATCGGTATATCTGCTTTCATGGGCATAAGCCTATCATTCGAGGCCAACACTGCCGTTATACGCTTTGGATTGAATAGATCGTTCTTTGCGAATTCAAGTTTTCTTCGGCAACCATAACCTTTGAAGACAGGAAAATCTTCATTATCCACGACCTGAATTTCACATCCTCTCGAACAGACAATGTGCTCCTTTTCCTCAGCAAGGCTTTTCACAACTTTCTCTCCCCTTCCTTCGATTTCAACAGTGATTCTACCCCCTGCTACTGCTTCGAGTTAGTGCGAATACCAGTGGTCGACGCCTGACTCTTCAGAGCTTCATTTTCTGTAAAGATTATATTAGTACTGCTTTTCCGTCTCAGCCATCATTACATCCTCTCAGTTCTCTCACAGTTGAGTTTCGCAGAATAGGACAATTTCACGGTGTAGTGTATCATCTTGTTTCCTTAATAGAGTATAATATCGACATGAGCGAGTAACTTGTGGGGGAAAAATGAATTGTTCAGATTCAGATTACAAAGAGTGCTGCACCTAAGGGAATCTCAAGAAAATCAAATCAAAATGGACTTGGCAGCCCTTAGATACAAAATAAGAAATGTGGAAGAACAGATTACTTCTGCACAGAGTTCTATCCTCGAACTCTACAGGTCGATGCTGCAAAGTTCAACGAAGGGTATGACAGGAATAGAGATACGTCAGTGGCTTGCTTATATAGATATTGCGAATCTAAACCTGAAGAAACTCAATGAAGAACTCAGGAGTTTGAGAGAAGAAGAAGAACTTCTCGTCGATCAGTACCTCACGGCGAGGAGAGAAAGAAAGATCTTGCAGAATCTGAGGGCAAGAAGGTTTAAGAATTATGTCTTTGAACAAGACAGGCTCAACAGATTGTACCTCGACGAAGTTGCACTCAGAAAGGTGACAAGAAGTGAAAGGTAGCACGTCAGAGATTCTACGACTTCCCATTTCCACTATTGCTTATGTTGGCGATGCAGTTTACTCGCTCTTTTGCAGGATGAAATTCTTAGATTTGGTGAAGGTTGATGAAATTCACAAAAAGGTCAATCAAATGGTTTCGAGGCACGGACAAGCTCAGAATCTGGACAAGCTCATGGATTTGCTCAACGAGACAGAGCTTTCTTTGGTGAAAAGGGCGATGAACAGTAAGGCTGCAAAAAGATATGGTAATGACTTGCATTACAGAAAGAGTACTGCTTTCGAGGCACTTGTAGGCTTTCTCTATCTTTCTGATGAGCACGATAGATTGATGAGATTGATGCAGATGACTTTGGAGAGTTCTGAAAATGATAGTGTACGGTAAGAGTGTTCTCGATGAGATCATAAGAACTCGTTATCCTGTAAGAAAAATATACCTGCGCGAGAGCGATGACAAGAAGTTTCAGAGTATTGAGCAGATGCTCAAAAAGATTGGTTACCCTTACACTTACACAACGGCGAGGCAGTTAGAAAAACTCTGTGGGGAAGAAAAGAACCAAGGTATAGTCATAGATCTTGATTTTCAATACAGTGATGAAAGTGTTCTCGATGGCAATTTAATCGTATTACTTGATCACGTTGTTGATCCGCACAACCTCGGAGCGATCGTCAGAACCTCCGTTGGTGCCGGAGCGAGTGCTATTGTGATAACAAAGGATCGATCGGCAAAGGTCACTGCTGCTGTGGTAAAGGTCTCTGCAGGAACGGTCTTTCGAATACCGATCGTGGTTGTGACTAATCTCGCCAACACAATTGAGTCATTGCAGAAACGCGGGTATTGGGTCTATGGAGCCGATATGAATGGAAAGAATCTCTTTGAAGAAGATTTCATTCCACCTGTTGCAGTAGTCTTTGGAAATGAAGGAGAAGGTTTGAGTAGACTCGTGAGAGAAAGATGTGATCAATTAATCAGTGTGCCAATGTATTCACCTATTGACTCGCTGAACGTCTCTGTCAGCGCTGGGATCGTTTTGTTCGATATAGCAAGGAAACTTTTTACCAAAGGCGCAAGGTGAGTTTTGATTAAAGTCTGTGCACTTTGTGGGAAGGAATATCTGTATGGTGAATTTTGATTTTCAATACAAGAGAGGAATAGAAATATCGAGTGGCTATATCATAAAGGGTAAGAACTTCAGAGCTTCGATCATCAAGTTTCCAACAATGTACAGTAATCCGTTGCCAGGCACAGAAACGGTCGAAGTTTATCACATAGAGCCTAAGGAAAAACCCGTTGGTTCGTTGATTCTTCTGCATGGACTTGGAACGGTCAACATACCGTTCTTGCTTTGGATGGGTATACACATAGCCAGCGCTGGTGTCAGAACCTTTCTTCCGATTCTGCCGGGCAATCTGACCAGAACGGCGAACGGTTCTACAAGCGGTAGGGAGTATTTTTCAACAGATGTGAAGAAAATGGTTCGATTTTGGGAGCACGCGGTAATCGACGTATTGAGCATTCTGGAAATTGTCAAAGAGAGAAACTGGTGGCACGAAAACAACTGCCTTGTTGGCTACTGCTTGGGAGGAATGATCTCTGTCATACTCTCGGCTCTCAGTGGAGATTTTAAGAAAACGATCACCATAACCTCGGGGGGAGATATCGCAACACTCATGTGGTACTCACCAACACTTGCTTATTTTCGCAGAGACGTCAAGAAAGGTTTTGGCAAAGAAGACAGAATGGACGAGAAAAATTGGTTTCTTCAAACCTTCGAAAGTGATATCAAGAAACTTCCTTCTTTCAGAACCATAGAGGAAATGTTGAACTCTGAGATTCACCCAGTGCTTAAGGTAGATCCTCTCGCTTATGCGAGATTTGTTGACCCGGAAAAAATTGTTTTCATAGAGGCACTTTTTGACAGAGCACTTCCTGTGAGGACAAGAAAGATTCTGTGGCAGGCACTTGGAAGACCAAAGCGGTATATCATTCCGTCAGGTCACGTAACTTGGCTGCCATTTCAATACTTTCTCGGATCTCTCGTTTTGAGAGAGATGAACATAAGAGAATTCAAGAGAAAGATGAGATTACTCGAAAAACCAAAGATCGAAGAAAAGTAATATCATTACCTGCTCTCTACCTCCATCAGCTTTGGCAGAAGAAAGTCTGGAGTTTTCACCTCGCCGTTGTATAATTCTTTCATGAGTTCTGTCGGAGTGGCGTTGACCATCTCAAATTGAAGGTCCTCGATCGTTATCGCCCAGATACCTTTGACTGGTTCAGAGAAAGAGATAGGCTTGGAAGATCTGTAGATCACATTTACGCCGTCGTTTGCTATTCTTCTAAGTTGATAGAAGCTGCTGTCTTTCTCCACAAAATAGCTGACCTGTTTCTCTTGACCAGTTACCTTCTCTTTGAAGGTGAAAGTGCTGCCATCCTGCGAGACATATCCAACGGTGGCAGAGTGAAACCAAAAATCTCTTCTTAGAAAATCTACAGTCATGAATAAATCAGTCTCTCTGTCTATTCTTTCGAGAGTGATTCTGAAATGTGTTATAGTAGTGTCCAAGACCACATAGGCTATTGCGACGAAAAAGATTGAAACGATGAAGTATATGAGTATTTCAACACTCATGTTTCTTGCTCTTTCTGACTATCTGTTTCTCAAAACTTCATAAGCTTCACCGTTCAACAGCGCGCATCCAGCAGCACCTCTTATAGTGTTGTGAACCAATGCCACAAATCGAAATCTTTTTTCGGAAATCAACACGACTCTTCCAACGCTCACTGACATGCCATTACCAAGATCTCTGTGCAATTTTGGTTGTGGTGCTTTTTGATCTGGTAGATAGATCACAGGTCTTTCAGGTGCTGTGGGAAGATTCAACCCTCTGAGAGGTCGAAAATCCTCAAAAGCCTTTATTATCTTTTCAAGACTCACTCCTTGGGAGGTTTCCACGAAAACTGATAGCATGTGTCCGTCTTGAACGGGGACTCTGTTACACTGAGCTTGCACGTCAAAGGTGGCGTATTCGATATGATCGCCATTCAATGTACCAAAGATTTTTTTTGGTTCAACCATCATCTTTTCTTCTTCGTTCTTGATGTAGGGTATCACGTTGTCCAAGATATCGAGCGATGCAACACCTGGATAGCCTGCTCCTGATATCGCTTGCATTGTCACAACGTGTATTCTTTCTAAACCAAAATTATCGAGTATGGGTTTGAGCGCCATCACAAGTCCAATTGTCGAACAGTTCGGATTGGTCACTATCTTCCCAGGAGTCTTTTGAGAATCGAGCAGTTTAAGATGGTCAAGGTTGACTTCCGGAACCACAAGGGGTACATTCTGATCCAGTCTGTGGCTTGCAGCATTTGAGAAGACTGTGTATCCTGCTTTGACAAAGCTATCTTCTATTGGTCCAGCTATATCGGATGGAAGGGCAGAAAAAACATAATCGCATTCTATGTTTGGCTCACATCTCTGTATTTCCATCTGTGAAAGCTCATCGGGAATTGGCACATTCAGATGCCATTGCACAGCCTGTGAGTATTTCTTGCCAGCGGAGTTATCGGAAGCCGCAAGAGCTGAGATTTTGAAAAATGGATGTTTCGATAGAAGTTGCACAAACCTTTGACCTACCAAACCTGTTGCACCCAATATTGCTACCTTTTTCATGAACTCATCCTCCCTTTTGATAGATTGCTTCAAGCAAAGCCTTTGTGGACTGTCCTCTGCCCATTGTGAATATGTGAATGCCCGGTGCCCCAAAGGTGAGCAACTTTTCTGCAAGCTTAGCCATGTACTTGGTCCCGATCTCAAATTCTTCCTTTGGTGTTCTTGCTTCCTGCATGCTCACCAAGAATGAATGTGGTATGTTCACGAAAAACTTCTTTGGAATGCTGTAGATGGACTTGAGATTCACTATGGGTTTTATACCAGGTATTATGGGGACATTTATTCCATATTCGTGTGTGAGCTCTAAAAATCTCGTGTAGACATCGAAGTCAAAGATCATTTGAGTTATCACGTAATTGGCACCAGCTTCGATCTTCTCTTTGAGATGTTTTAGATCTTCTTGCATGTTAGGTGCTTCAAAATGCTTTTCGGGATATCCGGCAACGCCTATACAGAAATCAGTTGGATGTGCGTTCTCACAAGGATACAGATATTCGCCTTGATTCATCTTCGATATCTGTCTGACCAAGTCGACTGCGTGTTGATAACTGTCTTTTTCTGCAGAATCAGATTGATTTTCGTACTCGCCACGGATCACGAAGAGATTTTGCACACCGATCAGATGTAGATCGATGAGCATATCTTCAATTTGGTATTTGTTCATGCCGTAGCACAGAACATGGGGAACGACATCGATTTTGTATTTTTTCATAAGTGCCGCAGTCAAGCCAACGGTACCTGGCCTTTTGACCTTTGGGACCTTTATTATCTTGTCTTGTAGTTCCAAATAGGTCATCTCTGGTGCATGCTTAGTGATGTTTATGAAGTTGATGGGAAAGACCATCAGATTGTCAAGAACCTTGAAGATTTCTTCCACACCTTCTCCTCTGCTCGGAGGCAAGATCTCTATGGACAGAATTTGACCTTGTTTTATTCTATCAGTCACCTTCACTTTCATCACCTTGCCTTTGTTCTATGAAAACCAATTCGTGTTTGCCCACAAATCCCAATCTGTCTTTGTAGATTACCAAGACACTCTGAACAAATTCATTCAAAGCTTTATTCAGCAAGTTTTCCATATCTTCTGCTGTCTTTATCATATTACAATAGGCAGTTGCAAAGGCGTCGGCAATGGTTGCATTCTGACTGACGACAGTCACTGCATCGGCTCTTCCAAAACTGATCGAATGTCCGACCGTTCCAGACGAAGTACATACACCACAAACACCTGGTGGTATTCTCAGACCTACTCTTTGCGATAGAGGTGAGTCGCCTGCATAGACACAGATTGTCATAGGTTCCAAATTCTTGATGAAAATATCACCACCATTTTCAACCACTACCTCAGAGCATCTGAATTGTTCCACCAACAATCTTCCCACTTCATCGGCGAAAGCCCCGGCAACGGCTGCCATTGGACCAACATTTGCATATTGCGCTGCAGTTGCCATCTTTTCCACTATCGGTGCACATCCATTCTTAATCTCTATCGGTTCGAAAGAAAGCAGAAAATTCTTATC
Organism: Pseudothermotoga sp.; assembly: GCA_037478695.1. GTDB lineage: Bacteria > Thermotogota > Thermotogae > Thermotogales > DSM-5069 > Pseudothermotoga_B. The sequence goes on from JBBFME010000013.1 coordinate 8,029, forward strand.
AAAGTCTATATACTCATGCAAATCTTTGTGCAACTTCATCACCAAATCGAGAACTTTGTCGATCATTTCTGTTTGAAATCTATCGACACCTATCCAGAGATCTGTCTCCATATAACTGATTGTGAAAGCTTCGAGTCTGTTGCTGTGAAAATCACGATAGAATCTATTCATTTGGCGGAAGCTTCACTCCAACCGGACATGCATCAGAGCATTCGCCACAAAAAGTACATCGTTCCGGCAGGAAAGTGAATTTGCCATCGACGAGCATCAGGGCATCAAAGGAGCAGAGGCTGACACAGAGGCCACAATCGACACAAACTGGTTCTTCGCGTTTGAGCTCTTTACCATCTGTTTTTTCGACAAGTCCTTTTGTCGATCTCTCTTCTTCGAAGAGTTTTACAGGTTTTGTGAGAAGAAAACTTCCATCTTCGATCCATCTTTTTAACAGGCTGGCTATCTCGCGAGCCATCGGAAGACTTGAGATAGAAGATGTCTTGATGCGTTTACCGTCGATTTCAATATACCCTGATCTGAGTTGTGCATAGCTGACTTTGCCGATCACAGGCTTGCCTGACACACCGTAGTCTCTGAGTTCGGTTTCTATTTCTTCATTGGATCTGGACACATAATAGGCTATCTCTTCATCTAAAACAGGAATGGGTACACCAATACCAATAAAGATCGTAACACCGTAGTTTTTGAAATAGGCTGCTTTCAAATATCTGGGATTCATCTTCTTAGCATCACCTATTACAGCGATGGTTCTTGCCGCAGAAATCGGTACTCCGTGTTTGTTGACCTTGATGTTGTTTCTGAACTGCGTGCCAGTCCACACTACATATCCTTCACCACCGCACAGAAAAATCCTAGTGCCAATACCTATCGTGAGCATCTTTGGATCCTTGAGCAGTGGACTGAGTTCACCCGATGTCGAATATGTGACATTACCGAACCTCGGCAGTAGTTTGCCCATGTACGTGTATATAGTCCTTTCGGAACTATTCGTCGCTGCAGCGTAGTTCTGATAGGCGTTTCTCGGGTTGAACAGGAAGAAATCGTTTACCATCTCTTTATTGACATAGCCCTCAAAGTACTTACGGGGATAACAGTCTGTGCCCTTTCCAGAGGTTTTCAGAAAAACGTCTTTGCCGCTTATGAGTGCCTCGATTATGTGGGCTCCACCAAAGGCTTTGTCTTCCATCGATTCTTGAGTGGCACCTATATATCCATCGACGGCTGCCAAACCGCCATAGACTTCCACTGTGGAAAGTTCTATTCTTTCCATTCGCATTGGTGGTGTTGTATGACCGAAGTTTATGAAGGCACCACTCGAGCACATAGGTGCAAAAGTTGCCGTTGTAACAACATCGACCTTTTTTACTATCTCTTGAGGTTTTGACTGCTTTGCAAGTTGAACTACCTCCTCGGCAGTCAGTATTACTGCCTTGCCAGCTCTAATCTTTTCATTGATCTCTTCGATCGTCTTCACACAGATCACCTCCTCAGGTCTCTAAAACATAAACTAATTCAATATCTCTGTCTCAACATCTATCCGCGAAAAATTCCTCATGGATTGCCTGCAAGGCTTTTTCTCTATCTTGCAAACTCACTATGAAATAGATTGTCACCTCTGATGCACCGGCCGAGATCATCTCGACGTTTATCTCCTTTCTCGATACAGCCGAGAAAATTCTTGCAGCTATGCCATGTTTCTTAAGAAGCCCATCACCAACCGCAGCGATGAGAGATATCTCTGTTCTGTAGCGGATCTCTTCAACTTCCAAGATCTGCAATCTCGAGGTTATCTTCTTACACCTTTCGACATCTTGCTTTGAGATGAGCACATTTATGCTCGTTTGAGAAGTGACAACGGATTTTATGTTGATTCCTTCGCTTCCGAAAGTCGATGCGATCTGACCAAGCAGACCTGGAACGCGTCCTATGTTTGTACCATTGAACTGTATCACAGCTATATCATCGGTGAAGGAAATACTCTTGATGATCGTTTCTGCGATAGAGTCGTTGAAAGAGATAATTGTATCGGGGTTATCGATCGATTTAAAGGTGTTTATGTTGTAGATGTACAGTGGTATCTTCTTCTTGCGAATAGGATCGACAGTTGCATGATGGAGTATCTTTGCCCCAAAGTAGGAAAGTTCAGCCGCCTCATCGTAGTTCAGCCTCTTAACTGGTTTCACACCTTTGACGTACTTTGGATCACAAGTCATGAAACCAGAAACGTCTTTGTACAAATCCACTCTTTCGGCATCAACACAGTATGCAATTGAGGTTGCGGTGTAGTCACTACCACCGCGACCTAAGATGGTGATGTGATCTTCGTGAATACCATAGAAGCCGGGTACTATGTAGTTCTTATCAATCTTGAAATACTTTCTGAGATTCGTTTCAGAGGCATGCAGATCAACAGATGCATTTTTGAACTTGCCATCTGTTATCAAACCAAAGTTTTCTGGTAGAGCCTCTTCGCATTGAAAATCATGAGTTGTCAGATAATTTTTCAAGAGTAGTGAAGAACACCTTTCGCCGTGACTGACTATATGGTCGTAGACAAAATCGGGTACCTTCCCAATCAGTTTTGCACCTAAGAGTGTCTCTCTGATCTGATAGACTCTTCCTTTCAACTCCAGATCTTCTTCATCTATGAAGTTTCTATACACCGAATAGATTTCGCTGAGAAATCTTTCAATGTCGAGATTCCTGATGTCGTTCACAGCTTGGATCAACTTGTTCGTAACTCCGTTGGCAGCCGAAACTACTACGACCAACGGCTTATCGTACATTCTCACCACATTCAAAATCTTTGAAAGGTCTGATTTGTCTTTGAGATTTGAACCTCCAAATTTGATGACTATCGGTTTCATCTCTCTCCTCCTTTCACTAATCTCTTGCACAACTCGAGTGCCTGAACGGCATCTTTTGCATAAAAGACACCGAATTGATCTGCAAGTTGCTGATTCATCGACGCACCACCTGCTATCAAAAAGACGTTCACTCCCTGTGATCTCAGTAAATCGGCAACTTCTTTCACCTGTCCAACCGTTGTGGTCATCATGGCAGAAAGACCTACTATGTCTGGTTTGTAGTTCTTACATTCTTGAAGAATTGTCTGCGCCGAAATATCTTTACCCACGTCATAGACTTCAAAACCACCGCTCCTTAGCACCGTCGCGACTATCTTCTTACCTATGTCGTGTATATCGCCTTGGACGGTCGCAAGAAGTACCTTGCCTTCCTTTACTTGGGAGTCTTTGAGCAAGTCGTTCAAATGATCAAAGGCAGGCTGAACAGTCTCTGCGGCGAGCACTAAATGTGGCAAGTAGATCTTTCCGGTGGCGTACAGTATGCCTATTTGTTCCATGACCTTTCCCAAAATTTGTTGGCTCACATAAAGTGGGGCGTAACTTTTGAGAAATTCCTGAACTGCGTTCATCAACAATTCTTTCTGCCCTTTTATTATGTAGCCAAGAAGGGGATCTTCAATGGTTTCGTCTGTTTTTACCAATTCCTTTCCTTTCAAAGCCAGAGCGCCCTGAAGCACGCCCATTGTTATATTCTCCTTGCTGTTCAATATGGCGGCGTTCAAACCGTTTTCTACTGCCAATGCCAAAAAGGCAGCGTTTATATTTTCTCTGTTTGGCATACCAAAACTCAGATTTGAAAGTCCGATTGAAGATTTCAGGCCTGCTTGGCTTATTAACTTAATGGTTTCTAAGGTCACATGGTAATCGTTTTTTGCACCTACAGGAAGAACCAAGGGATCGAAATATACTCTCTCAAGATCTACATCGTTTTCTTCAAGGATTTTGACTGCTTTAAGAATAACTTTAAATCTTTCTTGAGCAGTCTTTGGGATGTCGTTTTCCATAGCGAGAACTATGAGAACACCACCGTATTTTTTCATAAGATTTATTCTCTCGATCAAATGATCTCGTCTTGAAAAGGCAGAATTTATGAGCCCCCTGCCGACGTACTCTTTCATCGCGATCTCCAAAAAGTTCAAGTTCTGCACGTCAAAAGAGACGGGAAGACAAGAATGCTTGTCGAGCTCGATTATCACTTTTCCAAAATGATCTTCATTGAGAAGTTTTTCTATGCCGAGATTGACATCGATCGCGGTGCAACCTTCCTGCTCTTGTTCATGGGCAAGAGTGATCACGCTTGAAAAATCCATCTGTTGAATACTCGCCTGCAGTTTCTTTCTTCCACTTGCGTTTATTCGTTCTCCTATAACAAGAAAGGTGTCTATCGGTTTGAGAATGGTTCTGGTTGAAAGATACTGAGTGGATATGATCTCTCGCTTTCTTGGTCTTTGCTCACCTATGTACTTTGTCATTATCTGGATGTGCTCAGGTCCTGTACCACAGCAACCACCAACGATATTCGCTCCGAGTTCTACAAAATCAGCTATGTAGACAGCAAATTCCTCGGGCTTTGTTCGATAAACAACCTTTCCGTTCTCCAAAAATGGTTTACCCGCATTTGGTTCGACACTCAGAGGTTTTTTACAGTACTTAGCCAATCTTGAAAAAACCGAGAGCATCTGCTTTGGCTCGAGTGTACAGTTTATACCTACTACATCGACATCGAGATCGTTCATGAGTGTGGCGAAGATTTCCACAGAGGTACCTGTTACAGATTTGCCATCTTCTTCAAAGGTCATGTGAGCGATCAAAGGGATCTCCGTTGAAAGATCTCTCACAGCAAGGATTGCCGCTTTGAGTTCTTTGAGATCTATCATGGTTTCGATGATGATGCCATCGACACCTGCATCTATCAGGACAGAAGCCTGTTCTTTGAAGATCTCATAAGCTTCATCGAAATCGATTGGTCCAAGAGGCTTTACCAAATTTCCCGTGGAAGATATGTCACCAAAGACGAGTTGGTTACCGCAAACCGATCTCGCTATTTCAACGGCTTTGTGGTTTATCCTCTCAAAGTCATCTTCTGCGCCGTGTGCGCGCAATTTCAATCTGTTTGCACTGAAGGTATTCGTCAACAATATGTTGGCCCCTGCTTTGATGTAATCTTTTTGAAGATCTCTAACGGTTTCTGGTGCAGTTATGTTGAGTAACTCTATCACGCCCCTGAAACCTCTTTTGAAGAACTCAGTACCGTACGCACCATCGAGGAAGATAACTCTTTCATTCAAAAGTTTTCTGAATTCATCTCTTCTCATAGCACCACCCTATCATGCAAGTTGTTGTTTTTCTTGGAACCATCACTCCACTTGAAAGCACCTGAACTTGATCAACCTTCAAAAGCTCTTTCACAATGTAAGCATTCACTCTTAGATCTACATTCCCATAGCCTGGTGAAAACCGCATCGTTCCTTTACCAAATCTTTCCCTCAGTGATCTGTCAAAGTGCTCATTCAAAGCTTCAAGTGCCTCAGAAGCCCAAGAATCTACTATAAAGGCATCGAAGGTTTTTTCATTCTCGGCAAGTTGCGAGATCAGCAGATCTATTGATGAACCCAATGTGGACAGAAAGATCGTGACTTGATTTACAGCTTCGAAGATGGATGGGATGACCTCTTTTGGTAACGAGGTGATCTCTTCGGTGGTGTGATAAACAACTGGTTCAATTGTTTCAAGTGACTTCAGAAACAATTCGTTAACTCGATGTATCAAAGTCTCCTCTATTCTGCCATATCTTGCTCCTGCTCTGGCAAGAAAGATTCTCTTGTCTGGCATGCAGTCAACTTTACTTGGATAGTAGATCTCGACCTCTGGCATTGCCACCAACCTCTCTTAAAAAAAGGGGCGTTCCCTTCTTTGGAAACGCCCCTTTAGTAACTCCAAGCACCGTCAAACGCCTGGAGTTCCTCCAGGGGCTTGACTGCGCATTATCATAACTTTTTGATCGATCTTCCAAGTAAGAGATGCTGAAACTAACACGTGAACAACCTCCGTTTTGATCATTATATCTATGACAAAATTACACTTCTGTTGTCTGAAAGTAAAAAGATCTTGCAATGACGACAAAGCCTTGGAAAGGGAAGGGACCGCAGAATGCCTTAGAACTTTCGAAAGGAGTTCTTTCAGTTATCTTCAAAATGAGTGTTATAGAATCTGTGTCGGGCAGAGTCCCTCGAAAAGATTCTGAAGATGCAAAACAGATCAAAAGAGGTGAGCAAGCTTGACAAATCTTCTCTTCTTGGTAGCAGAATATATTTTGTCCTGTGTGGTGGTACTCTTTGCTACAAAGTACTTAAAAAAAGAGGGTATTTACGTTGCACTTGCAACGCTCATAATTGCGTCCAATCTTGGTGTCGCAAAGTTGTTCGTTTTATTTGGTTTAGAGGTCACCGCAGCAAATATGAGTATGGGTATGGCTTTCGCCGTTTATTCGATCGTCACCGAAGTCTTTGGACAAAGAGAAGGCAGAAAGGCTGTCTGGATAGGATTTTTCGCGCAGTTCGCTTTCGTCTTGCTCGGACTTGTCTATGTTGGTTATCTTCCATCTCCAAATGATATCGCACAAACTTACCTGAAGAGTGTTTTCTCTTTGACCCCAAGAATTGCCTTTGCAAGTTGGACAGCTTACATTATCTCAGGGTACTTCGCAGTGTGGCTACACGACAGACTCAAGAGTAGAACAAAGTTGTGGATGAGAAACAACATCGCCACGAAATTGGGACAGATCACCGACAATCTTATTTTTGTAAGCATAGCTTTTCTCGGTGTTTATGATTTGAAAACGCTCTTGAACATATACATCACTACCACTGCTGTTGAATTCGTCTTAGACTACGTCGACACTTGGATTGTCTATGTCGGTGTGTCTATGTTGAAGAAGGATGTAGCAACAGCGAGCAAATGATTTGTTTTTCTCATTTAGTGCTTGATCTACATCATTTTTGATATGTTCACAATCTGAGAGATAAACCCGGCATCTGTGAGTGTAAGGTACAGAAACGGGGTCTTCTTTTTTGTAACTGCTCTTTACTTTACCGGCAAAATTTCTTTTCCTACAATATCAATGAGGTGAGATGATGCAGGTAGAGGCGAAGGTATCAACAAGGAATGTTCTTCTGCAGAGATTCTTGGCAGTCTCGGTTTTCGCAGTCTTGACAGGCGTTGCAGCACAGATCAGAATTCCATTGCCGTTCAGCCCTGTGCCTGTTACTGGTCAGACCTTCGTGGTCTTGTTTGCCCCTCTTCTGGTCGATCAGCTAGCTGGTTACAGTCAGATTGTGTATCTTCTGCTCGGTGCTTTGGGAGTCCCTTGGTTTTCCGATCACAGAGCAGGCATTCAAGTTCTGCTTGGTCCCACGGGCGGCTATCTGCTTGGTTTCATAGTTGCCTCTTTTCTGCTGGGAGGAATCGTAAAGAAGTACAAAATTTTGTCAGCGAAGCAAGTTTTGATATGGCTTGCCGTGGTCAATTTTGCAGTGATCTACTCTGTTGGTCTAATACAGCTCTATTTGTGGTTTGCGCTGAAAGGAGCAACACTGAACTTATACAAGCTTCTCTCTATGGGCTTTTTACCGTTCATTCCTGGTGATTTGATCAAAATTTCCCTTGCAGCAGGTGTGTATTCTGCCTACAAAAGGATCTCAAAGTGAACCCCATGGGGGTTCACCTTCACTCTTCAACGGGTTCGAAGTCTTCCTTCGATGCCCCACAAACAGGGCAAACCCAATCGTCAGGTAGATCTTCAAATGGTGTCCCTGCCGGTATGTCGTTGTCTGGATCTCCTTCAGCTGGATCATAGACATACCCACAAATGATACATCTGTACTTCTGCATCTTGGTTCCCTCCTAATTTCCCAAAAGATTCAGAGTTTTGCCCTCTTGGCGGGCGTCTCGATTAGCATTTGACCACGATTACTGAGTTGTCTTCAAGACGAATCTTGTCGTGTAATGATTTTTACAATCCGAAAGGCTGAAGATCTTCGATCTACACACAATAAATGTATACACTTTAAAGTATATCATTTCCTTAACAGAGAAATTCAATCCTTCAAAGATTTTCTTTTCGTCATATACTTTAGATGGTGATAAAGATGAATTTAGAAAAGATCGCTGAGGATATCTTCAAACCCAGTTACGACAGATTCTCGGTTGTGAACATCGCAAATTCTATTCTGAAGCATTTTGGTTGTGAAGCCTTACACGCTGAATATCCCTTTGACTATCTGAAACCTGGTTTATTTGAAAAGGCAGACAAAGTGGTTTTGTTCTTGATAGATGCACTTGGTTTGGAAAGCTTGAAGACAATCTTGCAAAGAGAACCTCTTTTTGAACAGCAAAACATTCTCACAGCAACCTCTGTATTTCCAACAACGACGAGTGCGTCAATCGCATCCCTTCTCACAGCGAGCGAACCGATAGAACACGGTATCTTGGGATACACGTTGTACTTAAGAGAACTCGGAGCGTTGGTGAACATGATCGAACTTTCATCGCCAACATTAGGTAAGGTGCCATCAACGATGCAGTCAAGAGATATTCTCTTTACGAGGACCATTTTTGAAAGACTTGTAGACGTTGGTGTGAAGGGGTATGTACTCACCTCGAAGAACATCAGAGGTTCTGGTTTCTCAAATCTGGTTCATGTAGGGGCTTCGATAAAGAGTTATCAGAGTTTTGGAAATCTTTTCTTCAAACTCGATGAAATCCTGCAACAAGATGAAAAACTTTTTGCCTTTGTCTACTGGGGGCTGCTCGATTCAATTGGCCACAAGATCGGTGTCAATTCCCCAGCCTTTCAAAGTGAGCTTTACTGGCTTCTGAAGATGATTCAGAAGGAAGTTCTTGCCCATCTTCAAGAGAATGTCTTACTCTTGATAATGGGTGATCACGGACAGATATACACACCGTGGGAAAAGGAAATTTGGTGGTCTTGGAAAGACGAGATTTCTTCGTTCTTTCTCGTACCTCCAGGTGGAGAGATGAGAATGATGCACATCTACACTCGCGAGCCACAAAAAGTGGTAGAATACATACAAAGGGTATACAGCGATCAAATTTTCGCTTTGACAAAGGAACAGTCAATTCAGTTGCATTTGTTTGGTGATTCACAAGCATCGGAAAAAAGTTTGGACAGAATTGGTGACGTAGTGCTAATAGCGAAATCGAACTATTCCTTTTATTTCAAGTTTACAGGTAGAGAAGAAAGCCTCAAGTCTAAGCACGGTGGTCTGAGCCTCGAAGAGTTGATGATCCCAGTCGTTGTGTTTAGGAGGTGATCAGTTCTTACTCAGGAGTCCAACCTATGGGGCAGTCGATGTGGTAACGGCAAAGGAAATAATTCACAACTTCAAAGGGCAGAGCCCGTTCAAGGTTTACATTGGCACCGACAGCGATGCACGTGATGGTGTTGTTACTTTTGCGACTGTTTTGATAGTCTACAAACCCGGAATAGGAGCGACTTATCTGTACACACTGAGAAAAGAACACAAACACTATGATATGTTCAGCAGAATCTTTCAGGAAACGTATCTGAGTTTGCAGATGGCAACCTTCGCAAAACAGATGTTAGATTTGGCAAGTCCCGAGATACACATAGATGTTGGGTACGACGGTTTGAGCAAAGAGGTTCTTCCTGCAGTAGTTGGATACGTCAAGGGTATGGGGTACAGCTACAAGTTGAAACCATGGGCATTCGCTGCTACTAAGATTGCCCACCGTCACACAAAGTGATTTCTGACGTTGAGAGAAGAGGGGGGAGGAAGATGCGCAAGCTTTTGTTCCTGTCAACACTAATAATCGTTCTATCATTGAGTGCTTGCTTGCCACTCTTGGAACCCAACGTAGCTGGTTTTTCTGAAAACCTTGTCAAAAATTTAAACGATTATCTGGACGGACAGATAAGTTCGGAGACATTCATCGAGAGGTTCATCTACACAACTGATTCTGCAACGACAACAGATGCAAGATTCTTCGGGAACAAGTTCTTGAGTTTTTTCGATGAAAATGCGAGTGAAGTCAGTTTAGTAGGCTATGGTGACAGTGGGCTGAAGTTCTATACAGCGGTTGAAAACCCGCCGAACTGGGTTGAAAAGGTCTATGTCTTGAGCCTGTTGTTGAAAACTGATGAAAAAATGCTAACGCATTCCTGCCCGATGCTCTTAATAGAAGGCAAACCATATTTCTTGACAGTTTATGCTTCAGGAACACAGATAGTCTCATATCCTGTTCTTGAAGAGAGGTGAGAGATATTATGAAGAAAACACTTGGTATTTTGCTGATCGTTTTGTCTGCAATTTGTCTTGCGGCGAATTATGGGTTGTACCACGATTCAACTCCAGGCAGGAACACTGCTGTTTTGGTATCGAATCTCAGTGACGAAAGTGCGTATTTCAGAATGATCGTTTATGATTACGAGGGTAGGGAATTGTGGAAAGAAACCTTCAAGTCCAAACCGTACGAAACAATTCTGGTCGATCTATCTCAGAAATTCCCGCAGAGTGATAGGAATTGGGGCTTGGTTTTCTTCCAATCAGACCAACTTCTCTACATGTCTGCACTTTACAGAGATGGAGATATGCTCTTTTGCCGAAATCATGTGATCGAACCTGTTAAGACTTCTTCTGACGCGAAATACTATTGGTATGGTGTGAATTACACCAACTTTGGCAATTCAGAGACTGCTTTCTCTATCATGAACACATCGAATAAAGCCAGTGATCTGTATGTTTGGGTTTATGATTACGCAGGGAAAGTCATAAGAGAGCTGTCCGGAAGCGTTTCACCTAAGTCAGCCGTCTATGTTGATCTGGCAAAAGAACTTTCCAGTCAAACAACTGGTGTTGTAGACATAAGGTCTACAGAACCGATTGTGGTTGGTGTAGAGTACTATCAAGGCGGTGAAATTTGGATCATAGAAAACATCGTCGATTGGTACACTACAACCAACTGGTGAGATGGAGGGATATTGGCATGAAAAGGTTTTGTGTCTTAGCGTTCTTGTTAGCTGCAGCTTTAGTGAGCGCAAGTTATGTTCTTGTGGTGAACACCGAACCTTTTGCCAACGTTTATGTGAACGGAATATACGCCGGTATTGCTGACATAAACGGTGTTCTGCAGATAACACTGAGCTCTTCAGGACAGTACAGAATAACTGTGAACAAGAGTTGGTACGTGGCTTTTGACGGTCTTGTCTATCTGTCACAACCTGGACAGATAATTTTCTACGCTCCACTCAGAAGGGCTGGAACTTTGAGAGTCTACTCGAATGTCTATCCCGTTGAAATCTACAGCGAAGACAAATTCCTTGGTAGAGTCGAAAGTGTCAAAGACACAATCAGTGTACCTGAGGGTAGTCAATACATCACCTTCAAAGCAGCTGGTTTTATACCAGAAACGAGATTGCTGAGTTTTTCGTACTTGAAAGAAACGAGTGTTAACATAACTCTTATAGAAGAAATTCTCTCGATCAATCTGAAGGTGGAACCAAGTGAGTTTTCACCGAACGGAGATTGGTACAGAGATACCACAACTTTTTACATCTATCTTTCCAAACCAGCCCAACTCACGATTAGTGTTGTTGACAGCGATCAAAAGGTCCTTTGGCAGTGGAGTGGAAGTGGTAAGGCGGGTTCAAACCAGGTTACTTGGGATGGAAAAGGCGTAGCAGACGGCGAATACATAGCCAAGTTAACAGCTCAAACAGAAAAAGAGGTCTTTGTGACAAATGCTTCTGTCAAGATCGATAGGTCGCATTACACAAACACGAAGGAAATAATCTTAACGACAACTGCAATAGCTCTCGGAGCGCTGGTGTTCATGTTTTTGATCTCAGCAGCTCAATGATCTTGTAAGTCCACGGAATTGGTTTGACTGTGACTCTTTTCTTTTCATCGGTTTGAATCCAACCGTCCATATTGAGTTGGGTCGCAAGGTTTATGACCATCTCATATTCTTCTTTGGTGATCTTTCTACCGATCAGCTGATCTGATCTTGCACCAAAGAGAGGATTGTACTGAGACATGAGTGAAACTGGGACCTTAGGTGACAGGCAGTTGAAGACAAAATCGAGAACTTTTTCTGAACCACCCGCATTATTTGGGAGGACGAGGTGTCTGACTATCAAACCTCTTGGCCTTCCATCGAATTCTCTGAAAGCCCCAACTTGTCGGTGCATCTCTATGAGTGCTGCACTTGCGACTGTGTAATAGTCTTTCACGCCTGAATAGCGATAACCTGTCTCGTTGTCAGCATACTTCAAATCTGCCAGATACACATCAACAATGCCATCGATCAGTTTCAGAGTCTCTACTGATTCATAACTGCTGGTGTTGTAGACAACTGAAAGAGTGAACCCTTCATCTTTGGCTATTGAAAGGGCTTCGATTATGGACAGAAGATGTGGCGTTGGTGTTACAAGATTCAGTGTCTTGGCACCATGGTTCTGCAGATCTAAGAAGATCTCGGCAAGTTGTTCAACTGTCACTTCCACACCGTTTGCCTTCTGACTGAAGTTCATGTTTTGGCAGTATACACAACGAAGATTACACCCGCTGAAGAAGATCGTGCCAGCACCACTTTCTCCACTGATAGGTGGTTCTTCGCCAAAATGTAGAAGGGCGCTCATCAACTTTGGTGCAACACCTATACCACACTTTCCCACCTGCTGGTGACGATTGACACCACACTCAACAGGACACAGATCACAGTGATACATCTTTTCTTTCATCTTTTCAACGATCTGTGAAAGTTCATTCTTGATATTCTATCACCGCCGAGAGCTTTGAAAGTTTCTCAACTATATTTTCATAGCCTCTGAAAATTTGATCGACTTCGCTGATGATCGTTGTGCCTTCTGCCATCAAGCCAGCAATCACTAATGCTGCGGCTGCTCTGAGGTCTGTAGCGCTGACTTGGACACCGCTGAGTTTTTCAACTCCGCGAACGATGGCTGTTCCATCGGTGACTTCAATCTTGGCTCCGAATCTTCTAAGTTCGTCAACGTGTTGAAAACGCGATTTGAAAACAGTCTCAATCACCGTTGAAGTACCTTGTGCTTTTGAAAGGAATGCTATGATCTGTGGTTGTAGATCGGTAGGAAAGCCCGGGTATGGAGTTACTTGAATCTTAACAGGCTTGGGACTTTCGTTCATCGTGACTCTCACGCAGTCCTGACGCACTTGTGAAAGGATTACTCCCGAGGTGTTCAACACATCGAAAAGTGCAGTCAGGTGAGAGATATTGAGATTCTCCACCACGGCATCTCCTTTTGTGGCTGCAATTGCAATTATGTAAGTACCAGCTTCGATTCTATCTGGTATGATTCTGTGACTACAACCTGTGGTCTTCTTAGTTCCGAAGATCTCGATGCGCCTTGTTCCAGCTCCAAAGACCCTACAACCAATCTTGTTCAAAAAATCAGCCAAATCTTCTATCTCTGGTTCCATGGCTGCATTCTCGATAACTACATGAGCGCCGTCCAAGATAGCTGCTGTTGTCATGAGGTGTTCGGTAGCACCAACACTTGGAAAAGGAAGAGATATGATCACGTGATCTATCTTGTTTTCCCGACGTGCTGTGACTATTCCGCGTTCTACTTGGATCGAAAAGCCCAGTTTCTGTAAGCCCTCAAGATGGTAATCAACAGGTCTAACGCCTATTGAGCAGCCGCCCGGTAGAGAGACAGAGGCTGTACCGTATTTTGCGGCAAGTGGCCCCAGTACGTTGAAGGATGCCCTCATCTTTCTCACCAATTCATAAGGAATCTCTGTCTTGGGAGTAGTCGCTGGATTCACCGTTGCGGTTCCGTTCTCAAAATCGACTCTGTATCCTGCTGAAATCAGTATGTCTATCATCGTTCTGACGTCCATCAAATCTGGTACGTTCTCAAGTACCACTTTCTCATCACAGAGCAGTGCAGCAGCAAATATGGGTAGCGCAGAGTTCTTTGAACCAGAAATTCTGACAGAACCAGTTAACCTTGCTTGTCCTTCAACGATTAATCTCCCCACCTATGCTACCTCCGAAAGAAGTTCTTGAATGAACTTTTCCAAATCTTCACCGTCATTTGGGTAGACTTTCAAGGCAACCTTTGTGTCAATTTCAACTGTCCTTCTAAGAGAGTCTTTAATTCTTTCAACAACTTTCTGTGCGTTTTCTTTGTTCACATCGGTGAGTAATACCACAAAACTGTCGTTGGAGAATCTACCCACGCTGTCCATTGGAACACGAACAACATTTTTCAGAAGTTTTGCAACAGAGATAAGATTTCTTTCGAAATGGTCGTTTTGTTGACACAGCTTCACCATGACAATAGCATACCCTCTGTTTTCCTCAAAGGCTTTTTGGTGGTAATAGGCGATCAAGCGACTCATGTGTTCGGATGAATAAACTCGCGTCAAAGGGTCTATTATTCTGCTCGTTCCTATGTCTTTCACGAAATCGTCGTACATTTCAAATTGCTTCTTTATAAACTGGTTGTACTCTTGGAGCATCTGCTCCATCTGCTCATCGCGCATACGATAGTATTCAAGCTGGTCTTCAAGAATCTTGATTCTCTTCATCAATTCTTCTCTTTCATCCATAGGTGATGCCTCCCACAGATTGTTTTCGTTCATGGTATATAATAGCATTAAAGTGCGACAAATTCACTAATCTTTTTGCCTAATCCTCGAGGAGGGGATTTTTATGAAACCAATTGCATTGCTCTTCCTTGCTCTCATAATAATCCTCGCTGCGTGTGGTGGACCAACTGCTACCAACAAAGCACCGCAGTTTATCTCTTCATCTCCAAACAACGGTGCAACTGATATACCAACTAACACCACCTTGAGCTGGACTTTCTCAGATCCAGAGAGCGACCCTCTCACCTACGAAGTGTTTTTCGGCGATAGCAAGAGCAACACAACTTCGATCTACAAAGGCAGTGGAAACTCTATTCCACGCAACCTCGAGCCATCCAAAACATATTATTGGAAAGTCATAGCCAACGATGGACACGGCAATCAAGCTGATTCAGGTTTGCTGAGTTTCTCTACGATTAAAATCAACAGAAGCCCAAGCCAACCTGAACTTCTTTCTCCTGCCAAGAATGCACAAAACGCCGATTACAAATCCGTGCTCTTTCAGTGGAGGTGCAGTGATCCAGACCAAGATCCTCTGAAATTTGAGCTCTATATCGATGGTTCATTCATTGCAACAACAACAAGATTCGACTACACTGTGAACAACTTAAAACCACAAACAACCTACAAATGGTATATCAAAGCCTTTGATGGGGAGTATTCTGTGAGCAGTGAAGAGTCAAACTTCACAACTGCTGCAGTTGGACAAAACAGATCTCCAAATGTTCCACAGGTGGTTTCACCACCAGATGGTGCACAGTCGGTGAACATTCCTGTGACACTGCAGTGGAGTTGTTCTGATCCAGATGGGGATCCTCTTAGCTATGATTTGTACGTAAACAATCAAAAGAAGCAGACGACAACAGAGATGCAGTACGTTTTGGACAATTTAACACCAAACACGACCTATCAATGGTATGTTGTGGTAACTGACAGTACCAACACAACAATTGGACCGACCTGGACCTTCACGACAAAGGGTATTTCCAACAATCCGCCAGCGACTCCTGCAAATCCAAGTCCTGAAAATGGTTCTACAATCTACAGCACCGATGTTACGCTCAATTGGCAGTGTTCAGATCCAGATGATGACAGACTCTTCTACGACCTTTACTTTGGTGAAAGCTCCAATGTGGCTGTCATTCGTACTAACTTAGAAACAGCGGCTGTTTTGATACAAAATCTTGAGCTCGGCAAAAGATATTACTGGAAGGTTGTTGCAAAAGATGGTAACAGCCAAACTGAAGGACCTCTTTGGACCTTTTATGTTGCGACTCAATCTACGTTCAACAAACTACTGGCTTTAAAAGATGACGGAATCCATTCTGTTGATTTCACAGTAGATCCTATTTCTGTTTCTGAAGTATCTACGGTGACGGGTAATGACTTCTACTATTACGATGAGGGTATCTACGTCATTGGTGATGAGTTGTCTATAGTGAAAGAATCACAGCTGGCAACCTCTGCAGTTGCAGGTGATCAAATATGGGTTGGTACTCTTGCGCCTATTCAAAAGATAGTGGCAGGTACCATCAACGGGTGTGTGATCGATCAGAGTACTTTAACAATTCTCGAAATCTCCGATAACAAGGCTATTGAAATAGCTTCTTTGCCATTGAACGAACCAAGTTCGCTTTTTGTCTATGGTGAGTACGTCTTTGTGTGTGACCAAGACGGTCTGAAAAAGATCAACGCCGCAAATCCATACGATCCAACTATAGAAAGAACATATTCATGTAATGCAAAAGATGTCTACGTTGTTGACAATCTGGTTTATCTTCTGACAGACTCACAGATTTTGAAGTTGGAAGGACAAGATCTTTCTAAGACTGGTTCCTTTGATTTTCAAAGTGGAAGGCGCATTTACTTCAACAACGGTTTTGTCTATGCGATCAATGACCAAAAACTGGTGAAACTGGACGAGAGTTTGTCAAAGATGAAAGAGATCGACTTAACAGCTACTTCTATTGTCGCAAAAGGAAACGTTCTGTACGTTGTTAGTGGAAATGAAATCAAAGCATTCGATGAAAATCTCAATGAAATCAAATCGATCACTGTCAGTAACGTGAAAGAAATTCTAATCATGCAGTGATCTCAAAAGTATTGGCGCTGTCAAGGTGGGGAACTTGTTGCCGAGTTCCCCATTTTTCTGCAAGAGTTGTTAAAGATTCTTCAAACGATCGCTCGAGCACAGTTAACAAGCCGAGTGTATAAAAAGTTTGTATGGCGAAGTATTCGAACCCATTCAGGGCACTCAGAAACAAAAATTATCTGCTTTTTTGGGTTCCACAGAGTGTATCGTTGATCGGTACCTGGATCGACACTACCTTGCGTGGCTGGGTGGGTGTGAATCTTTATCCAGAAGATAAAGCCGCAGGATTCATAGGATTGATAGCCTTTTTGAAGGGCTTTCCAACTGTCCTTCTATCGCCTGCCAGTGGTGTTTTGATCGATTGGTTTGGACCAAGAGAGGTCTTGTTCTTCACACAACTTGCCGACACAATAAACGCGTGTATAATGGCATACCTTGTTTACAGAGGTATCTTAACACCTGCGCAACTGCTCGTACTCAGTGTCTTGATGGGAGTCTCGGCTTCCTTCTATCTGCCTTCGAGAAACACCTTCATAGGCGGTATAGTTCCGAAGAACCACCTGCCAAATGCCTTAGCTTTGCATGCGATGATCTTCAACATGGCGAGAATGATAGGACCATCGATCGCAGGGTTCATAGTCAAATACTATGGTCTCAGTTTTGGATTTTTGGTAAACGCCTTGTCCTTTGTGCCACTCTTAATAGTTCTTCCGACGATACCGTCAAAGCACGAAAGAATTTCACGAACAGAAAGAAGCTTTTTCAAAGATCTTTCTGAGGGTTTGAGATTTGTCGTGAAGGACAAAACACTGATGCTCACCTTCGCGTCTTTGACTGTCTATGCTATATTTGGCATGCCTTATAGCATGTTGATGCAGGCTTTTGCAAAGAGTGCTGTGAGAACAGGGTTGGTAGGTTATGGCTTGATCATGGGTTCGATGGGGCTTGGAGCATTCATTGGAGCGTTACTCGCCGGAAGCATGGAACCTGAGCAGGTTACCACAGTCAGAGAGGAGTACCTAATCCTCATCATTGGTATGAGTACGTTCATAACTTCTGTCTATCCTGAAGCAGCATACGTTATGTCTTTTGTGAATGGTGCGTGTCAGACGATCTTTTTCAACATAAGCAACAGCAGAACGCAATATCTATCTCCTGCCAACATGCGTGGTAGAGTCATGTCTCTTTACGCGTTGATAAACAACGGCGGCTCTCCAACAGGTACATTTCTCTTCGGGTTGCTCGGTAATGTTATTGGCATAAAGAGTTCTTACACAATCCTCGGCGTTGCCATGATTGGCTATTTCGCGATGAAAAGATATCTAATCAGTCATCCTGAGAAACTCAGATCAAGTAGCTCACACCACTGACTAAAATCGTGGCAAAAACAACATACCTCAGCCAGTTTATGCCCTTCTTCAAGGCGAATTTGACACCTAAGTATGCACCTATCATACTGCCTAAGCCGAGAATCAATCCCTCGAAGAACATAACCTTGCCGTTCAGCAAGAAGATGATCAGAGATATAGGAGTGTAAAGAAGTACTATGAAAACTTTCAGGGCATTGTTTTTGACCAGATCTAAACCCAAAAGCGCTGCAGTGAAAAATATGAAAAAAAAGCCCACACCGGCTTGAATGAAGCCACCATAGACTCCTATACCAAAAAAGGCGAGAGCTGCAAGAAAAGTGTTCACTTTCTTGTCTGATTGGCCAGTCCACATCTTCGGTTTCAGGAAAAGGAAAACTCCCATGATCAAGAGTAAGATACCAACTACTTTCTTGAGAAGATTTTGGTCCAGATCGATCACTATCAGAGTCCCAACGATCGAGCCTATAGCTGCAGGAATTCCACAGAGTAAAGAAAGCTTGAGAGGCAAAACCTTTCCTTTTTGAAAATTTCTCACCGCAACTATGTTTTGTAAGAGTATCGCGATTCTGTTTGTCCCATTTGCAACATCAATGCCCATTCCCAGTAGTGTCAGCAGTGGCAGAGTCAAAAGACTACCACCACCGGCTACAACGTTCAGAAATCCAGAAGCGATACCAGATAGGAATACGAGAAAAAGCAGCATACATTCACCCCATCTTTATCAAGACTGTCAGCAATTCAACGAGATGTTCAAAATCATCGAGTGAGATATATTCTGCTTGAGAATG
>JBBFME010000014.1:0-26049 GCA_037478695.1 Pseudothermotoga sp.
GCGCACTGTCTATTGCTATTTCATCATTGTCACTGAGATCAGATCAAAGAAGATATTTGAAATATTGAAAGTACTCAACAGAATGTTGCTTACCATTGTGAGTGATGTGGTATTCTTGTGGCTTGGGGTTTTTCAAGCAAACTGAATCAGACATCAGCACTGTAAAGCTTCAAATTAGTTCAAAGAATGTGAATGAAGACCATGGCGGTGATGTTTCGGTAGTTAAGTCTGATGATTATTGACATTTTGTTTGAGGTATTACTATAAGAAGTGGTTTAGGTACCTTCTCGATATTGAGGAACTGTGGCATTTAAGTATACCTTGGTTTGATGTATTTTTCTGAGCCTGTCGTCAAAGAGACTTTCGAAAATTGAGCAGTCTAATCCGAATATATATATCGATGATTTATGAACTGATCACGTTTTGAGAGCTCACGCATCGGATAACAGCAAGAATATCCTGGGTATTTACTTTGTCATAGTAGATCTGTTACTTTGAAAGAAATGCCAGTTATCACCGAAGAAATTTGGAAAACTTCACAACGATATCTTGTAAACTACATTGCTCTGGAATCTGCTTAGTATCCAACCTTCCACAAACTTTCTTTCATGTCTTTCACAGTGACTTTCAAATATCGTTCAGTGGTTGCAAGACTTGCATGACCTAAAAATTCCTGCACAATTCTCAGATTAACCCCTTTTCTAAGTAGAATTGTTGCCGCAGTATGCCTCAAAACATGTGGTGAAATTTGTCTTATCCCTGCCTTGGAAGCGAGTTTTTTCAGCAAGTAAGCAATCCCGTGCACTGATAGACGTTGACCATTCTTCTTGTTTTCGATCAGAAAATCACTTTCATGTTTTTGTGATATGATCTGTGCAATGTAAGGTTTCAATTTCGAGGGTAGTGGCACGACTCTGGTTTTTCTGCCCTTGCCGTTGACTGTTATGCAGTCTTCATCAAGTCGAATATTGCAAACTTTGAGTGATATTAGTTCGCTAACTCTCAAACCGGCATAACCAGCTAAGCCGACAATCAACACAAGGCGATGATCTCTCTCAAAATATCTGGTGGCCAAGTGCCAAAGTTTCATTATTTGTTGCTCTGAAAGAGCTCTTGGCACAATATTCGATCTGCCCTTAACCCTTAACTTGTCTTTCAGTATCAGCAGAGTCTGAGGTGAGATTTCCTCAAGGAATCTTCTCATGGCAGAGTAGTATAAATTCACCGTAGAAGGTTTGTGATAATCGGCAATTGTCTGTGCCCAATTCATGATACTCTCTGGATCAAGGGTTTGGACATTTGTCAAGAATTTTTCTACAACTGATACATATGCGTCGATTGTCAATTTGCTAAGCTTCTGAGCGCGTAGTACAGTCTCAAATCGTCTAAGAAGATCATTAGCTGTTGTCACTCTTCCGACCTCCTCATCATTTTACAGCAGATATTCCAAAATCAGCAAGATTTGAAATGCCACATCTGAGTAGCGACAGAAGTAATATTCTAAGGCAAGAATGATAGGATATGTTAAGAAAGAGAAAAAATAATGTATCTAAATAATGATGATTATCGTTAGTTCTATCATTGTAGCTTTTACTTTCTAGACCTGCTGTTGATAATTCATATCGATACCGTCTATGCTGATTATAGATCATCCAGTTGTTTGATTTCAAGTCAAAATAGTTTCTACCAGCAGTCATCAGTTATATTTTCTTGAGCATGTAACGATAATCATCATTGTTGATAGTAAACTCTGCTGTTTGTTCTTTAACGTTTATGCTGTGGGAGCGATAGTTGATGAAACAAAATGATATACTCATTGTCAGTGGTAGGGATTTGCTTACATTAAGTCTAGAGATGCATGGAAAAGATTGCTTACAGACGACATCAGATTGTTTTGAAGCATACAAATTGTGTCGCGCAGACCGAAGATTGAGTTTTTGTGTGGTGGACTGTGATTGGTTTGGAATAGAGGCACTGTCTTTGATTCGTGCCATCAGGGAAAATCTTTCATTTGTCTATCCATGCATACTGGCTGTAGCAAGTAGTTCACAAGATGCGCGACTTGCACTCATAGTTGGTGCTGATGCCGTCTTTCAAGATTTGTCAGTTGTGAGAGATTTGGTGCCTTCTGCCACAGAAAGAAAAGATGAATTGTTCAATTTGAATGCGTTTGTTGATTTTGTGAAGCAACTTATTGAGAACAGTGACAGTTCAGTTTTCCAACATTGCAAAAACACAGCCATAATATCGATGGCATTAGCTGCAATTAGTTTACAAGACTCGAACAATCCAGCATTCATTCGTGCTTTAAAAGCAGCAGCACTGTTCCATGATTTGGGTAAGATCTTTGTTCCTCGAGATATCTTGCAAAAACCGTCAAGACTTACAGCTAAGGAATTTGAGGTGATGAAAACTCACACAACAACTGGAGCACATCTTTTCTACCAAGCTCTGAAATTCGCTTCAGACAACGATGTATTGTTAGCTTGTGCTCAAGTGTGTCTGTATCATCACGAGAAATACGACGGTAGCGGATATCCACAGGGATTAGTTGCCCAACAAATCCCATTACCAGCACGAATAGTTGCGATTGCCGATGTATTCGATGCCCTGAGTTCTGAAAGATGCTACAGGCAAGCTTACAAACCAGAAGATGCTTTACAAATTATGAAAGAACAAGAAAGTGGACATTTTGACCCACAGCTCTTGAGTGTCTTTTTGGACAGTGCTGAGATATTTTTGGAGATGAAAAGATTCCGAGAGTGTAAACAATAAAATTCAAGTCATTTTACGAGCCATTCTTATGAAACAAAACTGCGCCTTTGAAATTTGCAGTTGACTCTCATGCTCATCTTCAAACCCCAACTTGTGATATAAGTTTCTGGCGACGTGATTTTCACTCTCAACATCGAGCACAATTCTGTCACATCTATTTTCCAAAGCGATTTTAAAGATTTCTTCTAGCAAGAGTTTGCCAATGCCCATCTTTCTGTATTGGGGATAGACTGCAAGATTACTCAGGTAGAACTCGCCGGGTGAATGTTTGCCCAAGATTCTGTCGATCTTCAACAGACTTGCCAGCTTGAACAGTCCTGTCTGCTGTAGGATGAGTTTGCCAGTTCTCAAGCGCCATTTTTTGGCGTAGTCGTAAGAATAGCCGTGTGCAAGACCTAATACGACATCGTTTTCAACGGCGAAGACTGAACATTCGTGGCTGAAGAGATTGCCACTCGATTGATACAATATTTCCAGCATTTTTCTGAAATTCTTGCCAAAAGTTGCAGCGAGAAATCTTTCACCTGTCATGATCACAAGATCGATGAAGTTTTCTACATATTCAATCTTTCCCTTCACAATCTCCATATAGTTTTCACCCGCACTTTCCGTGTGAGATAATCTTTCTTAGAGTCTGTTTGATGGAGGTGGTTGTGTGAACATTGAGATAGTGCAAGTTGAAATTCCAGAGGGTGCCAATGTGATCGTTGGCCATTCACATTTTATCAAAACGGTGGAGGACATCTACGAAGTTGTCGTGACGACTAATCCAAATATCAAATTTGGACTTGCCTTCAACGAAGCGAGCGGTCCATGCCTTGTGAGGTATGAGGGAAACGATCAAGCATTGGTCAATGTGGCGATTGAAAATGCAAAAAGAATAGGTGCAGGGCATCTGTTTGTATTAGTGATCAAAGATGGTTATCCCATCAATATTCTCAATCAATTGAAAAACACGCAAGAAGTGTGCAGAATCTTTGCAGCCACGGCAAACCCACTTCAAGTGCTCGTGGCACAGACAGATCAAGGCAGGGCTGTCTTGGGTGTGGTAGATGGCTACTCAGTCAAGGGAGTTGAGTCGGAAAAGGACAGAGAATGGAGACACAACTTTCTCAGGCAGATCACCAAATACAAGAAATGAACTGGCGCTGCGGCGCCAGCTCTATTTCACTTTGACTATCAGCATATCTCCGCCACCGTGAGATCTTGCCCTCAGACCAACAACGTATGAATAAGAGACACCTGCTATCAAGTAGGTATTGTCGAGTTGTTGCAATGCATAGGCTATCTCATCCAGATCGTCACCTAAACACTTCTGCCAGGTGAGATTGCCAGTTTTATCGGTCTTGATGAACCAATAGTCACTTCCGCGGTGTTTTTCTTTCACATCGCCGTCGTCAGACCAAGTGGTTCCAGCCAAGGCATAGCCGTCTTCGGTCTCGATAATCTTTTGAGCGATGTCGTCAGAGCTTCCACCGTAGGTTTTCATGAAAGTCAGATTGTTGTCTTTGTCGAACTTCATCAGAACAAAATCTGCAGATCGCGATTTGCCAGCTATTTCTTCAGACCAGCTCGTTGCGGCAACGGCAAAACCACCGTCTTTTGTGGTGATGACACTCGCTGCTTGGTCCCAGTCGCTACCGCCAAATGTCTTTTGCCATGTGAGTTCTCCTGTTTTTGATATTTTGATAAGCCATATGTCTGCTGAACCGTTGTTGTGCTGAATCTCTCCATCAGATGATCGCGTCATGCCTGCAATAATGTAGCTGTCGTTCTGTTTTACAATACTGAAGGCACAGTCCCAATCGCTGCCTCCGAAGGTTTTTTGCCACAGCATCTTTCCAGAGAGATCTGTTTTGACAACCCAGAAATCTTCTGAGCCGTTGAGAGTTGTATAACCCACAAAAAGATATCCTTCATCCTCAAGCACGTCAAAGGCTGTTTCGTATCCTTTGGTGCCATAACAGTTTTTCCACTGTAAGTTTCCATTGGCGTCGTACTTCAAAAACCAAAGATCTTGGCCACCGAATTGAATTGGCAGATCTCCATCTTGCGAGTCACTCAGCACAGCCACCAAAAAGCCACCATCACTTGTGGCCTTTACACATATGGCGCCGTCGGTACCGCTTCCACCAAGCTCTTTCTGCCAGAGGAGTTTGCCTTCCTTTGACAGTTTTACCAACAAGGCGTTTTGATCGCCAGTACTCGAGGAGGTCCACCCAGCAGCGATTATTCCATCTTTAACAACAGCCATGTTGTAGGCGATGTCTCTTGAGGTTTTGCCGATGAATCCAACCCACTGAACGTTGTTTGTGCGAGCAGATCTTTCGTATGGCAAGAAAAAGATCAAAAACACTATCAGGGTGCCTAAAATTATGACCGACCAAAGCGAAGAAAATCTACCCATGTTTTCACCTCCATATTCCATTGTATTCTCGGCATCTGCAAGCAGTCTCTCGGTTCATATAAAAATTCTTCAATGGTTTTTCATTATTATTGAGTATGTGATTATATGGGTTGTATATATCAAGTTCCTGGTTCAATTTTTCAAAATTACCTATTGACAATTTTGAGGTACTGTGATAATATTTTTTCGGAGGTGGATTTATGTTGGAGTATCTGGTTGCCAAGGCAAGGATCGATGAGCTTTTGAAGGAAGCTGAAGCCGAAAGAATGATGAAGCAGATCAAAAAAGAAATCAAGGTGCTCAAGGGTTCGAACGTAGAGAGTGAAGAGAGCAAAAAAGAGAAAAAGCATTCAAAGGTTCACGTTTAGTTCTTTCAGTCTTTTTGCAAAACTGGATATTCTTTCGGGTTTTATACCAAGCTGAGGCTTGGTTTTCTTTTCTATTTGTTTGAGAATGAACCTAAAGAAAAAGTTCATCTTCTCATAGTTCAGCTCACCCCCAAAGTACTCTTTGACCTTAACTGCCTTGAGCAGGTCTTCGCTGAAGTTGGCTTTTGTGTATTCTTCGATGCCTTGATCACCACGGAGCATGCAGAAGAAGATACCTATCTTCTTGGTTTTGAGAATCTCGAGATTCTTTCTACAGAAATCTTGGATCTTCTTGCTGATCTTGCCGGCGTGAACATAGGTTCCTAAGACGACAAGGTCGTACGCCTCAAGTGATGGAACCTTCTGCTTTGAGATATTCACAACTTCGGCATCATTGAGATTTTGGGCGAGCAAGTTGGCGCACTTCTCGGTTGTTCCAGTATAGGTGTCGTAGAGGATCAAAGTTTTCATAAGTTCACCTCAATGGTATTATACTCTTGTGAACCACCCACGACTGAAGTCGTGAGCTTCTTGCTTCATCGACCGAACTTGCTGTCTGTGTTTCTAAACAGTAGAGATTCAGTCTCCACAGGCATTGCCTCTAAGACTCGGGTCATCCCAACCCTACAAGTTTTCTCACGCATATTCAGTTATGCCAAGTTGCAATAGCCCTTGCCTTAATATGTTCTTTGCCGCGTTTTCGTCTCTGTCATGCATCACGCCACAGTTTGGACATTTCCATGTTCTTACATTGAGTTTCTTTACTGCCTCATTCTTGTACCCGCATCCGCTACATATCTGTGATGACGGAAAACTTGCTGATACTTGCAAGAATATTCGTCCATACCGTTCTGATTTGTATCTCACCATTTCCACAAACTTTGTCCATGATACATCATGAATACTCTTTGCTAAACGACTGTTCCGCACAATGTTCTTAACTCTCAAATCTTCGCAGATAATCGCTTGGTTTTCGCTAACTATTTGCGGAGACAACTTCTGTAGAAAGAGATAGTCTAGTATCTGTCTATTTTTTCTTCTGAATAATATCCAGCATAATGATAGTGCCCTTACTCATGTCTGAAGACACGAGAATCTGGGCGGTTATTCTTCAAGATTTGTTAAACAGCCGATGGTATAATCTTGCTTGTTCGTACAACAAACAAAGAGGGGTTTGTGCATGCATTTTCTTTGCATCATTGAAGCGCTCGTCTACTCAGTTTTGGCTTGCTCATCGTTGATGAGCCAGTATTTTGCCGTCGTGGGTTTTTCACCCTTTGAGATAGGACTTTTGATGGCTTTACCGCCTTTGACATCGATCTACGCGAATTACATCTATTTCGATCTGGCAAAAAGACTTTCGGCAAAAAGACTT
The DNA here is from genome assembly GCA_037478695.1 of Pseudothermotoga sp. Taxonomy (GTDB): domain Bacteria; phylum Thermotogota; class Thermotogae; order Thermotogales; family DSM-5069; genus Pseudothermotoga_B. The sequence continues at coordinate 6,926 of JBBFME010000014.1, forward strand.
ATAAAGGTCTTTTCGTTTTGTGCAATTGTTTCGTTGTGGGCTATTTTTCTCTTTGAAGGTTTTTTGGCTAAGTTCATCTTCATGGTTGTCTTCACCTTTTTTCAAGGTTCTCTATTGCCCATCGTGGAGTCGTCGATGATAAGTTTCTCTCAAAGATTGCTTGTGCCGTACAGCAAGATAAGAATCTGGGGCACGATTGGTTATACGATAACTGCTTTCTTAAGCGGGAGAATTGTGAAACTCGGCTTCATCTGGCTCTTTTTTGTTTACTCTGGTATTTTCTTTTTAATAGCGATGCTCTCTGAACATCTTCGTGAAAAGATTGAAGGTTCAAGAAGGAGATCTGAGGGTTCTGTTCCGATGAATTTCATAATACTCTTTGGCATTGTCACAATTTGCGTTGGATTCAACCTTTTCAACAGTGTCTTTTTGCCTATAGTCGTCAGAGAAAGGGCATATGATCTTTCGATTGTCGGTACAACCTTTTCCTTAATGGCCTTGAGTGAACTGCCGTTTCTCTTTTTTGCCGAAAGGATAAGGAAGAAGTTGACGACAAAAGTTTTGTTCATAACAGGTGCTGTTGTCATTGGATTGAGATTGGTTTTTGTTCCATTTACTCAGTCTGCAACGGGGTTAGTCTTGGTGCAGATGCTTCACGGTTGGACTTTCATCGTCATCTATTACTCTTGCATTGGTCTGATGAGAGAAAATCTCAAAGATCAGCAGCTTCTTTCCACTCAAGCACTCTTCTGGATAGCCCTCCAAGGCATTGGGCCACTCATTGGGTCAACGGTAGGTGGAGTTGTTGTAGAAAAAACAGGTGTTTTCAACACATATCTACTTTTTGGATTGATCTGCCTTGGTATGGTTATCGCCTCGGTGAGATTTGTGATGAGCCGCTTTCCCAACCTGCAAAAAAGTTGATATCACGCTCTGGTGGTGTTGGTGAAAGAATTTAGATATACTTTTGTTGACAAGTATACTTATATATACTATAATCGGGTTGGGTGTATCTCTGTGGTTGCCCTCTTGGACATGGATGCGTTTTTTGCGATGATAGAGTGCAGGAGAAATACTTTTTTGCTCGATAAGCCCGTTGCCATCATAGGTTGGGGCAAAAGGACTGCTGTGTCTTCTGTGAACTATTTGGCTAAGAAATGTGGCGTGAAGGTTGGCATGGCACCACAGATGGCGAGAAAGATTTGTCCAAATGTTGTGTTAGTGAAAGCCGATTTCGCTGAGTATGAAGCAATCTCTATGGGTATAGAAAACATAATAGATGGCGAATTTCCAAGGTACATACGTTACAGCATAGACGAATTTTTCATAGATTTGAACATACCGCACTCTTTTGAAAAACTTCACAGGGTAAAAACAGATATTCGCAGAAGATATGGCCTAACCTGTTCGATAGGTGTTGCCGCGAACCCTGTTCTGAGCAAGATAGCCTGTGAGATAAGTAAACCAGATGGGTTTTTAATAGTTCAAAAAGACCAGATTGCAACCTTCCTCGAAAAGTTGGAGGTATCTGTAATACCTGGAATAGGTGTTAAAACACAGAGTTATTTACAGAAGATGAGTATACACTCTGTGAAAGAACTCGTTGAATTTGTGAGAAAGGGTTTTGGCTGCAGAACGTTGAATGAACTGGTTGATTCTCTCTTTGCAGAGGACTTTGACAGAAAGGAATTTTTCAAGAAAAAGCCACCGAAGAGCTTTGGGCACATGAAGACATTGGATGTGAATGTGAGTGATCTTGTAACATTGAAGGAGATTGGTTTTTATCTCTTGTACAGATCTTTTTTGAGGATGGTTCGAGAAGGCTACAGCGCAAAGACCATTTCGTTGATCTTGAAATATGCGAAATCTGGGAATATCTCTTGCTCTAAAACATTAAAAGATTGGTGTAGTGATTTCACAAAACTCTCAAAGGTTGTTGAGGTGCTTCTTGAAGGGATGTTCAACGGAGAACCTGTGAGGATGCTCGGTGTGTCGTTGAGTAATTTGAAACTCTGTGCTTCAAACCAGCTTGAACTCTTTTCCAACCCGGAGAAGTTTCTCAAAGCTTTGAGCGTAAAAAACCTCGAGATATCTTCGAGGCTCTTCTTGAAAAAGGTTGCTTCGAATGCATAGAAAATCTATGCTTCTGTTCTTCGAGTAAGTTCAGTGAGTCTATTCTACCGTTGCAGCAGCCTGAATGTAGGAATTGAGTATGTGCTTAGAAGATTCTATTTGCTGAACTGCCTTCTTGTAGCCATCTAAACACTCATAATAGGGCAGAGAAAGCCCTGTTTTTAGATCGATTGCTATACTGTTCTGCAGAATACCATCTTTTGATACTTCGAAATACCTCCCATCGTCGATGAAAGAACCATCGGGCACGTGATACCTGAGTGCGACAAATCCTTCCTTCGCGTTCAACAGATCTCTACCAAAGGATATGAACTTCTTATCATCGATGCCCAGAAGATTCAGCAGCGTGGGTGTGAAATCTATCTGTCCACCGATTGTCTTCACAGTTTCCTTGATTCCACTGCCAGGTATGTGAACCACCAAAGGTATGTTCATAGCATCTTTGTAGGTGTAATCTGTTTTCAGAAGCTGAGGCATGATCTCTTTGACTTCTTTGTTGAAAGGATATAGCCCTGCGTGGTCACCATAGAGCACTATTATTGATCTATCGTAAAGCCCAGTTTCTTTCAGTTTCTCGATGAATCTGCCAAGTGCGTAATCTGCGTAATGTATCGCCTGTAGATAATTGCCGACAATTGTGTTTTCGTGTTCTGGCAGCAGTTCAAGACTTTTAAGTTGCTCTGGTAAAGTGAACGGTGTATGGCTTGAGGCCGTCACCAAAAAAGAGAAAAACGGCTCTCGATAGTCTTTCAGAATCTCGGCAGCTTGCTCAAAAAAGGAAAGATCGTTCAATCCCATACCGAAGATGAGATCTTGTTTGAATCCTTCCAAACTCACAAATTCTTCAAAACCAATGTTGGGATAGACCTTTGAGCGGTTCCAGAACCACCCAACATTTCCATGCATCGCGACTGTGTGAAAACCATGATCTTTCAAAATCTTTGGAAGTGCGCAAAGTTCTATACTGTCATATTTTTCATAAGCGACTTCTTCACCAGGTACATGAAGAGAAACAAGGGAGACAAACTCTGCATCGGCGGTGTTACCTGCACCAGTTTGTTGGTAATAATTGCTGAAATAGATCGAATCTTTGCGCAGTAAGGAATTCAAATTTGGCGTGATTTCTTGACCGTTGTAGACCATATCGATCAAGAAATTCTGAAATGATTCGAGTTGTATGACTATGACATTCTTGTGGGAAGCGATCGCCCAAAATCTTCTCTTTGAGGGCTGTTGTGCATTTTCTTGAAGAACTGTAGGGCTTTGCTCTTTTGATTTGGTGAAGACGGTGGCGAGGTCGTAGATGTGGTAAGCCAAAAAGCCATATCTGTTGAAAACTTGGCTCGGTTTGAGTTTTTCTGATACAAGTGGAGCTATGGCGAAAAGAGTGCACAGGAACACAGTCATAAAGAGGCCCTTTGGCGTCTGGGACATTGAGTCTCTTATGGAAAGATATCTTTTTCTGTCAATTATGCCGAGTGGTATTAGATCTGCGATGAAAAGCAGCGATAGAAAACTTGTGAAGTACTTTATGTTTGCACCGAGTTTTCCCACTTGTGGCAGCAAGATGAGATGTCTCACAGACGGCAAAGTTCCAAAGTTTTGAAAGTAAAGAAAATCGGCAAAGAGGGCAATTGATAGAACACAGTATAGCCCAAATTGCCATTCTTTGAAGATGAAGGTGAATATCAAGAAAAAAAGCAGAATCCAGGCTATGGTACTCAAAACGATAGAGACTTTGAATGCATTGGGAACTGTGAAATAAAATGCGAAAATCTTTGCAAAAAGCAAAGTCAGCAACAGCAACATGTACTTGAAGGTACTCAGAGTCATATTGATTCCTCCACAGAGAATTATACAATCGTTGCTTGATACACGAATTAGGATACAATTAGAAATTGAAGGGAGTGAAGGGTGTGCAGAACTTGACACAGAAATTGAAAGAGTTCTTCAACATTCCAAAACTTGAAGAGTGTGAGAGAATTTTATGTGTTCAGCCTCACCCAGATGATGCTGATATCAGTATGGGGGCAACTGTGGCAAAACTCTCTGAACTCGGGGTGAAGGTTTTCTACTTGACAGTCACCGATGGTAGTGCTGGTTCACAAGATGAATCATTGATTGGTCAAAGATTGAAAGAGATAAGAGAAAAAGAGCAAGAAAAGGCCGCAGAAACCCTTGGTGTGCACGAATTGATCTGGCTTGGTTTTGAGGATTTGGGTGAGTATACAGTGGAACAGGTGAGATCGAAGGTAGTTGAACAGATCAGAAAGATCAGACCAGATGTGGTTTTCACCGTAGATCCATTTCTTCCCTATGAAGTTCACCCAGATCATATCAAATGTGGTTTTGCGGCATGTCAGGCGAGCAGTCTTTACAGATTGCCAAAGCTTTACCCGGGGAGTTGTGATCACCAACTTCGTGCCGTTGGGCTTTTCAACACAGCCTTTCCAAATACCTTCTATGAGATCGAGGAAAGACACCTGCAGAAGAAATTGCTAGCACTATCTCACCACAAAAGCCAGTTTGATGAAAATTCATTGAAGATGCTTTCTTTCTACCTAACAGAGAGAGCAAAGCAATATGCCGATCAACCTGGCAAATTGGTTGAAACCTTCAAAATTCTGCCTCCTTCGATGCTTCATGTTTTTCCAGAGGCGCTGAACTTTTAGGAGTGATTCTATGTACTTCATGGGCGTTGATGTTGGTGGTAGCAAGACAGATCTTGTCATAGTTGAGGAATCAGGTAGAGTGATTTCATACCTCAAAGCACCAGGTGCCAACTATCAAGGTGTTGGCATTGATAAGGCATTTGAAATACTCAGCGATGCGATAAGCCGACTCACAAAGAAGGCAGGGTTAGAAAGAGAGGAGATCACCTACTCCTACTTTGGCGTTGCCGGAGCTGATATGGATTATGAAATCAAAATAGTCAGATCGATACTCGAAAGACTTGGGTTGAAAAACTACGACTTTGACAACGATGGAAGAATTGCCCTCAGATCTGGCACTTTTGATGATATTGGAATAATGATAAGCTGCGGCACAGGTGGTATAACTTACGGGTGCGATGGAAAGAAGATGATTCGAAAGGGTGGATTTTCCTATTTCTTCGGTGAGAGACTTGGTTCTTACATCATCGCGGGCATGGTCGCCTCGGCGATTATCAGGTCAAAGGATGGCAGGGACGAGCACACGATCATGCAGGAACTCTTTGAATCGAAGATAGGACAGCCGATAGAAGAAATCATGCACCACGAATACATGGGCGAAGATAGATCAAAGATGGCTGAGTACATCATCTTGTTGTTTCGAACACTCTACGAAGCAGCTCGTATGTATGACTACGTAGCGCTCAAGATTCTTGGGCAGATCGTTCAAGAAGTCTTGAAGATAGTGAACGTCTATGAAAAACAGCTCGATCTCACCAAGCCCGTCAAGGTGGTATTGGAGGGAAGTGTTTTCAAAAAGGCAGATCAAATACTCTTGAAGATGATTGAGTCTGCTTTGGGGAAGGATCACCAAGTCATCGTCCCAGCACAACCACCAGTTTTTGGGGCGATCTTGCTTGCTGCTGAAAGGGCAGGCTACAGTTTTTCGAAAGAGGCAGTGGAGAACCTTCTAAGGTTCTGGAGTGATGAAAAATGAAGATAGCGGTGATAGGCGGTGGAAGCACATACACACCCGAGCTGATCAACGGTATTCTCGAGATATCCAAAGATATCAAGGTGGACCAAGTTGTGCTCTACGATATACCACAAGCTACTGAGAAACTCGAAATACTCTATCAGTTTTCAAAAAGACTTGTGAAAGACCGTTTCGAACTGACACAGACCCATCAAATTGAAAAAGCCGTTGAAGGAGCAGATTACGTGATCTTTCAGTTCAGAGTTGGACAACTGAAAGCAAGGCAGAATGATGAACAAATTCCCCTTCATTACAACTTGGTGGGACAAGAGACAACAGGTATAGGTGGTTTTGCCTGCGCTTTGAGAACCTTCCCTGTAGTCGAAGAGTATGTAAAGATTGTCGACAAGTACAGCAAAGCGACGATAATAAACTTCACAAATCCATCTGGACATCTAACGGAGTTTGTACTGAACTATTTGGGATTTGAAAGATTCATAGGTCTGTGCAATATACCCATCAACTTGCTGAAAATGATCTCTCAGATATGTGGTTGTGAGATGGAAGATATCTTTGTCAAATACTACGGGCTGAATCATCTGACCTTTCTTGAAAAGATTTGTGTGAAAAACCAAGATGTGACTCAAGCACTTTTGGAAAAAGTAAAACTTCAGCTTGCAAACATTCCATCACAAGAGTTTCCCCAGGTGGTCTTAGAAGCCCTTGGCTTGTACCCAAACAGCTATTTGAAGTACTACCTGATGGAAAAAACGATGGTTGAGAAATTGAAAAAAGAAGGCACGCGTGCAGAAAAAGTCAGGCAGATAGAAAGCGATTTGCTCGAACTGTACAAAACTGCAAGCCATATTCCCCCAGAGCTGTCTCAAAGAGGTGGGAGCATGTACTCGACTGCCGCAGCAAATCTGATAAGAGATCTTACAACATCTGCAGGTGCACTGCACGTCGTGAACACGAGAAACAACGGTGCGGTGAGTGATCTGCCCAATGACTATGTTCTTGAAATTCCATGTTTTGTGAAGGCAGGTAAAGTCTTTCCTGTGAGCCTTGGTAAAGCAGATCAGTTCGCACTTGGGATGATTCATATAGTAAAGATGTACGAAAGACTGACAATCGAGGCATATTTCAAAAGATCAAAGGCGTTAGCGATGAAGGCAATGCTCTTGCACCCACTTGGACCAGATGCAGAAGATGTTGAAAGTTTACTGCAAGAGATTCTCAAGGCAAATGAGGGTTTCATTGAACTGAAATAGGAGGGTTATGATGAACGATTTCGTTTACAGCCTTGGCTCGTTCAGTTCTGCGCTTCTTTCAAACACAGTTTCCACTTTTGCGATCTTCTACTATGTCGACGTACTGAAAGCTCCACCTCATTTGATAAGCATCGTGATGATCTTGTATGGTATTTGGAATGCCATAAACGATCCGCTTTTTGGGTATCTTTCAGATATAACCAAAACGAGATGGGGCAGAAGAAAACCGTACATAATCTGGTTCTCTCTGCCCCTTGCCTTGGTCTTTGCACTTTTCTGGGTACCACCATTCGACAGTACTAAGCCGACTGCATTGGTTTTGTACTATCTGTTGATGATCTTTCTCTTCGACAGTTTTTATACCATCGTTATCTTGAACTGGACTGCACTCTTTCCAGAAATGTACCCAACACTCAAAGAGAGGGCAAAAGTCTCTGCACTCAGACAGGCATTGGGTATTCCTGGACTTCTTTTAGGCATTGCGCTACCACCGATACTCGCAGCAAAGTTGGGTTGGAGCAAGATGGGAATGATCTTTGCTTTCGTTGGTGGAGCCATTCTGTATTTGACATTGCTTGGAATAAGAGAAAATCCAAAGTACTCGCAAAAACAAGGCCTGAACGTAGTTGAGGCGATGAAATTCACCTTTTTCAACAAGTCCTTTCTCACCTATGTAATAGCTTCATTCCTACTTCAGTTCACTTACACTGCCTTGATGGCAGCTTTGCCTTTTTATGCGAAGTATGTTTTGAAGATAAATGAGAGTCAAACCAGTTTGCTGCTGGCTTCGATCTTTGTTGTCACATTTTTCTTGATACCGATTTGGCAGAGAATCACAGCAAATCTCGGTGCAAAAAGAACGTTGATGATCTCTATGATTTTGTGGGCAGTTCTGCTCAGTGGCTTTGCTTTCATAAGAACTTTCATTCAGGGGATTATACTCGCTTCGAGTTTGGCATTGGGACTTGCCGGACCTCTGATAATACTCGATATCATGATAGCCGATATAGCAGATGAAGATCAACTCAAGACAGGCCGAAGAAGAGAAGGCATGTACTTCGGGGCAAATGCTTTGGTCATAAGACTTGGTATCTCGCTGAACTCCTTGGTGATGGGACTTGTCTTGTCGCTCAGTGGTTACAATGCAAATTTACCAGTCGATGCACAGCCAACGACTGCAATCTTGGGATTCAGAGCCTTGTGCAGTTTAGTTCCTATAATTGCCACTGTTGTCGCGTTGCTCGTTTTGAAATACTATCCTCTCGATGGAGAATATCTAAGGCAGATCAAAGAGAGAGTGCAGTTAGTACGAGTGAAAGAGCTATGAAGATAACAGGTGGGGTATACAAAGGCAGAGAACTAAAATCTGTGGCAGATTCAAGAACCAGATACACCACTTCTCTTGTAAGACAGGCCATTTTCAGCATGGTGGAAGTTGCTGGTGCGAGTTTCTTAGAACTTTTCTGCGGAAGTGCCGTCGTCTCCTTAGAAGCACTGAGTCGTGGTGCAAGTTCTGCTGTTGCCGTTGATATATCGAAAAAAGCAGTGAGGATAGCTGTTGAAAATGCCAAATTGTTGCAAGCAAATCTGAAGATAGTGAATGCAGACTTTGAAAGATTTCTCAGAACATGTGAAGAGTCTTTTGACTTTGTTTTTGCAGACCCACCATATAACCTTGGATTTGTTCAACGACTTCTCGACGTACTTTCTGAAAAACCTGAAATAGGCAAGATCATCATCGTTGAAAAGGCTGTTGTAGAAAACTTCGTTTTGCCTAAGCAACTCACCTTGCTCAAGACAAAGAGATACGGAGATACAGAGATCTTATTATTAGAAAGGATATCTGGCTAAAAGGGTAGACCTATGCCAAGGTATGGAGGTTCTCTGCTTGCTCGTCGGCCGGCCAGCGCTGTCCAATATATAATATACGACCCACCGTACCTTACATAAACAAAGAAGTGCCGTTGCAAACGGCACAAGAGAAAGAAAAGTGTATGAAATTTTGAAAAACAAAGCAAAAGCAGAACTTTTCTTAGACTAACTTTCACAGATGCTCAAGCCATGTTTTATAGAGTTTTGCGTAGTAGTCGGTGAGCACAGGATCAGGATCGTAGTGCACGGCGTTTTCGAACTCCTTGTTCAGAGAGGTGAAATCACCTTTGCTCAAGATGTACAGGATCGTTCCAAGTGCAGCGCCTTGACGACTACTCTGCAGGATGATTCTATGATTGAAGATACTGCTGAGCATTCTCATCCAAACATCTGCTTGTGTTAAACCACCTGTTGCAACAACTCTTTCGAGTCTTTTCGGCATTGTCTTCACTACATCAAAGGCACGTTTCAGGTTAAAAGCGATTCCTTCGAGCACACTTCTTGCGATCTGTTCTTCAGTTGTGGTACTCTTCAAGTTGTCAAATCGTGCGCGTGGTGTTGGATCGAATTTTGGAAATCTCTTACCAAAGATGAAAGGATAGAAGAGAACTGCATTCTCTATATCGAAATTGCGCAGTGTTTTCTCGACTTTCTTTATCACAGTACTGTGGTCGTACTTCGAGAAAAGCTTTATGTACCAATCAAAGACATACCCACCATTTTTGATTGCTGCACCTGTTATGTAGTGGTCTTCGTCGAGTACATAGCACCAGATACCTGGTGCAGGGTACTGCTGGGGAGGTTGCTTTACAATTGTTCTGATCGCCGCACTACTACCAACAGAGATGGTCAAAGAGTCTTCAATACCAGCACCTGCGCCTATACTCGAGGCTGCTGCATCTGAAAGGCTGATAGCTACAGGAAGACCCTTTGGCAGACCTGATCTTCTTGCGGCAGAATCATTTAATATTAAGATTTCTCTTACAGATACGAGCTCTGGTAGCTTTTCTCTGTTTAGCCCTATAAGAGTTTTGAGCTCATCATAGCACCAGTCTTTTTTGTGGATATCGAGACAGCCACTTCCTGAAGCCACACTGATGTCTGCTATCAGTTTTCCCGTTAATTTGTAGACGATGTAATCTTTCTGGGAGACTATCTTTGCAGCAGATTCGAGTTTTTCCTTTTCATTTTCGTGAAGCCACAAGAGCTTGTAGAATGGATAGACTGTGTCTGCGGGACAACCAGTCTTTCTGTGCAAATGTCTTGCCAGATCTTCATCTTTTGAAATCTTTCTCACCTGCTCGACTGATCTTTCGTCCAACCACGGGATGATGTTCCCTATTGGCTCAAGATCATTGTCGAGCAGGAGCAAAGTGTGAAGGGCCGAATCGAGTACCAACATCTCGATGTCGTTGAAAGATCGTGCTACCTCTTTCAGGGCATCGAAAACTGCGTTCTCGATCTGGGAAGGTTCTTGTTCAAAAAAACCGGGGCTGGTGGAAAAAGGTTCGTAGGCACGACTCGTCTCCATCTCAACTCTCTTGCTCAAAGAATTGTACACGACCACCTTTACCGCAGTCGTACCCAAATCGATTCCAACATACATTCCCATAATTGAGAGACACCTCCGTTACTGTGAAAAACCTTCAGCCAAGAGTTTGCCAACCACTTCGCCGTTGGCTATGTGTTTGGGGAGTTTTTTATTGAAAAAGTCTACTACTGACTGAGCTGCCATCATATTCATTTTGTAGATTGCTTCGTAGGTGTGTGCACCAATATGTGGGGTCAAAATCAAATTGGGACAACCATAGAGCACATGTTCTTGAGGAAGCGGTTCTGTTTCGAAGGCATCGAGTGCTGCTCCTGCGATTTTGTTTTCTTTTAGAGCTTCAGCCAGAGCAATTTCATCAACGATTCCACCGCGAGACGTGTTGATCAAAAATGCTGTCTTCTTCATCATTTCAATTTCTCTTTTGCCGATCATCTTTCGAGTGGATTGATTCAGTGGCAGATGCAACGATAGAAAATCACTCGTTCTCAAGAGCGTGTCGAAGTCAACCTTTTCAACTGAGTATTGGCGCATTGTTTCACCGTCAACATAGGGATCAAAGGCAATCACCCTCATACCAAGGCATAGACCTCTCTTTGCGGTTTCTTTACCTATTGCGCCGAAACCAGCAATACCAAGGGTTTTTCCAAGAAGCTCTACACCTGTTGGCGAAGAGAACTTCTTGTTTTCAGAAAGATCTTTGTGTGCATTCACTATCTTTCTGGAAAGTGCAAAAATTAGTGCGATTGCCAATTCAGCAACTGATACCGTGTTGGCGTTTGGAGTAATTGTCACCGGTATGCCCATCTCGGTTGCTTTCTTCAGATCGACGTTGTCTACACCAACTCCGTGCCTTGCGATGATCTTCAAAGAAGAATTCTCGATCATCTCGCCTGTGAGTTTGCCAGTTCCAAGGATGATCGCATCTGCCTTTTTCAACAACTCTGGTTGTAACGAATCACTCCATTCAAGGTGTAACCCATTGCTTTTGAGTAATTCAACTGGTTCGGAGGAATATTTTCCAAAGGTTCTTGTCACAATCAAGACAGTCTTCACAAAATCGCCTCCGACAGAACGATTTTCAATATTTTAGCTCCGAAACGGCAAGACGACTTTTATTCAAACTTTCAATTGCCTTTGGATCTCGCGCAGCGAGCATTGTGTAAATTGTGTCCAAGATTACTAACTGGACTATTCGAGAAGTCATAGCATCTGTTCTTATGCGAGTTTCTCTTGTATTTGTTGTGAGAACGACCGTTGATACCTTCGCCAAAGTTGATTTTCTGTTTCCCGTTATGGCAACGACTGGTACCCCAAGCTCTAAGGCTTTCTTTGCAAGCGCAACGATGGATTTTGTTTCGCCCGAATGAGAGACTGCAACGAGCAGATCTTGGTTGGTACAGTTCGACAGGATGGTTGCCATGATGTGTTCGTCGTTGGAAAAAAGGCAGTTCTTGCCAATTCTCGTGAATTTGTGAAAGGCATCAAATGCAACGGCAGCTGAAGCTGCAAAGCCGAAGAAGATTATTCTTTGTGCCTTCTTGAACAGATCAGTTGCTTTTTCAATTGCCGAGATCTCGAGACTGTCGAGCGTGTCCAATATTGCCTTAACTGTTGCCTTGAAGATCTTCTGTGTGATCGACTTTGAGTCATCCTGATCCGAGACGTCTTCGTAAACTATCTCTAAAGGTGCTTTCGAAAGATCTTGGGCAAGGAGTACCTTGAATTGTTGAAAACTACTCAAATTGAGTTTTCGGTAGAACTTGACGACCGATGCCTCGCTCTTCACATTTGCCAATCTACTCAGATCACTTATTGAACATTCGAGTACCCCTCTTGGGTCTCTCAAAATCACATCGGCAATCCTCTTTTCTGCTTTCGTCAAGCTGCTGTAATTGTCTCTCAGAGTTTGCAATATGTCCATGGAAAAACTTCACCTCCTATTTCGATGTCTTGCTTCGATGAGTATTTTTGTCTGTGGGTGCATTTTCAGCTGCAACCACTTTCATAATATGAAACTACACCATCGTTGAACCACCGTCAATATTGAGAATGCTGCCTGTCATAAAGGAAGCTTCATCACACGCGGCAAATAGTATTGCGAAGGCTATCTCTTCTTCTTTTCCGAGTCGCTTCATTGGAATTCGCGAAACCATCTTTCGCATAGTTTCTTCAGGATTTGGTGAAGCTTTGACTCTTTCTGCGAGGCCTTGAGAGTAGGTTGTTCCTGGACATATCGCGTTAACCCTTATACCGAAATCGACATAGTCCACTGCGAGAGACCTGGTCAAACCTATTAACGCCGCCTTTGAAACGCTGTAGACACATCTTCTTGGAATACCCACCAAACCAGCCTCTGAAGCAACGTTGACTATAACGCCATAGTTATGCTTTTTCATCTCCTCAACGGCGAACTTTGAAAGCAGGAAAGGACCTTTCACGTTAATTTCGATGGTCTTTTCAAAATCTTGTTCTGAGGTCTCTTCGATATTTCCATAAGGAACTATGCCTGCATTGTTGACGAGAATATCGAGCTTACCAAAAGCTTGAACGGTTTTTTCAACTATTTCTTTGGCATCCTTTGACACATCTCCGAAAATAAAGATAGCAGTGTCACCGGCTTTCTTTATCATATCTACAGTTTCATTTCCCCTTGGTTCTGAAAGGTCGTTGACTGCTACCTTTGCACCTCTTTCGGCGAACATGATCGCCGCTTTACGTCCTATGCCTGAACCTGCGCCTGTTATCAAGACAACCTTTCCTGAGAAATTCATGAAGTTGCGCCTCCTTTAGTTCATTTGAACAAGAGATTTGGCAAGAAGAGAATCAACTGCGGGAAGAACATCACAACAAATATTACCAAGACTGTGACGATGAAGAATGGCACAGAAGCCTTTGTGTATTCTTCAACAGATGCACCCAGAACTGAACAACCAGCGTACATCGACGCACCAACCGGTGGTGTCTGATTTCCCATAGCTGCGGCGAGTATGAAGACCAGACCAAAGTGAACGGGGTCCAAACCAACTTTTCTGGCTACGGGAAGCAAGACAGATGTCAGCATCAAGATTAAAGCGGTTGCATCGATGAACAAACCCGCGAAGATCAGAAAGAAGATTATCATTGTCATCAGAACATATTGATTGGTGCTGATATTCAACAAGAAGTTTGCCAGTTTTTCTGGAGTCTTTTCCCAGACCATACCATAACCGAAGATTTGCGACATGGCTATTATGTACATGACACTGCCGATATCGTTCAAGGAGTCATCGAGTGTGTGTTTGAAAAAAGTTTTCAAGTCAAGCTCTCGGTAAATGATAAAACCAACTATCGCACCGTATATGACTGCGAAGGAACCAACCTCAGACGGGGTGAAAATACCGGTTCTCAATCCCAAGAGTAAGAGGATAGGAAAGATAACAGCCCAAATACTTCTTCCCAATGCCTTCATCACTTCGTTCAAAGGTGCACGTCTTTCTCTTTCTGGTTGTAAGCCCATACTCCTTGCCGATATCCATATCGCAAACATGTACGCGACCATCAGCAGAAGTCCAGGGACTATTCCAGCGGCAAACAGTCTTCCTATGGATACCTGTCCAATCGTTCCATATATGATAAAGGCGATTCCAGGTGGTATTATTGGCGTTATCAAAGATGTCCAAACATTCACTGCTACTGCGTAGCCTTTTGGATAACCTCTCTTGAGCATCTCGGGTCCAAGCATACGTGTTTCCATAGCTGCATCTGCAATACTTGAACCCGAAACACCACCCATGAGTGTTGAGAGAACAGCAGAGACTTGTGCGAGTCCGCCTCTCATATGTCCGGTGAGTGAGGCGGCGAAATTCATCAACCTGCTCGTCACACCACCGTAGTTCATCACGTTTCCGGCCAAGATGAAAAGTGGAATTGCAAGTAATGTGAAGTTCAGCACTTGTGAAAGACTGACCTGTATGGGAATAGTTATTGGGAGCGATGGATTTTGCAGGAACCACACAAAACCAGATATACCTATGGCGAAAGCCACGGGCATACCCATCAGCAGAAAGATGACAAAGATGATGATGACTAAGGTCATTTCATTTTGCCTCCTCTGATCGGAGTTTTTCAGGTGATCTTCTGAACTCTGATATTATCTTCACTATTGTCGTCCTAAGGGTCAAAATCGCACCTATTGGGACACTCACGTTCACCCATGAGTAGCTGAAATTGTGTATGCCTGCGAAGGTCCTGAACCTGGTCGTGTAGGTCAATCGGAAGCCCCAAATTATGAGATAAACCAAAAAGGAAGCTATTATCAAGTAGTTGATCACTCTGATCACTTTCTGAACCTTTTCCGGAAATCTTTTCACCAGTAGATCGACCGACATCATTCTGTTGTTTCTCCACGCCACATCAACGGCAAAAAAGCACGCCCATGCAAACATGAAGGTGCTCATATCAACAGCCCAGTTCATCGGATGTCTCAAAAATCTCGCTATACCCGATACGAAAATGAAAACTACCATAGTGATTATCAAAATCTTTGCCGCTGTTTTCTCAAACGCAAGTAGATAATGGTCAAATTTCTTCATCAAGATCACCTCTGTGAAAGACAGGTCAAAAGCCCAACTCCAGGAGGAGTTGGGCCGAGTAAAAGATGAATGATCATTTTCCTTGCATTTCTTTCAGTTCCTTGACGAGTTGGTCTCTTGCTTCGACGAGCTTGAGAACTTCGTAAGCCTTCTCGCCGGCTTTCATGAATGCGGCAATATCTGGGTCTGTTATGACCTGCATGCCTTTGCTGATGACCTCTTGTTTGAACTTCTCATTCAGTTCTTTTGTGATTTTCAAGGAGGTCTCTATACCAGCTTTGTCACATTCTTCGACGAGTATCTTTTGATATTCTGGTGGTAGACTGTTGAACCATTTTGCACTGACAACTTCGAAGTTGATCAAGAGAATGTGACCAGTCTCTGAGCCATATTTCAAGACTTCGTAGAGTTTCCCACCAGATATATTTGCATAAACTAATTCTGCTCCGTCGACTGCCTTGGTTTGAATTCCAGTGTAGATCTCTCCAAAGGCAAGCGCCACTGGTTGAGCACCGAGTGCGCGAACAGATTCCTGCCAAATGGGTGTCCCAGGAGTTCTAATTCTCAATCCTTTGAGATCTTCTGGCTTTCTTATAGGTTTGTTTGTGAAGAAGTGCCTGTAGCCTTGAATCCACATGAAGGATAGAACTTTGAAGCCGTACTTTTCTTCGAGTTCTTTGAGCCACTTCTGCATTGTTGGAGTTTGTTTGAGTTTTGTCAAAGCTTCAAGAGCTTCTTCTGGTGTCGTTGCACCAAGGTAATTCACAAAGTACGGTGCGTTCATAACGGCTATCGGTGGGACGTACATACCCATTCTTGCAGAGTCTGTGTTCTGACCTATGTTAGCTCCAGCTCTGATCTGTTCGAGAATATCTTCTTCGACTCCAAGTTGTGCGCTGTGGTAGACTTCGATCTTCAGTTCGCCGTTGGTTCTTTCTTCGACAGCCTTTGCCCACTTGAGAAATCCTTCGTGGTATGGTTCAGTTGGTGCGAGCACGTGGTTGAATCTGAGAACGTACTTCGGAGCTGCTAAGAGCGATGTAGCGAGTAGTACACAAAGAGTTACCAGCAAAATTCTTGTGAATCTGCCCTTGTTCATAACTTCACCCCCTGTAAAAAAATTATCTTACCGGTATTATCAGTTACGGTTTCCGAGAAAAAATTATACACCTGATCAGAGATATGTCAACAAAATGCATGATTTTCTTAACATAACCACTGAAGTGCGATATCTAAGAGTGACGAAAACACTAAAGATTGTCTTTGAGAAATCTTATTGTACTTTGTGCTATGAACCTTCTGAACAAGTAAGAAGATTTGTGACCGGAAGGAACGATGATTCTTCTTGCGTGTGGAAGTTTGCTCAAGAGTAATTGAGAACTCTTACGAGGAATGATCTTATCGAAAACACCTTGGAAGAACAACACGGGTTGTTGAACAAATTGTGCATAGCTCAATGGATCGTAATGAAAACAAGCCGGGTATAGTGAAAATATGTCGTCGATTTTGTCGAGTTTACCTATCTTTTGCATGCTCTCTGCTCTGTTTGCAATGCAGTTTTGCTCGTCTTTACAACCGTATTCGTTGCCATACTTTGCGTAGTTCTCTCTGAGCGATTGGGTGTATGGAGAATACCAGTTTATCCAGCGCCAGTCTCCTCCTGCAAAGGCAAGAATGCCATTTTTCAATCTTTTATCGAGAGCCAGAGAGATCGTTGCTATCATGCCACCAAAACTGAAGCCCATTATTGATGTGGGTAATGTTGATTGACTTTGAATGTAGTCGAGAGTTCTTCTGACGTCCTTCACAGCCTCGTGAAACTTCTTAGAGCAGTAAGCTGGTGATGGAGAGAAAAAAGGCTCACCACCGTACCAGTCTGGTTTTGCCCTTTTTTCATGGTATGGAAGCACCATGAAAAAGCTTTGAATACCATATCTTTTAAAGTATTCAGCAAACCAGAGCAGGTACGGTATGTTTCCATTGCCAATGCCGTGAAGAAAGATCAAGTTCATCCAAGGATTCTTTAGCTCAAAGCTGTAAAGATAGATTCTTTTTGATTCTTCGATCTCTGGCTCGTAAACTGCGTCAAATGAAATCAGTGAATAGCCTTGATAGTTTTTTCTTTCAGCATTGAATGGTAGATCTGTATTGTATTCGTAGATCTTCACAGTTCACACAAATCTCCTTCTCACACCAAATTTGGTCTCTATTTGGCGAACTGTGTCTTCGAAGATTGAGTTCACTTCTTCGTCTGTCAAAGAACGGTCCAAAGCTCGATAGATCGCGTAGAAAGTAACACTTGTGGTATCTTCTGGGATGTCTTTCCCTCTGTACACATCGCTGACTCCGACTCTTTCAACATATTCACTTGATCGGTTGAGAAAATCTGTGATTTCTTTTGATGAAAAACCAACTGGTATGAGTAAAGAGATGTCTCTCCTTATGGCTGGATAATTCGGCGTAACCTTCAGTTGTCTTACAGATTTGTAGCTCTTGAAAATGGCTTCGAGATCGAGTTCCATGTAATAGATCTCTGGTTTGATATCGTAGACCTGATTGAATGACTTGCTCAGCATTCCGATAATTCCAACAGGTTGATCGTGCAGGGTAATCATGCCAGACCTGCCGGTGACCAACCAATCGATCTGGACAGGTTCTACCTCGAGTTCAATCGAGAGATGATCGCACAGTTCGTCGAGAATGCCTTTCAGATTCAGTAGAGATACAGATCGTTGATCTGTGTAGTCATCTTCATTAAGTTGCCCACTCATGATGATGCCTATCTTTTCTCGCTCGGCTGGAGTTCCGTTCTGTAAGTTGTACACCTTGGCGATCTCAAAGAATTTGACATCCCTTAGCTGTCTTCTCATGTTATAGGCGAGTGAGTCTATCAAACCGAAAACGAGAGAAGGTCTGAGACAGTCCATTTCCTCTGTGAGTGGGTTGTTGAGTCTCACCGGGACGACTTTCATCAGTTGCTCAACCAATTTTGAAGAGGTGAAGGAAAGATTCATTGTTTCATCCAAGCCACTTGCGATGAGAAATTCTCTGACTTTTTTCCTGAAAGTTTGTAGATTACTCCACCCTCCACCAATGGCTGGTATTCGTGGCATCTGTGCGTTGATTCTTTCATACCCATAGATTCTTCCAACCTCTTCGATGAGGTCTTCTTCGATGGATATATCTGGCCTGAAGGTTGGCACAACCACCTTCCAGCCCTCGTTGGTTCTTTCGGTTTTCATTTCAAGAGATCTCAAAATCTCTTCTGTCTTTTCGTTGTCAACAGTTGTGCCCATGATCAAACTGAGTCTTGACTTTCTGAGAGTGACTTCTCTTGGTGAGATTTTCTTCAAGTAAAGATCTGCAAAGCCCTTTGCAGCCATTCCACCGGCGAGTTGCTGAATGATCTGTACTAAGCGAGCTAAGACGAAGAATGCGTCATTTGGATCAACGCCTCTTTCAAAGCGGTAAGAAGCATCGGATTTTATATTCAACGCCTTTGAACTTCTGCGAATTCTCACCGGATTGAAGTAAGCAACTTCCAAGACGATGTCCTTTGTCTTGTCGTTCACACCACTGTCAGCAGCCCCCATGATGCCACCGACTGCCAAGATCTTGGTGTTATCGGTGATCAGTGTTTCTATTCCTTTCAGAGAATATGTTCTTTCGTCCAAGAGTAGAACCTGCTCATCTTTTAGAGCTTTTCTGACTATTATGTGCCCGTCAGAGATCTTCGAATAATCGAAAACATGAACAGGATGACCAGTCTCGAGCATGACGTAATTGGAAGCATCGACGATGTTGTTTATCGGTCTGATGCCTGAATTCATCAATCTCCTTCGCATCCAGATGGGGCTTGGCTTCACTTGAACAGATTCCATAAAACCTGCGCTGTATCTTGGGCAACCATCTACGTCCTCTATCGAAATCTTCACAAGGTCAGATATTACTTTGTTTGTTTCTTTGAAAGACACTTGGGGTTTTTCCAAGGGCTTTCGGCACAGTGCTGCGAGCTCGCGCGCGACACCGATCACGCCAAGACAGTCTGGTCTGTTGGGTGTTATTTCAATCTCGAGTATCTTGCCGTTGAGTTTCCAG
>JBBFME010000015.1:0-24845 GCA_037478695.1 Pseudothermotoga sp.
GTGAGATTCATTCGATGAGTATGGAGTTCTTCGCCTGGCCCTGGATGAAATACTTTTATGAAGAGGAAGCCGAAAAAGCAAAGCTCGTGCACCTTTGGGGAGCGATCAACTTCATCCCTTATGGCACTGCAGTTGATGAATTTCAGCACCGAGTCTATGAGAGCCCAGATCTTACACCAAGAGAAAGAAGATCTCTGTGGAGGGAAATAGAAAAAACCTATTTGCCTGAGATCGACTACGATGGAAACAAGTTTTTGGAAAACGGTGGTAGATGGCACCAACAAATGCACATCTTTGAAAGCCCGTTTTATTACATCGACTATGTCTTGGCACAGATCTGCGCCTTCCAATTCTGGGCAAGGTCGCAGAAAGAAAGAGCTGCCTTCAAAGATTATGCAAAGCTCTGTGATATGGGAGGCTCTCTGCCATTCACAGAACTCTTGAAGATTGCAAGACTTTCCTCGCCTTTTGAAGAAGAAACAATTAAGTCTGTCGCCGATGAAGTTTCAAACTGGATTGATTCACACTAACATTGAGTAGAGTTGATCAAAGTTCTTCGCTGTTTTTTCAGTATTTTCATAGATGCCGGTGTAGTCAAACAAGATGAAATCTACACCGGCATTTTTCGCGGCAAGAGCGTCTGTTTGAGAGTCATCGCCAACGTAGACAGATCTGTTGAGAGGAACACCACTGAGCTCTTGAGCTTTGAAAAAAAGTGCTGGATCTGGTTTCGGTTTACCAACTTCTTCGGAGGTCAAGATGAACTCGAAGAATCTATCTAATTTGAGCAATTTTGATCTACCCTGTTGAACTGTTTTCACGCCATTAGTCAACACAGCCATTCTCTGTTTTTCCTTTTTGAGCCTTTCCAATAGCTCTTCTGCTCCTGGAAGAAAATAGGCAAGAGTTGAAAGAGTCTCAAGATATCGCTGAGCGATCTTTTTTGCATCAAGGTTTTTTGCGTTGATCTTGTCGAGAAAATCTTCAAATCTGGCGAGGACTATGTATTCTTTGTCATACTTGCCCTGTGAAAAGGCAAGCCACCATTTCTTGTTGATCTGTGTGTAGAGAGTTATCTGCTCTTCTGTCAAGAGAAGGTCGTAGTTTTTGAAAGTGTTGTAGAGAGCTTCCTTTTCAGAACGCGAAAAGTCCAAAAGCGTGTTGTCCAAATCAAAGTAGACCATCTCATACTTCATTTTCTCTCACCGCTGACTATTCTCAAAATTGTCTGCCAAGTTCTTTTTGAATCTTCTGGTGCAATACTGCTGATGTGTTCACAAGCATACACACCCCAAAAGAGTAATGAGTCTATTCTGTGATTCTTTATTGTGGAATATCCTTCAAAGAGTTCTTCCTCTCTCCCTGCAGGTACTTTAAAGCCTTGAAGCCACATATGACTTTGCTTTTTGTACTTCTGTGAGAGTGTCTCTATCTTTTTGGCGGCTTCTTCCACAAATGGGTTGACTTGAAGCCCGAAGGCGAACCAATATGGATCTGTACCAATGTTGTCTATGAAATCGACCTTGGCTACTTGCTCGAAATCCCTGATACCGAAAAGCTCCATCTCGAATGGGAGAAAACAGACGATATTTTTCAAATCTTTCTGCTTTGCATATTTGGTCAAATCTGAGAAAAACTCAACGACGGTGTCATTTCTGAAGTTCGCAACATCTTCGTTGTACTCTGTTGGCATTGGATAGCCATACTTCTCCTCAAAAAGCCTTTTGCATCTATCACACCTGCAGGTCCAAACAGACGGAAAATCTGTGAATGGTGATGGAATGTGAAAATGCGGTTCATCCCAAAAGATAGCGTCAAACCCAGCTTCTTTTGTTGCATCAATCCATTGTTTTATGTATCCTCTGAAACTTTGTGAATTGAAACAGACAGAACCTTTTTGCTTGCCGTCGTTACCCACTTGTGCCTGATCCATATTGTGTTGCAAAAAACCACTGAAAGCTTCGCCACCAAATATTCCACCCCATCCCCATGGGTCAGCCCAGATTTCAAAACCCATATCCTTGCTCATCTGTGCGATATCTCTCATCGTCTTTTCGTAGAATCTGAAGTCGTTCTCGCTGTAAGTGTGTACGATTATCTGAAAACCATCTTTCTTGAGAATTTCAAGGTCTTTCTCGACATACCAAGGCATTCTGTTTCCAAAATAACTCACCCCAAATCTCATATCATCTTTCCCCTTTCCTTCAGAAAATTAGCGACTTCGTCACGAGTTGGTATAGAGCTCTGTGCGCCTTTTCTCGTGACACTGATCGCTGCTGCCGCATTGGCAAAGATCAGTGCTTCTTCGAGATTTCTCGTCTTTTCAAAGTGCACAGCAAAGGCTGCGTTGAAGATATCTCCCGCAGCTGTACTGTCTACGGGATTCACTTTGAAGGCCTTCACTCTCATTGTGCCAAGTTCTCCTATGAGCAAGCAACCTTTATCACCCATCTTGACTATCACGTTCTTGCAACCTCTTTCGAGCAAGATCTTTGCACCTTCTTCAGGAATCTTTGAACCTGTCAGAATGAAAAGTTCTGTTTCGTTGGGCGTCACAAAATCAACGTACTGAAGGATCGAAAGATCTATGTTCTGTGCGGGGGCTGGGTCGAAGATCACCAATCTTTCATTCTCTTTGAACAGCTTTGCAGCCTCAAAGGTCGTTGAAAAAGAAATCTCATTCTGCAGCAAAAGCATTTGAGCTTTCAAAAGTTCCTCCGCATGCTCTCTGAGAAGCTCAGGTGTGAGTGCGGCGTTCGAGCCTGGGTAGATTATTATCCTGTTCTCACCATTCAGAGTAATCTCTATCATGGCAAAACCGTTTGGAAGTTGGGTTCTGATAGCATATTCCTCGACTTTTGCTTTGGCAAGCTCATTATAGGAAAAATCACCATTTCCATCGTTGCCAACACAGGTAAGGAATATTACTTCGCCACCAAGCTTTTTACAGGCGACTGCTTGGTTTGCCCCTTTTCCTCCTGCAAATCTTTCGAAAGAAAGACAAGGCTGCGTTTCTCCTGGTTTTGTGAACTCTTTCACTGTCAAAACCAAATCGACATTGTTGCTGCCTACGATCGCAATCACTCTCACACCTCCAAAGAAAGTCTATCACGATAGATCAATCTGTTAGTTTGTGGTTTAATATTCTAAGGATGAGAAGATGTAGGAGGGATACTCTTGAACAACGAGAACACAGAGATAACTCTAAAGGACATTGTAGCGATTTTCAAAAGAAGATTTTGGTTGTTCGCTTCAATCTTTGTGATTACTTGTTTCGTCACCTTAGTCTATCTGCTGTTTTTTGCCAAACCGGTGTACAAGGCGACTGCACAGTTACTCGTTGCTTCGTCAGGTGGACAGACGATAAATATTCCCAGTCAGGCAGCGCAGTTACTTGGCATCAATGTTGGTACGGGTCCGGATGTCAACACTGAGGTTGAGCTAATCAAGAGTCGTGCAACCTTGGAAAAACTTGTTGAACAACTGAATCTGCTGGAGCTGTTCAAGGCAAAGGCAAAAAAGGATAGCGATGTGGATATACAAGATATAGTGAATACGATTTCGAATAAATGGATCGAAGTAGAAGCCGTCAAAAGTTCGAAGATAATAGAGCTTTCCGTTGAACATGAGGATCCGCAACTTGCTGCAAAGATTGCCAATACATTGGTAGAGTTGTATTTGGAATTGAAAAGTAGGCTTTCGACCAACGAATACACTGCAAAGTTGAATTTCATTGAATCTCAACTGCCACGTGTTGAACAAGAGTTGAAGGGCGTTGAAGACAGGATAAAGAAGTTCAAAGAGGAAAACCAGATATACGCGCTGAGTGATCAAGCAGCGAACTTGGTCAAGTACATAGCTCAGTTCGATGCAATGGTGAACGAGTATCTGCTGAACATTCAGCAAACCAAGGCTGGTATAAAAGCGGCAGAGGATATGCTCAAGAAAGTTGATCAAAAGATCATCTCATCGGAGACGATAAGCACAAATCCAGTTGTGCAGCAACTTCGTTCGAAGCTCGTTGATCTGCAAGTACAGTTGTCTGCACTGCTTCAAAGCTACTCTGAAGACGATAGAAGGGTAGTTTCACTTAAAAAACAGATCGAAGAGACCCAAGATCTTCTGCAGAAAGAGATAGCGAAAGTGGTCAGCGCAGAAGTGCAAACGATCAATCCTGCTTATTCTCAGCTTTACACTGAGCTGATTTTGAAACAAACGCAGTTGCAAGTTTTTGAGGCTTCGCTGAGTGCTGTACAAAAGATTCGTGATGATTATTTGAAGAAAGCTTCGATTGTTCCAACAGTCGAACAGAAGCTTTTCGAGCTGGAGCGAGAAAGACAGGCAAAGCAAACAACTTACTTAGCTCTTTTGGCTCAGTACGAGCAAGCGAGAATAGGTGCGGCAGGTACTGTGGAAAACGTCAAAGTGGTGAGCAGCGCAATGGTACCAAACAAACCTTCAAAACCAAACAAGCGTTTGGTCTTAGCGATTGGAGGAGTTCTTGGTATCTTTTTGGGAATCTTGGCTGCCTTCGTTCGCGATGCCACTGACAAGAGGTTTAGAACAGAGGATGAAATTGAAAGAATCTTTCCAAAGACGGTTCTTGGAAAGATTCATTTTTCAAAGACGCCTTCAGGATTCATCGCTAATGAAAACGAGATGCGTGAAGACTTCAAACAAATTGCCGTCAAGATCTGGGCTTCATCGATGAACAATGTAATAGGTGTGACAAGTTTTGAATCAAAAGAAGGCAAGACCTTTGTTGCAGTGAATTTGGCCCATATTCTTTCAAAGATGTCTCGAAGAGTTTTGATCGTTGATTTGAACTCACATGCGCCGAGATTGAAAGAGATCTTTCATGGAGGAACAGAACAACCTGGTCTATTGTCCTTGTTAAAGGACGGAGATTTGGAAAAATCTGTGCTGAAGTTTTCAGAGAATCTCGATGTACTTTGCCTTGAAAGAAATGATGATTGGTTAATGGGTAACTCGAAGTTAGCAGAGGTTATAGCAACCCTCTCGAAAAACTATGACGAAGTGATTGTTGATATGCCACATCTCACAAGCGCCGATGGTTTGCTCGCAGCACAGTTGGTTGGGCAAATGATAGTCGTTGTGAAGTTGGGCAAAACAAGAAAAGAGTTGATCATCCACTTGGACAATTCAAAGTTGCACGACAGATTACTCGGTTTGGTAGTTCAAGGCAAATGATAAATGAGATCGATTGTAAGAAGATCATCACAAGGACTAAGATACCTGTTGCGAAGTACGTGATAAACCCATACATTGGGTGCAGTTTTGGATGCCTGTACTGTTATGCGCAATTCATAGGTCCTTTTAAGTACACTGGTTCCAAATGGGGAAAAGATATTTGGGTCAAGAAGAATGCAGTTGAGGTGCTCGAAAGAGAGTTACCGAAGAGTTCTGGTGATTTTTTTCTTTCGAGCACCTGTGATCTGTATCAATACGTGGAAAAAAAGTATCAATTGAGCAGAAAGATTCTACAGATTCTCATCTCTCACTTTCGAGAAGTCCACATAATGACAAAATCAACACTTGCCAGCAGAGATGTAGATCTATTGAGAGATCTTTCAATAACACTCACTGTTACTACTGATCGTGAGGAAGTTAGGAAGATTCTTGAGCCGGGTGCTCCTCCGATTGAAGAGAGGCTGAACACCGTAAAGAAGCTCAAAGATGACGGTGTTAGAGTATCAGTTTTCGTCGGGCCAGTTTTGCCTATGAACGCTCAAAGATTGGCAACTCTGTTGTCTAAGTATGTGGACGGTGTTTTTCTTGATTCTTTGAATTATCCCAAGTTGGTCAGTTCAGTTTACACAAAATATGGTTGGCAAGAGTGGCTCACAAAGGAAAAGTTCCTTGAAGTGGTGGAGGAATTTCAAAGAGTTTTTGGAAAGAGTGGCGTTAGGTATTGATTGAGGAGAGATCTCTTAGATTGAGTGAGCGCTGTTTGATATATTTTCTGCAAGGGCTTTGACCTTTCAAATGTTGAAGATTCTGTTCTCCATTAGATACTCTGCTGCACCTGTCAAGATGGCATCAGGGTTGTTCACAGATTTTCTGATGAAGATCTCAAATCCGTAGAACCTTTCTCTTACGATTTTTTCCACCTCATGCAGTATGCTTTCATCGAAGAGAGCGTACCTACCTCCAACGACAAAATGGTATACATCGATTGTGGAAAGAACGTTCTGAACAATTGTCGCTAAAAATCTTATGAGTTTTTCTTCATTGAATTTTCCTCGGTCTAAGTAATCTTTCAAAAGCTCGTTGTAAAACTCGCCTGCTGTGATCAAAGGCTCAGTGTTGTAGACCATTTTGCCTATCTCTCCAGCATAACCTCTGTTTCCTTTGAAAAGCGATTTTTCCAAAACCATCCCACCGCCTAAACCATCACCCATGTGTATGTAAAACATGTTTGCAATCTCTTCTTCCATGTTCATGAATTCGCCAAGAGCAGAGAGATTTGCGTCGTTTTCCACCAAGATCGGCAGTCTAAAATTCCTTTGCAAGTACTCGCCAATTCTAATGTTCTCCAAGCCTTTTATCAGGCTGCTGCTGATCCTACCTGTCGTTGGGTTGAGCACGCCGGAGACTGCTATACATATTCCGAGAACTCTTGAATCTCTCAAACCTTCAATGCTCATGCTGATTTCTTTGATCAGTTGCTCTAACCCTTTGTATATATCCTGATCCATTGTGAAGACTTTCATTGCCTGTACTTTCAGCAAGCTGTTCATAAGAGCCACTCGGACCGAGTAACTGGATAGATCAACTGCAACTATATACGCAGCTGTTGGATTAATCCTCAGCAGAATTGGAGGTCTGCCGCCAGATGATGGTCCATGAGATGACTGCAAGATTATTTTTGCATTTATGAGTGGTTTCAACAGTTCAGAGACAGTTGAAGAATTCACATTCAATTTCTTAGCAACCTGCGATTTAGAGACAGGTTGGTGTTTGAGTACTTCTTTGAGCACAACTCTCAAATTGTTTTTGCGTAAGTAGGAACTGTTTCTGATTCTACTCATGCCTCTCACCAGTTGAATTGTACCACAATGTAGAGTTATTTTGCGACTTTTTTCAAGTCTTGACATAAGTGGAACGAATGTGTTATAGTTCATGTTGTGAAAAAGGGGGAGGTGTCTCTATGAAAAGGTTTGCTGTGGTGCTATTCGTCCTGACAGTTGTCGCACTCGGCTTTTCAGCTACAAAGATCCGCTTTTCTTTCTGGGGCTCACCAGCAGAACTACCACCATACCAAGAGATCGTCAAACAATTTCAGGCAGAGAATCCAGACATTCAGGTCGAGATAATCAACTATCCATGGTCGACCTACTTCGACAAGATTCAAGCAATGATGGCGGCAGAAGATGCTCCAGACGTGATGTTCCTGCACACCATACCAAGTTGGGCGGCAAAGGGCGTTTTGGAAGATCTCACACCGTACATTGAGAAAACGAGCTTTCCAGCAGAAGCTTACAACCAAGAGTTGCTGAGCACATTCATGTACAAAGGGCGAGTTTACGGTTTCCCAAGGGACAACGACACAACTGTGTTGTTCTACAACAAAACACTCTTTGATGAAGCCGGTGTACCGTATCCAGATTATTCCTGGGATTGGCAGAAGTTCCTCGATGCTGCCCGAAAACTGACCAAGATTGATTCACGAGGCAGAGTAACCCAGTGGGGCGTTGTACTCGAGAGAAACAAATGGCATCTGTGGGTGCATATGAATGGCGGAAAGATTGTCGACGATTACGATGTCCCCACCAAGTGTACACTAAACGAAAGGGCAGCAGTTGAAGCGATTCAGTTCGTAGCAGACTTGATTCTTTCCTACAAAGTGACACCGTCAATAGCTGAGTTGGCACAGCTTGGTTCGGCTGCAGAGTTGTTCACAACTGGAAGAGTAGCAATGGTTCTGAGCAACGCTGCACAGATAGGCTCGTTTGTGACTAACAAAAACCTGAAGTTTGGTGTTGCTCCTCTTCCTTACGGAGTTACCCGTACAAATACCTTAGGTGGAGCGGGTTTTGTCATGTATTCAAAGTCTAAGAACAAAGATGCTGCTTGGAAGTTCATGCAATTTCTCTGTGGCCCAAAGGGACAGGCTATCTTCGCGAAGAGTGGAGATGCTGTTCCGGCTATGAGAACTCCTGAGACAGTGAAAGCCTTCATATCTAATCCACCCAGCGAACAAGAAAGGTTGATCTTTTTCACTGAGACGAGCTTTGGTGTGAAGTTCCCACAGATACCAGGTTGGTGGGAGATTTTTGATTATATCACCAGAGAACTCGATTATGTCTGGACAGGGCAAAAGTCAGCCGTTGAAGTTCTTGAGTACGTAAGTCAAGAAGTAACAAAGATGATCAAACAGTACGGGAGTTGGTAAAAGACTGTGCGGCGCTTTTGCGCCGCACTTGTGAAAAGAAGGTGTATGATGAAACAACGTATCTTTGACAGCCACATTCATTTCACATCTCAAGAGAGAGATTATTCTGATTTTGTGAACAAGTTACTTGCGTACAGTGAAGAATACAACGTTGAAAAGATGGTCTTAATCGGTGCACCTGGCGGCAATGAACTTGTGAAAAAGGCTATTGATGAGTTTCCAGACTATTTTCTTGGTCTTGCCTGGATCGATTTGGACAAAGATGATCCAACGGATGTCGACCGATACAAAAAGATGGGATTTGCCGGATTAAAGGTTATTCTAACTGATAAGAATTATGATGATCCGAGTTATTTTCCCTTCTACGAACGTGCACAGAACAACAACATGGTTGTGCTTTTTCACACGGGTGTAATTGGGGGCCCCGTTGATTATTTGCTCGATGAGAGAAGTGGCATGGTGGAAAACGAGGAGAAGATTCTGAACAGACTGAAAGGAAAATCTTCTGCCCGAATGAGATCGATTTACTTAGACACGATTGCCAATTCTTTCCCAAAGTTGAAGATAATAGGCGCACACCTCGGTTGGCCTGAGTACATGATCTCTTGTGCCGTAGCCAGGTGGAGGAGAAATGTCTATTTTGATCTTTCAGGCGGTGAGGTGGTGCGTAGGCACATAATAGAAGGTGGTTATGTCAAGAAGGAAATCTCGGTGAGAAAGATCGTTTTTGGTACAGACAGTGCCTTCGAGAAAATGCCACGTGAAATCATTGGTTGGTATGATTCACTCAGATCGATAGGGCTATCTGAAGAAGAACTCGACAGATTTTTCTATCTCAATGCCGCAGATATCTTTGGTGTGAAGAGCGGTGATTGAGTTGTCATTGCGCAGAAAAGAAAACATCGCTGCTTGGTTATTCTTATTGCCAGGATTCATTGGTTTTTGTGTTTTCGTCTTTGGGGCTGTGGTTGTTTCACTGATCTTGAGTTTCCTACAATGGGATATGCTCACACAACCACGCTTTGTTGGATTTCAGAATTATGCTCTTTTGCTCACCAATGATAAGACCTTCGCTCTTGTCTTGAAAAATACGGTGATCTTTGTCTTAGGGACAGTACCAACAAGGGTGATCTTAGGACTGGTTTTTGCGTTAGTATTGGTGAGAAATATACCATTTAGGACATTCTTCAGAGCTGCAGTCTTTTTTCCGGTGATCGTTCCTACAGTGGCGGCTGCCATGGTCTTCAGGTGGATCTTCAACGCAGATTTTGGGCTTTTGAATGAATTTCTGTACAATATAGGAATTTCCAACTTGCCTCGATGGCTGTCTGATCCCAAATGGGCGTTGATAGCAATTGTGATTCTCAGTGTCTGGAAAGATGTCGGTTTTTCAGCGGTGCTCTTCATGGCAGGCCTGCAGGGGATACCATCTTCACTCTATGAGGCTGCACACCTCGATGGTGCAAACAGTTGGAAGAGCTTTGTTTATATAACTATGCCGTTGCTATCGCCTACGACCTTTTTCGTAATAGTGATCAACGTGATAAGCTCCTTCCAAGTCTTTGACCAAGCCTATGTTCTTACGGGTGGTGGTCCAGGTAACGCAACGAACACAATTGTTTACTACATATACAGCAACGCCTTTCAGTGGTTCAAGATGGGATACGCTTCTGCCATCGCATGGGTTTTGTTCGGCATCATCTTTCTCGCTACCTTTGTGCAGTTTAGGTACCAGAAAAGGTGGGTGTATTACGAATGAAAAGACGTACAAAGGAGAAATTGACTAACTGGGTACTTTTTGCCGTTATGGTTGTGGTTGCATTTTTCATGTTAGTACCATTCTTCTGGATGTTTTCGACATCGCTGAAAACTGTAGGGGAAGTCTTCGAATATCCGCCCAAGTGGATCCCAACGACATTTCACTGGGAGAATTACAAGAAAGTTTGGACGGTTGTACCTTTCGGAAGATACATGATCAACAGTTTCATAGTTTCAGCATCTATTACACTTCTTCATCTGATAGTGGCTTCACTCAGTGCATATGCCTTTGCGAGACTGAATTTCCCAGGCAGAGATCGACTGTTTCTACTCTACCTTGCAACTCTTATGATACCCGGTCAGGTAACGATGATACCGAACTTCATCTTGGTGAAGATCTTTGGCTGGACAGATACCTATGTCGGCTTGATAATACCAAACATCTTTACAGCCTTTGGTGTGTTCTTGCTCAGACAATTTTTCATGACAATTCCAAAAGATTACGAAGATGCTGCGAGAATCGATGGAGCCTCCCGGTTTTATGTTTATTCAAGGATCATCATTCCGCTTTCGATACCTGCTGTCTCCACACTTGCCATCTTTACCTTTGTCTTTCAGTGGAACAATCTACTCTGGCCCCTTATCGTTGTTAGCAAAGATTACATGAAAACGATAACGATAGGCTTGGCGAGTTTTCAGGGTATGTACGGAACCAGTTGGAACCTTTTGATGGCCGCGGCAGTGATGGGTGTCCTACCTTCGGTGATCGCCTTCGTTGTCGGTCAAAAATATCTCATAAAGGGTATAACGCTCACAGGGCTTAAAGGTTAGCGATGTCTTTACGATAATGCATGTTTTCAAAACATATCTTCTCTATGGCTTTATACACTTTGTTTCTAGCTTCGCTGTACGTTTTGGCTTTTGCACACAGGTTCAACACCCTGCCGCCATTGGTCAAAATCTTGCCATTTGACCTCTTTGTACCTGCGTGGAAAACAACTACATCTTTGAGTCTATTCAATCCATAGATCTCATAACCAGTTTCATAGGATTCGGGATACCCTCCGCTTGCCAAGACAACACAAACAGCCTTTTCGTCAGACCACGAGATCTTGCACTTTGAAAGTTCACCTTCGACGACAGCTTCGATGATTTCAAGTAGATCACTTTCCAACAAAAGAAGTATAGATTGCGTTTCTGGATCACCAAACCGGCAGTTGAATTCGAGTACCTTTGGACCATCTTTTGTGATCATCAGTCCAGCGTACAGAACGCCTTTGTATTCGATATTTTCTGCCTGTAGTGCCTTCAACGTTTTCAAGAGAATCTCCTTGTAAACAAATCGAGAGAGTTCCTCTGTGTAATTCGGTGCAGGTGTGATTGATCCCATTCCACCTGTGTTAGGTCCTTCATCGTTATCGTACGCCTTTTTGTAGTCCATACTGCTCAGCATTGGCAAAATACTTTTGCCGTCACAGAATGCAAGAACTGAAACCTCCCAACCTGTGAGAAATTCTTCAATCACCACTCTGTTGCCCGCTTCTTTGAAGATTTTTTTGCGCATGACATCGTCTATGGCTTTGAAGGCTTCTTTCTTTGTTTTTGCCACGATTGCGCCTTTTCCACCCGCAAGACCATCTGCCTTTACCACTACTGGTTTATCCAGCTTGGAAACGAATCTTTCTGCACCATCTGGGTTGTCGAAAACTTCAAAAGTTGCTGTGGGTATATTGTATTTCTGCATCAGAGTTTTGGCAAAAACCTTGCTACCTTCTATAGCAGCAGCTCTTCTGTTGGGCCCAAAGATCTTCAGACCATGTTTTTCAAAGTCATCGACGATGCCTTCGGCTAAATAAGCCTCTGGTCCAACGACTGTCATATCTATTCTCTCTTTCATTGCGAGATTCATCAATTCATCTTTATCCTTTATCTCAAAACATTTTGCAATCTCACTCATTCCTGCATTGCCAGGTGCACAGTAGACTTCATTTCTTTCTGAGAGTTTCCATGTCAAAGCGTGCTCTCTTCCACCTTGCCCAACGATCAAAACCTTCACAGAACTCACCTCAATGTTTGAAATGTCTCGTGCCCGTGAAGATCATCGCCATGTTGTATTTGTCTGCGATCTCAATGATCTGTTCATCTCTCAGTGAACCACCAGGTTGAATGACTGCCGAAACTCCTGCCTTTGCGGCGATCTCTAAGGCATCTGGAAATGGAAAGAAGGCATCTGATGCCAGAACAGCACCTTTTGCTCTTTCGCCAGCCACTCTCACACAGTGCTCGGTGGGCCAAAGCCTGTTGACCTGCCCAGAACCTATACCAAGAGTAGCCAATTCCTTTGCCAAGACGATTGCATTCGACTTGACGTGTTTGACAACCTTCCAAGCAAAGAGTAGATCTCTGAGTTCTTCCTCCGACGGCTTTCTCTTGGTGACCACGCTGAGTTGCTCAAAGTCTTTGTTATCTTTACTCTGCACCAAGACGCCGCCACTTACGGTCTTGATCTCTATTTGATCTTCTTCGTTGTTCATTTTTGCCTTCAGCACTCTGAGGTTCTTTTTCTTGGAAAGTGCTTTCAACGCCTCTTTTGTGTAGTCTGGAGCGAGCAAGACTTCGAGAAAGATCTCTGAAAGCTGCTCAGCGAGTTTTTCATCAACGGTTCTGTTGAAGGCAACTATACCACCGAAGATCGAGATAGGATCTGCATGATATGCCTTCTCAAAGGCCTTGTGTATTTCTCGATCGCATGAAACTCCACAGGGATTTGTGTGTTTCACGGCAACTGCACAGGGCACATCGAACTCTTCGACCAGACTCAGCGCAGCGTCTGCATCGCAGATGTTGTTAAAAGAGAGTTCCTTTCCTTGAAGCTGTTCGGCGTTGACTATTCCAAAGTTGTTGAAGAATACGTTTTTGTAAAGTGCGGCCTTTTGGTGTGGATTTTCTCCATATCGTAGGTCGAAGAGCTTTTCGAAAGTCTTAGTAAAGGTATGAGGAAATTCTTCATCGTTGATCAGTTTAGAAAAATACTCGCAGATCATGGCATCGTAATGAGCAGTGTGTCTGAAGGCTTTGAGTGAAAGTCTCATTCTTTCTTCGAACGTTATGCTTTCTCTCTTTGAAAATTTATCTGTCAGCCAATGATAATCACTCACATCGCAGATGACTATCACATCTCTGAAATTCTTTGCTGCAGCTCTCAGCAAAGTTGGTCCACCGATGTCTATGTTTTCTATGATTTCTTCAATGTCTTTTGTTTTCAAGACAGTCTCTTTGAAAGGATAGAGATTGACGATCACTATGTCGATTGGCGTGATCGATAGTTTTCTCAGTTCTTCGAGATCTTCTGGATTGTTTCTTCTCGCCAAGATGGCTCCATGTATCGCTGGATGAAGTGTCTTCACCCTGCCATTCAGCATCTCTGGAAAGGAGGTTAACTTTGAAACCTCTATTACCTCTATTTCATTTTCTTTCAAGTACTTTGCAGTACCTCCTGTGCTAACGATTTGCACGTTTAGTTTTAGCAACTCTTTTGCAAGCTCAGCTATTCCTTCTTTGTTCGATACAGAAATGAGTGCACGCATCTTCTCACTCCTTCACGATCACTCTTCTACCACTTATCTGAAGTTTTCCCAAAGCAAAAAGTCTTATCGCTTCTGGCAGTATTTCGTGTTCCACTTGATGTACCTTTTCGGCTATGGTTTCAGGGGTGTCTTCATCACAGACAAAGACAGGTTTCTGAATGATGATGGGTCCTGCGTCGATATCCTCATTGACAAAGTGCACAGTTGCGCCGGTGATCTTCACACCATACTCAAAAACTGCCTGGTGAACTGTCATGCCGTAGAAACCTTTTCCACAAAAAGCAGGTATCAACGATGGATGTATGTTGATAATTCTGTTTTTGAAGGCTTGGATGAATTTAGATGAGAGTATTCTCATAAAGCCTGCCAGGACGACCAATTCAACACCGTGCTGATTCAGAATTTCTATCATTTTCTGTTCGTATTCGTGTTGATCTGAAAACTCCTTTGGCTTTATCACATAAGCTGGTATTCCATGGTTTTTCGCGCGTTGCAGAACAAAGGCATTTGATTTATCGCTCACCAGAACGGCTACCTTCGCAGGCAATGTGCCTCTTTCAGATCTATCAACGATCGCTTGAAAGTTACTGCCGTTTCCCGATGCGAGAATTCCAACTCTGATGGTCTTCAAAGAACAACACCCCTGTCCCCTTCTCTAACTTCACCTATTATCCATGCCTTCTCACCCGTCTGGTGCAATTTGCTCAAGAACTCATCGCCGTGGTCTCTGTCAACGACCAAGACAAACCCAATGCCCATGTTAAAGGTTCTGAACATTTCTTTTTGATCGATCTCACCCAGTTTTTGTATGATTCTGAAAATTGGTGGAAGATCCCAACTGTTTTTGTCTATTCTGAACTCAAGCCCTTGAGGCAGAACTCTCGGAAGATTCTCAATCAGTCCGCCACCTGTAATATGTGCCATCGCGTGCACATTTTCGTTCAAGACTTTCATGACACTTCTGACGTATATCTTCGTTGGTGTTAGCAGTTCTTCACCCAACGTCTTTTTCAGATCTTCAACGTAGTCTTGAAGATTCAGTTTACTCAAGAGCACCTTTCTTGCCAATGAAAAGCCATTGCTGTGGATACCACTCGAACTGATTCCTATGACCAAATCTTTTTCCTTAACCTTTGTCCCATCGAGAAGATTTTCTTTCTCAACTGCTCCAACGGCAAAGCCTGCCAGATCGTATTCATCTTCTTTGTACATGTCTGGCATCTGGGCTGTTTCACCGCCTATGAGTGCACACTCAGCTTGAATACAACCTTCGGCAAGGCCTTTGACTATCTGAGCTATCTTTCCAGGTATGAGTTTCCCAACGGCTATGTAGTCCAAGAAGAACAACGGTTTTGCACCGTGCACAAGCACATCGTTCACGCACATGGCAACACAATCTATGCCCACAGTATCGTGCTTGTCTAATGCAAAGGCAATCTTGAGTTTTGTGCCGACACCGTCTGCACCGGCAACCAAGACGAGATTCTTATAGTTATCCTTTATTTGAAAGAAGCCACCGAAACTCCCTATATCTCCCAAAACGCCTTTTGTATAAGTCGATTGTACATATTTTCGCATCATCTGCACTGCCACATCTGCTTTGTCGATGTCTACACCTGCATCTTTGTACGAAAAACCCATCGGATCACCTCATCTTTTTTCAAAGAGATATTTTCTGCCTTCCATCGGTGTCTGTACAGGATATTCACCGTTAAAGCAAGCCAAACACAATTCCTCTTCTCCCAAACCAGTTGCTTCGATCAATCCTTTGAGGCTGAGATAACCAAGACTGTCTGCACCAATGAACTGTCTTATCGATTCGACATCGAAACTCGAGGCGATCAACTCTCTTTTGGTCGAGGTGTCTATGCCAAAGTAACAACTGTGCGTTATGGGCGGTGAGCTTATGCGCACGTGAACTTCCTTGGCTCCACAGTCTTTGAGCATTCTCACGATTTGACCCATGGTAGTTCCGCGCACGATAGAGTCATCGACCAGAACAATTCGCTTGCCAACTATGAGCTCTCTCAGTGGGCTTAGTTTCAATTTCACTCCAAGGTTTCTCATCCTTTGGGTTGGCTCTATGAAGGTTCTGCCGATATACCGATTTTTGATCAATCCCATGCCCATTGGTATTTTTGACTGATCTGAAAAACCTATTGCGGCGACATTTCCTGAATCTGGTACAGCAACGACCAAATCTGCTTTTGCTGGATGCTCCTTTGCCAAAATTGTCCCTGCCTTCCATCGAGCCATGTACACACTTATGCTATCTATTGTGCTGTCTGGTCTTGCAAAATAGACAAACTCGAAAACGCACAGAGATTTCTTTGAGATTGGCAGTTTATAACTTTTCAAGCCAGAATCATCGATGAGTAGAACTTCTCCTGGTTGCAGGTCTCTTATGAAGGTTGCACCGATTGTATCAAAAGCTGCGCTCTCAGATGCAACAACATACGAACCGTTGTACGAACCAAGGCACAACGGTCGAAAGCCGTGAGGGTCTCTAACGGCTATCAGTTGGTCTTTTGACATGATCAGAAGAGAATACGCACCTTGAACTTGTTTTACACAGTTGAATATCGAATCAACCAGATTCATCTGAGATCTTGCTATCAGTGCCGCAATCACTTCACTGTCTGTGGTTGTATGAAACATAAAACCACTTTTCTCCAAGTTGTCTCTAATCTGAGAAGCGTTCACCAGATTCCCGTTGTGGGCAACCGCGAGTTCTCCGGAATGATACCTGATGACCAACGGCTGCGCATTTGAAAACACGTTGCTTCCTGTTGTTGAGTACCTCACATGACCGATTGCAATCTTGCCTGTGAGTTTTTCAAGTTCTTCTTCATCAAAGACTTCAGAGACCAAACCCAAGCCTTTGTGATACCTTATCGAATTGGTATCACTCACTGCTATGCCTGCGCTTTCTTGCCCTCTATGTTGTAGTGCAAAGAGACCGTAGTAGACAGTCTTTGCTATTGTCTCGTCATATGATGAAGAAAAGATTCCGAGTAAACCACACGCTTCTTTCAACGGCATTATTCATTCACCAGCTTTTCCAGTGAAGTGTTGTATATTTCTTCTATTTTCTTAACATCGGTGTCTATGACTTTTTCACCGTTCACCCTTATACAGAATTTGTTCTTTGTCACCTTGCCCAGGACAGTTATAGGTACTTCTTCTTGTCGTGAGAGAGCTTGTAGACATTCAAATTTTTCCCTTGAAAGACCGACAACAATTCGCGATTGAGTTTCACCGAAGAGATAGAAATCCATCCTATCTTTTGTGTAAAGATCGCATTCAACTCCCATTCCACTCAAAACCGCCGACTCTGCTAAACCTATCGCTAAGCCACCTTCTGAAAGGTCATGTGCTGATTTGACGATTCCTTCTCTGATGGCTTTTAAGCAGAGTCTTTGCACTCTTTTCTCGAAAGACAGATCGAGCCTGGGTGGTCTGCCATTTTCCACACCATGAATTACTCTGGTGTACTCGCAAACAGATTCTTCTGCACTTTGTCTTCCGAGTAAGACAACTAAGTCGCCTTCATCTTTGAATAAGGCATCACAGATCTTTGAGACATCTTCTATAAGTCCGACCATGCCTATGACGGGCGTTGGGTATATCTTTCTCTTTGAACTTTCGTTGTAAAGGCTGACATTGCCACTGACTATTGGTATTTCAAAGAATCTTGCCGCTTCGGCAATGCCTTCAATTGCTTTCACAAGTTGGTGTGATATTTTCTCGTCATCGGGGTTTGCAAAGTTCAAGCAATCGGTGATACCAATTGGCTCAGCACCGGTTACAACAATATTTCTTGCCGCTTCCGCAACAGCGATCTTTGCACCCTCATATGGGTCTAAAAAGCAATATAGTGAATTGCAGTCTGTTGTCACTGCGATCGCTTTTTTTGTGTCATTGATCCTCAAGACTGCAGCATCTGAGCCGGGCAGTACAATTGTGTCAGTACCGACCCTGTGGTCGTATCTTTCGTAAACAGATCTTCTACTGCATATGTTTTCACTGCCGAGCAATTTGAAAAAGGATTCTTGCAGATCTTCAACCTGAGGAACGATACTTTGATCTTGTAGAAAACTCTCACCTGCCTCGAGTGTAACGATTGGTACTCCTTCGGTCAGTGCTTTTGCCGGAATCTGGGCAACGATTTTCCCGTTCATCTTCACCGTGAAAAGACCGTCGTCTGTTATCTTGCCAATCATCTTGGCAGTGAGATCCCATTTTTCAAAGATCTCTTTGATTCGATCTTCGTAGCCTGGTTTCACGACAAGCAGCATTCTTTCCTGTGACTCTGATAAGACGATTTCGTAGGCATCCATATTCTTTTCTCTCTGTGGCACCGCAGAAAGTTCTATCTCTATACCCTTGTTGCTCTTTGAGGCTATCTCGGAACATGCAGATGTCAAACCGGCGGCACCAAGATCTTGAACGGCCAAGACACAGTCGAGTTTGGCAGCCTCGAGGCACGCCTCGATGAGCAATTTTTCCATGAAAGGATCGCCGATCTGTACCGATGGTCTCTTCTTCTCTGATTGCTCTGAAAGGTTCTCAGAGGCAAAACTCGCACCGTGTATACCATCTCTACCTGTCATCGCTCCGACGAGCATCACCGTCGCAGGTGCTACTTCTACTCTCGAATTTCTTATTTCACCTCTGCGAGCTATACCAACGCACATGACATTGACTAAGGGGTTATCCGTATAGCAATCGTTGAAATAGATCTCACCAGCTACCGTTGGTACTCCAATACAGTTTCCGTAATGGGCTATACCTGAAACCACACCTGAAAACAGATATTTCGTTCTTTGTTCTTGTAGATCACCAAACCTCAAAGAGTCGAGCAACGCTATGGGTCTTGCCCCCATTGCGAGTATGTCTCTCACAATACCCCCTATCCCCGTTGCAGCACCTTGAAATGGTTCAACTGCAGATGGGTGATTGTGACTTTCCATCTTGAAAACAACCACAAAGTCATCACCTATGTCTACTACTCCGGCGTTCTCACCAGGTCCTTGAAGAACACGATTTCCCCGCGTTGGAAATTTCTTCAAAAGTGGTCTTGTGTGTTTGTAACTGCAGTGTTCAGACCACATCACCGAAAACATTCCAAGTTCAACCTCGTTTGGTTCTCTTTGCAAAATCTCGAGAATTTTCCTGTATTCTTTTTCGTTCAGTCCGAGTTGTTCATACGACTGCATTGTATTTCCTCCGTTCTAAGTACATGGCAACAGACTCAAAGAGTTTTCTACCATCGGATGAACCAAGAATCTCTTCGCTGCATCTTTCTGGATGAGGCATCAATCCTAAAACGTTACCGTGTTCATTGATTACACCCGCTATGTTCAAGAGTGATCCATTTGGATTTGCAAACTCTGTTGTGTTGCCTTTCTCGTCACAGTATCGAAAGACCACTTGCTGTTTTATTCTCTCTGGATCTTCTATGAAGTAATTTCCTTCCCCATGTGCGATGCTCATTTTCACAATCTCACCTTTTTGGTAGAGAGATGTAAAAGGTGTTTCGTTGTTTTCTACCAACAGATAGACATCATGGCAGTGGAATGCGAGATCTCTGTTTTTCATGAGAACACCTGGCAATAAACCTGCTTCGGTGAGTATCTGAAAGCCGTTGCAGATACCGAGAACCAAGACGCTGTGTCGGGCTGCTTTTGTAACAGATTGCATGACTGGTGAAAATCTTGCGATTGCCCCTGCCCTGAGATAATCTCCGTATGAAAAACCACCTGGCAGGACTATCAAGTCGAAATCCTCGGGGTAGAAATTTTCTTTGTGGAAAACGTATTGACAATCAAAACCAACCACATCTTTCAGAACATGATATGCATCTCTATCACAGTTTGATCCTGGAAAGACAACTACCGCCGCTTTCATGAGAGTTCCTCCAAAGACAGTATGGTGTATCTTTCAATAACGGGATTGGCGAGTAGCTTTTCACACATTCTCTGCACAGATTCTTTAACTTCTCTTTCTGAAGCTGCTTTGAGAGTGATTTCGATGAGTTTTCCAACTCTTACATCTTGTACTTGGTCAAAGCCAAGGTGATGTAATGCCCCCTTTACTGCACTTCCTTGTGGATCCAACACACCGTCTTTGAGTGTCACCTGAACGACTGCTCTGTACACACCATCACTCCTAACTGCTCACTCTTCTGTAAATTTCCCAGTAAGCTTCTTCGACGTTGCCCAGATCTCTTCTGAATCTGTCTTTGTCGAGTTTTTCTTTTGTCGAACTATCCCAGAATCTACAGGTGTCTGGTGAAATCTCGTCTGCAAGCAAGATCTGACCATCCTTTCTGCCAAATTCCAATTTGAAATCAACCAGAACTATCCCGCGCTGCACCAAGAAATTTTTCAAGACTTCATTCACCTTCAAGGCTGTTCGCTCTATCTGATTGAGTTCTTCTTCTGTTGCAAGCCCCATCGCAAGGGCGTGGTAGTGATTTATCATGGGATCACCGAGTTCATCACTTTTGTAGCAGAACTCCAAAACAGTTCTTTTCAGAGTAGTCCCTTCTGGCAAGCCGAGTCTTTTTGAAAGGCTTCCGGCAACGATGTTTCTCACTATTACCTCTATGGGAACTATTTTCACCGCTTTAACGAGCATCTCTCTTTCACTGAGAGTTTTTACAAAGTGCGTTTGTACGCCTTGAGTTTCGAGTAATTCGAAAAAGATTGCAGAAATCTTGTTGTTCAAAATTCCTTTGTTGAGTATCGTGCCTTTCTTTTTGCCGTCAAAGGCTGTCGCATCGTCTTTGTACTCGATGATAAAGAGATTTGGATCATCTGTCTTGTAAACTCTCTTTGCTTTGCCTTCGTAAACCATTTCCTTTCTCATCGGCTCACCTCATTTCTGAGAGAAAGATTTTTCTTGACCACGGTGTCTCTTAAATTTTCTCTGTACTTTCTGAGTTTCTCTTTGAGATTTGAATCGGTGATTGAAAGTATTTCAGTGGCAAACAACGCGGCATTCTTCGCACCGTCTACTGCCATCGTTGCCACAGGTATGCCTGACGGCATTTGAGAGATCGACAAGAGTGAATCAATGCCATTCATTGAAACAGAGAGCGGTACACCAATTACTGGGACTGTCGTCAACGATGCTATTACCCCAGGCAAATGAGCAGCTTTGCCAGCCATTGCGATGATCACTGAGAACTCTTTTTCTGCGTTTTTCGCAAAGTCCATCGTTTCAAATGGTGTTCGGTGGGCAGAAAGGATGAAGATTTCGTGTGGAATATCAAAGGATTTAAGTACTTCAGAAGCTTCCTGCGCAAACTTCAAATCGCTGTCACTTCCCACGACGATCGCAACTTTCATCAAAACACCTCCAAAAATAAAAAATCGGTAGCGAAAGTCTCTACCGAAAACAAATAGAGCCCTTGTAGCCAGGACAGTTTACGGCTGTCCGGTAGAGACTTCCGAGCCGTATTCTCGGAATTATACAAGGGCATTCCCCGTGGGAGGGGAATATTCACTTGTACTAATTTAATAATAACACAGATACTTGCTTGTTATGTGTTTTCAGAAAGAAAAAAGTACTTTACTTTGCGTTGAAAAATCAAAAGCCCCGTAAGGGGCTTTTCAGCTATTTCAGCACGCAGACGCTCGAAGGTGTGTTCAACAGAAGTGCGATACTTTCAGATATAGAGAATTCCAGTTTTTCTCCAACAGGTCCTATGAAGCCTATCGACATATCTTGACCAATAATCAAAGAGGCATGGACATCGGATTCTTGTATCAAGACCCCACAGTTTTTCAATATCGGAGCCTTATGTACGGCTTTAACAAAAGTTTTGATATGTTCAAGCTCAGTTTGATTTCCACTTTCGTATCTTCTGAAAAGAAGGTTGTATCTCTCGGGAGATAATGCGAGCAAATATGGTCCGTGGAAGCCAGCTTCATCGAGCTTAGTAACAGCTTCGATCACGTTGTTAACTGCTTCACCTACATTTTTCCAAGATCTCAACTCAACGCTCAGCACACCGTCTGAGTTGAGCAAGCCTTTGGAGTTAATGCCTTCAAAGATCAACTTGTCTTCTAGCTTTGCACATTCCTTTGTAGCTTCTATCAATGAAGAAAGATCGAGTGCAACCATTTCTTTTTCATAAGCGGCGAGATCTCGTTTGGATACAGAAAAGGTTTTGTGTATATGAGTCAGAGGAAGAACTTTGGCTGAGAAAACACCAGGTTCAATTTCGATCTCCCCCAATGATATCTGCCTTAGGCCGAAACCAAAAGGACCTTTCGTCGAAAGAATCTTTCTGCCTGCAAGTTGACTTTTTGCAACTTCTATCATCGTGTTATTCAAAAGTTCCCAAAGCTCCGCAGACAAAGGTGCATCTTCCTGCATCAAATACTTGTTCGCCATATCATTCACCTTCCTTGAGAGAGCCAACAGTTGGTTCTTCATCACCCATTTCTTTGATGATGTCCTCAACTTCCTTTGCGCCTTCAGCCATGAACTGTGCTTCGTCTTTTGTGAGAATCTCTAAGAGTTTTGTGAACTCTCCAATATGAACCCTTTCTTCATCGGCGATCTCTTTCAGAACCTTCTTTGCCAACGGATGATCGGTTGCATCTGCATGAGATAGATATTGATGAACAGCTTCATGTTCTGCCGCAATGTTGAGTCTAATAGCCCTGATCAATTCCGAGAGAGTCAATTTTCTGTCGGGAATTTTACCACTGAACGGATTGACAAATTCCGGCATGGTTCCACCTCCAAAAATATTTTATCATCCTTTTCTCAGATTCAGTGCATC
Source organism: Pseudothermotoga sp. (assembly GCA_037478695.1). GTDB lineage: Bacteria > Thermotogota > Thermotogae > Thermotogales > DSM-5069 > Pseudothermotoga_B. The sequence continues at coordinate 22,562 of JBBFME010000015.1, forward strand.
TCTTTTGCCATGAATTCGAGGTTTTTGTGAGATTCAAAGGTGGGGTCGAATGATGGTAAGAAGAGTCTTTTGTCGTTGCTGACTATCCAAAGGTAGTACACCAAAACTCCTGGTGCTGCTACCACTGGATGATATCCCCTTTTCGTGACAACTGTATCACCATCTTTGATTACATAGGATTTGTCTTCTTGATCGTCGTAAATTCTTTGCATTGCAAAACCTTCTTTTGGTCTAATTCTGAAGTGATATAACTCGTCTGCTTTCAGCTCTTTGGGAAAATCATCTGTATCGTGTTTATGTGGTGGCCAACTCGACCAGCAACCAGGAAGATTTATCGTTTCGCCAACGATTAAGTTCTTGGCAGGTACAGAGTTGCCTATTATATCTCTTACTATTCTCTTCCAGTTCCATTCACCTGCGTACTTGCTGCTAACTTTCTCAGAATGAACAAAACACACACTACTTAAATCTGTGCAAGATGCTTTTGCCACAGCGAGCTCTGAATCAACCGAAGCGCGTATGAGGACAGTGGTTGATTTTGGAAGATAAATCGCACTCGGGTTGTCTGTGAAGAGATCTCTCCTCAAGTTGGTCGTATATTCTTTTCCATCAACGTTGAAAGTTACTTGTCCATTGATCAACACCAGAACACTTTCCATTTCTTCTTCGCGGTACAAGAAGTCCTCTGTGCCATTTAAAAACAAAAGACCAAAGGTTAAGTTGTCCAGAACGTCTGTGGAAACTATCTGTTGATACCCTGCTTGTGCATTAGGTCTCTTTATTACCATGTGGCTCACCTACCTAAGAAATCTCGAGCCCAGGAACATAGTGAACCAAGGGACATATGTCACAAGCAACAAGACGATGATCATTGCGATATAGAAAGGAACACAAGCTCTTGTTGTTTTTTCAATACTACACTTACCTATTGCGCACCCAACGAACAGGGTGGTGCCAACAGGTGGCGTGCACAAGCCTATACCCAAATTGAGCATCATTATGATGCCGAACTGAATTGGCGACCAACCTAAGGAAGTGACGATCGGCAGGAAGATCGGAGTAGTTATCAAGATCAGTGGAGCCATGTCCATTATCATCCCAAGGAAGAGCAATATCAAGTTGATCAGCAACATGAGAAGGTATTTGTTCGTCGTCACAGACAGAAGACCTTTTGCAACCATTGCAGGTATCTTCAAGTATGCGAGTAAATACCCAAATGCAGATGAACTTGCTATCACAAACATCACCATTGCAACGATCACTGTCGTGTTCTTAAAGGTTTCGATGATTCTTTTGAGGTTCATCGATTTGTACACAAACGCTGTGATTACCAAAGCATAGACTGCCGCAATCACAGAAGCTTCCGTGGCGGTGAAAACCCCAAAGGCTATACCGAATATAATGATCAGTGCAACGAGCAGGCCGAGTATAGAATCTCTTGTTATTATCAATGCTTCCTTAAAACTGACTTTACCTGCTTTCGGATAATTCCTCTTTCTTGAGATGAAATAAGCCACTATCATCTGCGCCACTCCAACCATTACACCGGGTATGTACCCAGCCATGAACAAAGCTCCCACAGATACCCCACCGGCTGCAAGTGAATAAATGATCATGTTATGGCTTGGAGGAATTATGATACCCTGTGTTGATGATGTAATCGTTACAGCAACGGAGAAATCTCTATCATAACCCTGATCAACCATCATTGGGATCAAAAACGCGCCTATTGAAGATGTGTCTGCAACCGATGAGCCGCTGACACCACCGAAAAACATGCTCGCGAGAATGTTTACCATAGCGAGTCCACCACGAACCCGGCCGATGAGTATGTTCGAGAACTCTACTATTCTCCTTGCTATACCCCCATCTGCCATTATCTGGCCCGCCAGAATGAAAAAAGGTATTGCAATCAACGAAAATGCATTTATTCCAGCACTCATCCGTTGAAAGACAACCATTGCGGGTAACTTGAGATAAATCATTGTCAACAGTGATGATACAGTCAGACAGAATGCAATCGGAGCACCCAAGAGCATCATTAAGGCAAATGAAGAAAAGAGAATGGTGATTGCCGCGTTTTCCCTTGAAATTGCCGAAAATACAGGCAGTCTCAGTAAGAGTCCCAAGATCAACCCCAATAATAAGATCGCCACTGCACCGATGGCAATTTTCGCGAAATTTCTCATTGTTTTCTTCCCCCAAGAATATCGATTGTTATCTTGACGACAACGCTGAAAACTATCAGTATTCCACATATTGCTGCTGGTAAGTACATCCACCA
>JBBFME010000016.1:0-17063 GCA_037478695.1 Pseudothermotoga sp.
CAGTAGCTGGTAGATTTCTCAAAACAGTTGTTCTCGAAGCAGAGACAGAGTTTTCAGGAGATGTGATCGATGAGAGAACCGTGAAAGAACTCGAGATGAAGGCTATTTCTCAGATCCCGCTGAGCGATGAAGGTGGTTCAGAACTCCACTGCGCTGGTTATTCGGTGATCGAATACAAGCTTGATGGCTTCTGGATGAAGAATCTCATCGGGCACAGAGGGAGAAAGTTATACGTTCGTTTGGTCGCCGCACTCTTGCCGGTGCAGGTGGTCAATGCGATGATTGCTTCACTACACAGAGCTGGTCTAAGGCCATCTTTTCTAACTCTCGAACCGATGGCAGTCTTGCAGGTAGCGATACCAGAGGATCTGAGAATTCTCAATATTGGAGTTGTGGATATCGGAGCCGGAACGAGTGATATCGCACTTGCCAAGGGTGGAGTTATCGTCGGGTATGAGATGGTTCCAATGGCTGGAGACGAGATCACCGAGGTAATAGCCCAAACATATCTACTCGATTTTCTTGCAGCCGAAAGGGTGAAAAGATCAATTGATGATAATGTGACCATTGAGGTAGCCGATGTGACGGGTAGAAAGACAACTGTGCAAAGTTCATCTGTTCTAAAGGCAATCTCACCCACCATTGAACTCATTGCGAACAACATCGCCGAGAAGATCAAGCAGTTGAATCTCGGGAAGCCCAGTGCACTTTTCCTCGTTGGTGGAGGTGCTAAGCTCGAGTGTTTGCGCGGTGAACTCGCACGTGCTCTTGAGCTCCCAATAGAGAGAGTTACGTTGAAGAACGTCGAAGATCTGCCAAAGATCAAAAGCCTCAGAGAAGATTTCACTGGCAGCGAATTTGTCACTCTTACCGGCATAGCATATGCCAGTGCCTATAGCTCTGGAAGCATATACGACACGATCACCTTGAACGGTGAAAGGATTCAGTTACTCAAAGTGGGCCAAAACCAGACTATTTTGAGGCTTCTGATTCAAAAAGGTTTCAAATTCACAGAGATTTTAGGAACACCGCAACCTTCTATCACCTTCCAGATCAACGGCAAAGAACACACCATCTCTGGCAAGATTCTTGGTGGCATGAAAGCCTTTGTAAACGGAACACAAGTACCATTACATCATGTCATCAGAGATGGCGATGAGATAGTTGTAGAAAAAAACAACACAGAAGAACCTTTGATCCCGAGACTTTCAGATTTTGTGAAGAAGATCTCTGTTGAACTGAACGATGAAGAGCTGTTCGAGCTTTTGCCAGAGGTTTTCGTAAACGATGAGTTAGTGGAAGATCTCAATCGACAGATAACAGATGGCGACAGAATAGTCATCAAGTATCCAGAATCTGATGAGATCAAAAGGATAGTCGAAGAGAAAACAGGTCAGATCAGTTATTTCATCAACGGCGAAAAAAAGACAGCTCAGAAACTCTTTCTCAATTCTGTAAATCTCGTTGAAGATGACCAGAAGAAGAGATATATTTTCAAAGGTGAGAACACCAAGATAAAACACATTCTGCCAAAATCCGAACCGATCACTGTTTTCTTCAACGATCAAGAGATAGTTTTGAAACCAATGGACAACTTGGTCTTTGTGAACGAGCAGTATCTTTCCAGCGAAACAGAACTTTCAGAAGAAATGAAGATAGAATACACACCTTGGCAGCCAATAGTAGCAGATGTTCTTGCAAAGGTTGATCTGAACACAAAAGATCTTGTAAACTACAAGATCTTCCTCAACGAAAGGCAAGTGAGTTTTGTCGAAAAGGTGAACCCCAAAGACAAGATCCGCTTTGAAGCAATTAGAAAGGTTCAGCCAAACCAACCATGAGTCTTACTCTGCCGCTCAGCATGTCAACTCCGACAAAGAGTTTGTCGATGAACTTTTTGCCTTCGGGTGGCTGTATAAAGAATTTTGCAGACGCGTAGACTGCCTTCGTGAAATCGAAGTTATCCACAAACGGGTAGAGAAATCCAAAAGAAAAAGAGATGTTCTCAAATTCGTATTGCCCAAATACACCAGCAGAGAAGGTGGCTTTCCAACTGGTATCAGTGGCAGAGCCAACAGGAAAGTTTCCATACATCAGTGAAAGGGCAGGACCAAATGCCAGACCTTCTATTCTGTAAAGAGGTATTTTTCCAAGCATTTCAAGGTTGTACAGATTTGTCGCTGTTCCCTCGATAGTTCTGCCAATGTCAAAATCAAAACCTGCTTCGATCGAGTAAGATCTGTCGAGTAATCCCGTTGATATATTCCACCCGCTTATGTTTAAAAAGGTTACGCCACCACCGATGATCCATTCAGTTGCAAAAGCAGTGCAGACCACGACAACACCCAAAAACACCAAAGCTTTTCTCATGAGATCACCTCACTTTTCATATGGTGTACCATCTGCAGCTGGTGGACGAGTTCTACCTATGAATCCAGCGATGACTATCAACGTTACAATGAAAGGAAACATGTTGAACAACGGTTTCGTTGAAGAGGCTACGTGTAGTGTCGTACTACTCTGGAGTTGGTTAGCAAAAGCTTCAGAAAAGCCAAAAAGCAGGCTTGCCCACATGGCTCCAACAGGGTTCCAGTTTCCCAAGATCATCGCAGCCAAGGCTATAAATCCACGACCTCCGGTCATCAACTCTCTGAAGTTGCCAACCTCACCAACACTCAAAAAGGCTCCTCCAAGAGAAGCCATGACTCCGCTCATCAAGACGCCAAAATACCTTATCATGTACACGTTCACACCTAATGTGTCAGCAGCTTCAGGGTTTTCTCCGACTGCTCGCATTCTCAGACCGAGCTTTGTTTTGTAGATGATGAACCAAGCCAAAAGCACACAACCAAACGCCATGTATATCATCGGGCTGAGTTCGCCAATCGACTGAGCGAGGAATTTGTTTTTCATCAAAAACGGGATGCGCAGCTCGGGTATTTTTCCAACTATGTCTGTTTGCCCAGGTCTGCCAAAGATGGGCTCCATTAAGAAACCTGTTAATCCTTGAGCGAGTAAGATCAACGCAGTGCCTGAAACTATCTGATTTCCTCGCCATTTTATGCTCGCCCATGCGTGCAACCAAGCCATACCAAGTCCAACCAGCACAGCAAAGAAGACACCAACCCACGGATCTTTGGTAATCCAGGTGAAAACGATCGAAACAAAGGCTCCCATCAACATGATCCCCTCAAGGGCTATGTTAACAACACCTGTTATCTCACTGAAAACACCTCCAAGCGATGCGAAGATAAACGGTGTTGCTGCCGTCAAAGTCAATTTGTAAAAAGCTGGGTTAGTGAAGATTTCCCAAATGGCCGTGAGGACCCTCATGAGGCTTTCACCTTCTTTTTTCTTATCAAGATCGTTCTGACAATTCTATCTGCCGCAACCAAGAATATGACGATCGCTTGGACTATGAGAATGATGTGCTTTGGTACTCCAATGAACTGCATTTCGTTAGACCCTGTTCTCAATGAACCCATCAAAAGTGCCGCGAAGATTATACCTATTGGGTTGTTTTGTCCTATCAAGGCAATCGAGATTCCGTCAAATCCCTTGCCTCCAGAGAGTGTTCCAAGGAAACGATGATGTACACCAGTGACCTCCAAGGTCCCTGCCAGTCCTGCAAGTGCGCCGCTTATCGCCATAGCGAGTACTATGTTCTGTGATATTTTAATGCCACCGTATTCTGCAGCGTATGGGTTAAACCCTGTTCCTTTGAGTTCATAACCTTTTGTAGTTTTTTCCAACACTATGTAGATGACAAGAGCGGCTATCACGGCGACGATGATCCCAGAGGTTAATTCAGTGGCTTGAACGGTCATCAAAGGAGGAAGTTTTGCAGAATTGGCTATTTCAGGGCTCTTTGGTGTCCCAAAGCCAACTCCCATCGGCACTGTCACAACATAACTGGAAAGATGTTCGGCGATCCAGTTCAGCATGATCGTCGTGACAACTTCGTGTGCACCGGTTTTCGCCTTCAGAATCCCAGCGATTGCCGCGTAACCTGCTCCAGCAGCCATTCCCACGACCATTGTGAGTGGAATGGCTAAGGCTGCAGGCATCCAAGAGATGTTTATCGCAAATGCCGTCGCAATCATTGCACCCATGACCATCTGACCTTCGGCACCTATGTTGAACAATCCTGCTCTAAAGCCAAAGCCAACCGCAAGGCCTGTGAGTATCAAAGGTGTAGTCTTTATTATCGTTGAAGCTATTGCCAACTTTGAACCAAAGGCACCCTTAAAAAGTGCAGCATATGCCACCAATGGGTTTTGCCCGATCAAAAGTATCACGACAGAAGATATCAGTAAAGCTATTATGACCGAAACAACTGGTACGATAAAAGCCCAGAGTTTACTGTTCAATCTTTACACCCTCCTGATTTCTTCGAATTTGTGTCCAGCCATCATCAGACCTATTTCTTCAACGGTAACCTCCTGTGGTTCGACCTCCCCCATGATCTGTCCAGCGTACATGACGGCGATTCGATCGCTGAGTGACATTATCTCATCGAGCTCCATTGAAATGAGGAGTATCGCAACCCCAGAATCGCGCAGCTCTATAAGAGCCTTGTGAATGAACTCGATCGCACCGACATCAAGTCCACGAGTTGGTTGAGAAACAACGATCAACTTCGGCTGTGCGCTCATCTCGCGAGCAACAACAAGTTTTTGCTGGTTACCACCAGAAAAATTCATCCCCAGCATCTTGATGTTGTTGGGTCTGACATCAAATTGCGAAAAAACTTTGGCTGTGAAGTCGTATATGGTCTTATGATCGAGAAAGTCATCTTTTGCAAAGGGTTTTACGTAATGTCGACCCAAGATCATGTTGTAATAAGCTGGATATTGCAGAATCAAACCATATTTATGTCTATCCTCTGGGATATGAGCCATACCTCTTTCTCTAAGCTCTCTGACACTCTTGTTTGTAACGTCTTCGCCTAAGAGGACTATCTTACCCCTTTCAGGCTTTCTCAAGCCAGTGAGGGCTTCGACCAACTCTGATTGCCCATTTCCTGCCACTCCAGCAATTCCATATATTTCTCCCTTTCTGACTTCAAAACTCACACCTTTTACGGCGTCGAGTTTTCTATAATCTTTCACCCACAAGTTCTCAACTCTGAGTACGACGTCAGAAGGTGTTGCCGGTGGCTTTTGAACGGTGAAGACTATCTCTCTACCCACCATGAGTCTTGCAATTTCCCTGATATTTGTTTGGTTCTTATTGAGTACCCCTGTAACCTTTCCCTGTCTCATGACGGTTATCCTATCGCTTATTTCCATGACTTCATTCAATTTATGTGAAATGAATATTATAGTCTTCCCATCATCTTTGAGCTTTCTCAGTATAGAAAACAACTCTTGAGTCTCCTGTGGTGTCAAAACAGCCGTTGGTTCATCGAGTATCAAAACCTCTGCACCCCTGTAAAGTGTCTTGATTATCTCTACACGCTGCTGCATGCCAACTGGCAAATCTTCTATCTTCGCCGTTGGATCGACGTACAAACCGTAAGATTTAGAAAGCTGTTCAACTTTTCTCCGAGCCTCTTTCACATCGAAGACAATGCCTTTGGTTGTCTCTGAACCAAGGACGACATTTTCTGCAACCGTGAGATTGTTCACCAACATGAAGTGTTGGTGTACCATACCTATTCCCCTGGCTATCGCATCACGAGGTCCCTTGAAGGCAATTTTTTGTTCGAATATTTTTATCTCACCAGAATCAGGCTTCAACAAACCATAGAGCTGGTTCATCAAAGTGGTTTTCCCGGCACCATTTTCGCCAACTATCGCATGAATTTCTCCTTTGAAAACAGTCAGGTCCACATGATTGTTTGCAAGTACTCCCGGGAACTGCTTGACAATCTGAATCATTTCAACGGCTTTTTCCACGTCAAATCCTCCAAAATCAGAGGGGGCACACGCCCCCTCAATCTTTTCTTTTCAGAATGGGAAGGTTATCGAAGGAACTTGGAACGCTTTCAGTGCATCCTCGGTGTCTGGTATTGTGAGCTTTCCGTCTTTGACGAGTTTTGTGAGATATTCAAGTTCTGCAATAACCGAGTTCGGTACCATACCTTTGGTGTACTTCATCGGGCTTACTCCAGCGCCATCTTCTTTTATCCCCAATACCTTCAAACCACCTTCAAAGGTACCTTCCCACGCCGCTTTGACACCGTAATATGCGGCAGCAGAGATACCTTTTGTGGCACTGCAGAGCACAACACCAGGTGCCATGTAGTCTTGATCAACGTCAACGCCAATTGCGAAGAAGCCTTTCTTGTTCTTCATGTAGTAATCGATGATGTCTACGAGTTTGTCAGAACCAACAAGGGCAGCCATCTTTTCTCTTGCGGCCTCTATACCACCATTACCACAAGCACCTGCGGCCAAGAAGACTATATCCGCGCCCTGTGCGTACTGAGCGAGTGTGAGGTCTTTGCCTTTCTTTGGGTCTTCAAAATCATTTGTGTAGCCTTTGAGCACTTCGACTTTCTTCTTGTGCAACGTTGAGTAGATCTTTGCACCGGCTTCGAAACCATAGCGGAATCTCTCAACCGGTGGTATCGCGATGCCACCAACGAAGCCAATCTTTCCAGTGGCAGTCATGGCAGCTCCAATGTATCCGGCGTAGAAACCTGCCTGTTCTTCTTTGAAGATGTAGCAAACCACGTTTGGAAGGTTCTGTCCTTCAGGTGGCGTGATGTCTATTCCTATGAAGTAGGTGTCTGGGAACTGTTTTGCAACCTTGAAGAGTGCATCGGTCATCATGAAACCAACAGCAAAGACAACATCAGCTTGCTGTGCTGCTTTGGTCAGGTTTGGAACATAATCAGCCTGCTCGTAAGACTGAATAACTTGTGCTTCTGCACCAATTTCCTTAGCCGCCCTCAGGGCACCTTCCCATGTGCCATCGTTGAAGGACTTATCGCCAAGTCCACCGACGTCTGTGACCATGATCACTTTGAAACCCATTGCGAAAACAGCAAGCGCTACTAACAGAGAAAACACTACTAGCCTTTTCATACCACTTTCTCCCCCTTTCTGAAGAGTTTGTAAAGATTGAAGATCACCAGCACTATTACCACAATAAATATACCAGGGTTAACCCAACCAGATGCAACGAAGTTCAGTGTGGGTACTCCTTGCTCCACGAAAATCTCAAAGTTTTTCATCGAAAACCACTTCACAACAGTACAAACACCAAGTACAATCGAAGGCAAAGCGAAGATTTTCTCTTTGAAAATGATAGAGCACAGATAGACTATCATGAAGCACAACATGATCGACAATGAAGTTTTCTCCTTACTGAGTGGTATGTTTGGCTTTCTGCTTTCAACGCCATTGTAATGATCAAATGGTATCTTTGGCAGTAAATTTGAAAGAATAGGGTACTTAACGTTGAAAAGTTCTTTCAGGTAGAGTTCAAAGTCTTTTCTCAGATAATCGGTTGAGTAAGTCATGATTCTATCAATATAGCGTTGAAATTTCTTGTAGCTCGATTGAAAGTCAGAGTTTCTGCTTTTTTCATCGAGAAGATATGACTGAAGATCTTTCGATGCACCTGAGAAGAGTGTGAGTCTTTTCTCGAAGCTGTCGCTGTTATAGAAATCAAGAGATGATGAAAAACCAATATAAACGGGCGATATCGTCAATTCTTCAAATGCTTTCATATCTTGTGCGTTACTCAAGGTGTCTGCGAATTCAGTTAAAACCTTTTTAGTTTCATCCATGCTCACGTAAAGTGTTGAAGACATCGAACGAGTGAGGTATGAAAGTTTTGAAAGTTCGTCTTGAAAGAGCTCTTTTTTCAACGCAGAATAATATACCGACTCTTTCAACCCTTCGAAGTTGTCCATCGAGAGAGCACCACAGCTGAAAACGAAGGGCATAAAGAAAACTAAAACAGCCGCACAACCAATCACCAATTCTATATAACCCTTTCTCTTGATACTTTCACGTAGCACCAAGAATAACGCAAAAAGAAAGCTTGAAACTGCCACAAGACCATACAAAAGGGATTCAGTCTGTGAGAGAAAATCAAAAAGATAGACCAAGTAGAAGATCTCGAAGGCTATCACGAGAGACAAGACGATCTTCAAGAGTTTGTGTTTTCTCATAGTCAAGAATATAAAGAGAAGATAAACGATAAACCTCAGCCACCATATCTTTGAAGTTTTCGGGGTAACGGCCACCGCCTTCTGCGCCACCTGGGCTTGAAAGCTGGTGATGGGCTTCGATATATCCCTTGCCACGAAAGCCGCTTCTCTGTTGATATGCGCAGCTGCACGTGATGGGTCTTTATTGAGGTTTTCGAGCGCTCTTTGCAGTGCTTCACTCAATATCTGTTTCACGTACGGGTCTGAATAAAAAATACTTAAATCATTCAAATGCTGCAAGTTCGAAGGAGGCACAAAGGTGTAATCAATTTCCAATTGTGTTATTCTTTCCACATCAACAGGAGGTTTCTCTTGACAGAGTCCGAGCTGATAACTCATTATCCAGGCAAAGAATGTTCGTGCTTCCCTGCTGAGAGTATCGCGATATGAGCTGAAGAACTTCACAAAAGCACCGTTTTTCATAACAGTGTCAGTACTGAGGTTCGTTCTGTTCATCTTCGCGACCAAGTAAGAAAGGAATAAGCTGTACGCAAGCTGTTCATCTTCACTGTCTGGCTGTGCTACATCGTAGATTGCCCCCAAATAATCACCAACATCTGGCATTGCTTCACGTTTGTCTGTCGAGCCAGCGATCAAAAGTCTGTAATACCTGTAAAGAGAGAGATTTTTGAGTTCTCTATCAACCAAATTCAGAAATGGATGATCAAGGTCCCCGTGGCTGTATTGTTCAACCAGGTGTCTGTAAATCTGCAAGGAGTTTTCCATGTTCAGTGCAAGGACCACGGTTGACAAGATTGTAACGAACACCAACAGTACTTTTCTCATCGAAGACCTCCCTGCTCGGCAATTCCATAGGATATCATACACGAACAATATACCAATGAACAACTCAACAAGAAAAGTCTAACTTGTTACTATTGATCGAATTCATTTCAGCTCATTTCAGTTTTGCGTATAATTTAATCGCGTGTATGAAATGACTTTTGTGATATAATTTAAAAGGGGGAACTGTCATTTTGAAGGTCACTACTTTTGGTACATTCTCGATCAAGTCCGAGGATAAAATGCTTGATTTGTCAAAGCTTAAATCTCGTAAGGCAAGAGATCTGCTCAGGTATTTTGTAGCGTTCCGTCGCAAACAGATTTCAACTGATATCTTGTGTGACCTCTTCTGGCAGGACATGGATGAAAAATACGCTAAAATGAATCTGCAGAGCACAGTCCACATGCTCAGAGCATTTCTCGGCAAAGAGTTAATAGTCTTTCAAAATGGGAATTACTGCTTTGATCCATCTAAAACTGTCGAAGTTGACGCAGATGTCTTTGAAACTCTGATTCGATCTGCGAGATCTTCTTGTGATCCTTCCCAGAAAAAACAACTTCTTGAAGATGCAATAGCTTTGTACAAAGGCGATTTTCTAATGGAGGACTTGTATCAAGACTGGGCAATCCAGTTTCGTGAGAGCTACAAAGACCTTTACGTGCAAGCTTTGATAGAGCTATCCCAGATCTTGATTGAAGAGAATTCAATTACAAGAGCCATTGAAATACTCAAGATTGCTCTGAACAACGATCCGTTTGAAGAAGCCGCTGTTCTCAATCTCATGAAAGCTTATGTCAAGAAGGGCTGTCCGTCTGAAGCCGTAAAAGTTTACAAGAAGTTTGCCCAGGTCTTGGCTGATGAACTTCAAATCAAACCTTCGAGGGAGTTGATGCAGTTGTGTGAAACAATAATGAAAGGTGAATTGGCAGACAGGTGGTTGATCATCGTCGAAGGTCAAAGCTGTTCTTCAAAAAGAGAATTTGTGATACAGCAACTCAAATGTCTGATCAGAGAAAAGGACGAAGTTCAGGTGCTCTCTGCAGACAAGCTCGGTATTCTGATCAACGATGTTGCAGAGCCTGTTGCAAATACCATCTATCAGAGAATAAAAGACTCACTCAACAGCAATGTAGGCGAGGTAAAGATTTATCTGAGGAAGGCACGATAATCCTGCCAGAAATGTAGATCTGTGTGGTTTTCCCCACAGAGATCTCAACAGAAGACAGTATAATTCACGCTTTGACATCTTTGATTGACGAAGTATTTTCAATGTCTTTTCAGGATTTATTAAACGAATTTTCAGAAAGAGGTGCCACAATTACATTTGGTTATTGTTCATGCTATCTTTAAACTCTTAGGTGGGGATTGAGTTGGCGTACAAATTCAAATGTCTCAACTGTGGGGAAATAACTTATTCAGCGGCTCCTCTGGAATATCAGAAAAATAAAAACTGCCAGAGTTGTGGCGGAAAGGTAATACAGATCTACCCCCCGATGCGTTTAGGAGAGATTTTGCTTGAGCTTGACGCGATAACTCAGGATGAGCTCAACGAAGCTCTTGCCATCCAAAGGCGTATGCTGACAAAAGCAACGATTGGGAAAATCTTATTGAGGTTGCAGCTTGTGAACCAACTTGATCTTGAGAGGGCTTTGAAGATCCAGCAGGAGATGCTGAGTGGTATAGCACATTAGTAGATGAATATCGATCTGTTTGTCTTTTCGTCTTTCAGCGTTGAGAGATGAACATCGTAGACTCTCTCAAAAATGTCTGTATTGATTGCATCAGTGGGGCCACAAAAGAGTATTTTTCCATCTTTCATTAGCACTAACTTATCGCATAGTTCAACGGCGATGTTTATGTCGTGAAAGGTCGCAATCAAGGTTTTCCCGTCTTTGCGCAGATCTCTCAAGAGTTCTCTTATCTTCACCACATGCCCTGGGTCCAAGTAAGCAGTCGGTTCATCGAGCAACAGCAAATCTGTCTCTTGCGCTAGTATCCTTGCGATGGCAACTCTTTTCTGCTCGCCAGAGCTCAGATTGTGAAATGGTTTGTCGATGAATTGAACTGCATCCACCTTTTCAAGAGATTTTCTCACACATTCGAGATCTTCGTTCGTCCAAGTTGCGAAGAAATCTCTTGCATAAGGTAATCTTCCCGTTAAAACAATCTGTTTCACCGTATAGTTGTAAATAGGCGAAAAATCTTGTGTGACGAACCCCAAGATCTTCGCAAGTTGTTTTCTTTTCATTTTGTTTGGATCTAACCCATTTATCCTGACAGTTCCACTGTAGACAGGCAGAAGGCCAGATATGATCTTCAGCAACGTTGTCTTTCCGCAACCATTTGGCCCAAGTATTCCAACAAATTCTCCTTCTCTAACAGAGAGATTTATTCCATCGAGTGCGAACTTTGCACTGTTGTACCTGAATTTTACATCTTTCAAGACTATCTCAAGCATTTCGTTCACCCTTTTTTAAAAGCACAAACATCACAGGAGCACCCACAAAGGCAGTGATAACACCTATGGGTAACTCAGAAGGGCTGACGACAGATCTTGCTATCGTGTCACAGATACACAGAAAGATACCTCCAACTATCGCGCTGGAGATGCTGAGCAACCTGTGGTCGTTTCCAAATAGTCGTCTTGCCATATGCGGTGTGATCAATCCAACAAAGCCTATCACACCAGTGACAGAAACTATTGTAGCCGTTGTGAAACTGCCAATTGAGTAGACTAAGAGTTTCACAAATTCCACATTCACTCCCGAGATCTTCGCTTGCGACTCGCCTAAGGAGATCGCATTCAGTTGCTGAGCCAACCCTACCGATATCATTACAAACCCAAGGGTTGAAATCAACGGAATAGGCAGATCTTTCCATCCAATGCCAGAAAGAGTTCCAAACAACCACACATAAGCATGAGTGATGTTCTTTCTGAGCAGCATCAAGACCATTATTGTTCCAGAACTGAAAAGTATGCTCACAAGTACGCCACTGAGTATCAATTCTGTCAGAGGCATCGTTCCATTTCTTCTTGCCAAAATGACCGTCATGAACGCGGCCAACATTGCAAAACCAAAGCTTATCAGTGGCATTTTGTAGAGCAGGGAAAAACCATAGAGATCTGCAAGAAACAATGAGATAACAGCCCCAAAAGAGGCGCCAGAGGAGACACCAAGGAGGTATGGATCGACAAGGGGATTTCTCAACAATCCTTGAAATACGCCTCCAACGATGGCCAAGCCTGCACCGGCTATCACCGACATGATGACCCTTGGGAGTCTTATGCCCCAGACTATCTGTAGCCATTCATCTTTAAGAGTGAAGATAGATCTGAGCACTTCTGTGAACGGTATCTTTGTTCCACCAAAGCCAGCGCAGATAATCACAGTACAAAACAGCAAGAGAGCCATCAAAGAGAGGCGTAATGGTTTCACGTCATTTACCTCCGTAGAAGTCGTTGTAGAATTTCTCTACAAATTCTATGATCTGTGGTGTGGGCAATGATAAAAGATATCCATCATAAACATAGATTCGATTGTTCACCACGGCTTTGAGGTTTTTGAAAGCAGAGTACTGTTTGATCTTTTCTACAATTTGTTGCTCAGCACCTGGGAGGTAATTTGCAATCATCAGCACATCGGGATTTTGTGCGACGATGAACTCTATCGAAATCGGCAGCCATCCATTCGGCCCTGCGTAGTTCCCAGCTATGTTCACCCCACCGGCGAGAGTGATCATATCGTTGAGGTAAGAACCTTGACCACAAGTCCAAATCTCTCTCACCTCAGGTCCTGGCGTGTCGAGCAAATAAGCCACTTTGACTCTTTTGTCCAATGGAATGTTGTACGCCTTTTTTGCGACAGAGAGGTATTTAGCTTCAAGCTGGCTCGCCAATTTTTTTGCTTCATCTGCTTTGCCCAAAACAGTTCCGACCAAAACCAAGTCACTGAGTATTTGTTGTATAGTGTTGGCGTTCAACACCACGGTGGTTATCCTTTGCTCTTCAAGTTTCGAAACTTCCGGTAACTGGAACCCACCGAAGATGAGTACCAAATCTGGCTTCAAACTCAAGATTTTCTCCACATTCAGAGGTACCAAGTCTCCTATCCTTTCTGCTTGAAAATCATCTTGGTTCGTCACACCGACTATTCTGTGTTCCAATTTCAAATACTGCAAGAATTTGGTAGTGGACGGCGCAGCACAGATTATTCTCTTTGGTTCTGAGTTGATCGTCACAACCCTTGCGGCATCGTCGAAGATCGTTAGTGGATAGGCAATCGCGAGCAAAACCATCAAGAGTACAAAAGTGAGAGTGAGAACCTTTCTCATTTCAGTACCTCCTCTGCAAAATTTTTCACCACCTTCTTGGTTTCGAAGAAAGTGGTGGTCTCTGTCAAAGGGCAGGTCTCCCGACTTCTGGATCACTCTACTCCCCACGCCTTCCCGGCCTTTGCCAGTGGCTTTTGTGGGTTTCGTCCCCAGTCACGGTGGCGTCCCCGTGCCGGTCTTTCACCGGCTTCCCTATTAAACCTTCTTGGTACCCTCTGACGCCTCGCTATTCACTTGTCATAGTTATTATACACTGTCTTTATTCCCATCAAGAATAGGGGTAACAAGTAAACGAGCATCGGTAAGAACAATCTAATTTCTCTTGTCAGAGCGACAGTAGCGTTTAGTACCACAAAAGGAATAATCCAAAGCCACGTCCTATAAAAGAACTCAACCTTGTTAATCCTTTTCAGAAAAAGGAACGGCAAAACAAATGTCACGACTGGATAAACTAATGCCCATGGATCAGTGAAATTGTCCTTTATTCTGATCAAAGGTGTATAGTACTTCGCCTGTGGAAAAGCCACTTTGGATAGAAATATTGTTATCAGAATGGGTAACAAGATCAAAACAGTGTTCTTGAGAAAACTTTTTCTGTGCCATGAGAAGTTATAGAATGTGTAAATAGCTGCCACAAAAAGAGCATGATCTGAACGAACAAAACTGTGCATAAGTATGACAACAAGAATCACCCACCACGGCTTGCTTTTGTATATCAGAGTTAAAGACAGAACGAAAATGAAAAGTGATATGATGAACTCCTGTTGTAGAAAATCACCATAACTGAATGCCATGAAAACAGCGAGTACGAAGATTCCCAGATAAGAGATCAGTTCATCGACAAAAAGCTTGCACCATTGATAGAGAAACAGTAATATCAAGACTGTGAAGAAAAATCTCATAGTCGCATAACCGTATATTACTCTTGAAAGATCACTCTTATCATCGAAAACTTGTTTGAAATCTTCAGGAATTATTTCAAGAAGTTGTTTTGCAAAATCAAAAGGATTCTTGACCCAATTTTTCCATCCAAAACTATTCAGAGTAGATACCAACAAGTTCGAAATAATTGGATTTTTTGTTGTTTCAATTGTTTTTTCCTTCAGAAACTGTTCAAGATCTTCCGCAAGCTTTTCTCTTTCCGTTTCTGATATGTATGCATCCAAATTCATCTGATTGTCGAGTTCTGCCGTAGGTTCATTCTGAAGACCAACCCAACGCTTTGTGGTGAGAAAGACACTGCTGTACCACCTCAATCCCAAATGTTTAAAGAAGTATTCCACCATTGGGTAAACAGGGTATCTATATTGATTAGGAGCAGGTCCCTTCCCCTCCAGACACAATTTGTGTGCGTGGTAATGGAAAAACCTACCCCCTATGCCATAATAATTCTCAACCAACCAAAAGCCTATCGAAGTCACACAGTACGATAGAACAATCACAGTGATGATCAGAATGAATTTCTTTTTCATCTGTAACTCTCCCACAATCTTCCCCATGGACTTGTTCTCCTCCATTCATCGAAGATCTCCTTTCCCTTGGCATTCCACCAGAATTTATCGTGGTAGATTTCCGAAGCCAGAACGAAGATATAAACCAACGGGGTTCTGAAGAAAAGTTTTTGAAATCTCTTGAAGGGTCCAAACCACAGAAAATCTCCAACTCTGCTCGCCAAGTTATCACCAACAGTGAAGTTGTACTTCAAGGTAGAGATATCAAAACAAACTATCTCAATATTCTCAAGCTTTCCGTTTCCAAGTCCTTCTTCGTCTGCCATTCTTATGTAGTCTATCTTCATTGGATCAAATCCCATTATCTTGGCAGCAACTGCGTCTATCGCGACTTGATCAGAACTCGCTAAGATCAGATCTGTTTGGACAGGTTTGAGTGTTCTTGGTCCTGGCCCATTTCCAGCCGTTGTTCCATCCATAACGGCGAAGATACCTGTGTGTATCTCCTTTTGTATCTTCAAAAGATCGACCAATGTTTCGTGAATCCAACTGTGTGCATAATGTCTTTTTGTGTTTAAAAGTCCTCCAAAAGCGTTCTTCATCGCTCCTGTCGTAGTTGTGTATATATGACATTTCATCGTGGGTAGATGGACTATGTTTTTGCCGAAGAAATAATCGGGCAGTCTAATGCCCTCTGGAAAGATCTTGTCCAAGGCTCTGAGTTTTGATTTTGGTCTGTATTCAATCCATTTCATGTGTTCAGGTTCAAAGTTGTAAAGGATTGGTATATGGTACTTCGAATAGACTATGTCGAACTTGTTCAGTTTTTCGCCGTGCTTTGGACGTGTCACCACAGTTTTGTTCTCCACAGCTGTGATTTTTTCAAAGCCATGCTTTCTCAGCCCAAGAATAGTCCCTTCAAGCTGCCATGGTGTGGTGTTTGCAGACGGCATTGGCAAATGCCAGGAGATGTTGTCTTTCAGAATCGTCTCTGTGTTCTTATCAAGGGCATTTTCAATCTCTGCCATCTCAAGTAGTTTCACATAATCTTGTAATACCGACTCAGGCTTTGTCTTCAAAACGGCTACCTTTGATTTTTTCAACGCCATCACCTCATGTTGTTGAGACTATCCAGATACCAATGGCTATTATGAGAATTCCGAGAATTTTCCAGAAAGAGAAATTCTCTTTGAAGAGAAAGTACGAAAAGAGTGATACAATGACAAAACCAGCGCTCGTCATGATTGGATAAGCAACGCTCAATTTTGCCTTGGTCAATACCATCGTGTAAAAGATGAAGGCTAATCCAAAGCAAATTAGTCCCAACCAAATGTAGACATTTCTTGCAGCACTCATCAGCAGTTGTCTAAATCCTTTGGTTTCAAGCGATAGTGCCCCTACCTTCACAAGAACGTTGGCGAGTGCATTTGCAACTATTGCCGTTATGAGTAAAAGAATTTCTCTCATCAGAAGCCTCCTTTTGCGTAGACAATGAGAACACAGCTTATAAACCAAAGCAGGACAGAGAGCACCATACCTTTATCTCTTAAAAGCACTTCTGTTGGTTCCCCATCGCCATTTTTCAAGAGCAAGAAGATATACCTGAAGATGCCGTAGACCACAAAAGGTATGGTGTAGAAGAGTTTGTCTGTTTTGAACTGTTCTATCGTTTTAGCATCTAATGTGTAAAGAGCATAACAAACCATTGCCGCAGTTCCAGTCGATATCATAACCGTTCCCAATAAGTTGACATCATAATATTTCAATATCTTTCTGTAATTGTCTGCGTCTTTGTTCAGTGAATTTATCTCGCCTCTTCTTTTGCCAAAACCGAGGAATAGCGCCAAGAAAAAGGTACACGTTACAAGCCAACCAGAGGGTGAAACACCAACTGCATAGCTTCCACAGATAACTCTGAGTCCAAAACCAGCTGCAATACAGAAGATGTCGATCAAAATCATCTCTTTGCCTTTGAAGGTGTAGAAGAGGTTCAGAGTCAAATAACATAAGAGGCATACAACCACTTGCCAGTTCAACAGGAAGCCAAGTGCAAAAGAGATGGCAAGCATTACGAACGCGATGAAAAATGCCACGCCAGTTTTTATTGCACCTGAGGCGATTGGTCTGTTTCTCTTGGTTGGGTGAAATCTATCAAAAGGTGCATCTTTGATGTCGTTGAAGATGTAAATACCACTGGAGAGTGTGCAAAAAGATAGAAAGGCAATCACTGTTGCATAAAGTCGATCTATATCTAAGAGTTTTCCGGCGAATACTATCGGAATTACTACGAAGAAATTCTTGATCCAATGTCTTGGTCTCAGCAGTCTAA
>JBBFME010000016.1:17073-24410 GCA_037478695.1 Pseudothermotoga sp.
TATACCAAAGAAAAACGGGGGCTGTTGCCCCCGTCACGATGAGTACTCAATCAGATTATCGCCTGCTGCGTGTCCTTGTCGAAGATATGGATTGTGTTCATGTCGAAGACCAAATCTATTTTTTCGCCATCCTTAGCCTTTGTTCTCGGGTCTACCCTTGCCACGATCGAATCTTCTCCAACTGTAACGTGCAAGAGCGTTTCACTACCGAGTGGCTCGACAACATCGACCAAGCCTTGAATTGTGTTTTCAGGCTGCGGTGCCAAGGCGAACAGTTTGTCAAAGATGTTCTCAGGTCTTATTCCGAAGACAACTTGTTTTTCCACCCATTTTTCCAAAATTGGTTCGTGCTCTTTGACCACTTTTACTTTGAAACCAGAGGTCTTAACCCATATTCCGCCCTTTTCTGCTACGATTGTGGCGTCCACAAAGTTCATCGCTGGGCTTCCAATGAATCCCGCAACGAAGATATTAGATGGTTTGTTGTAAATTTCATACGGCGAACCGATCTGCTGTATGACTCCATCTTTCATGACGACGATCTTGTCTGCCATCGTCATGGCTTCAACTTGGTCGTGAGTGACGTAGACTATAGTTGCTTCAAGTCTGTGGTGAAGTTTTTTCAATTCGCTTCTCATCTGAACTCTCAGTTTTGCGTCGAGGTTTGAGAGTGGCTCGTCGAACAAGAAGACCTTTGGGTTTCTCACTATAGCCCTTCCAACGGCAACACGCTGTCTCTGACCACCTGACAGTTGTCTTGGCTTGCGATCGAGCAATTCTTCGATACCGAGTATTTTCGCTGCCTCTTTGACTCTCTTGTCGATCTCTGGTTTTGGAAATTTTCTCAATTTCAAACCAAAAGCCATGTTTTCATAAACTGACATGTGTGGATAGAGTGCGTAATTCTGGAAGACCATTGCGATGTCTCTGTCTTTTGGCTCGACATCGTTGACGACTTTGTTGTCGATCTTGATAACTCCCGAGGTGATCTCTTCAAGTCCCGCAATCATTCTCAGAGTAGTCGTCTTTCCACATCCTGATGGTCCAAGCAAGACCACAAACTCCTTGTCGTTGATCGTGAAGGTTGCCTCTTTCACTGCCGTGACTTTGTTGTCGTAGACTTTCGTGACCTTCTCAAGGTCTACTTGCGCCATTGTTACACCTCCTCAATGTCTTCTTCCAGCAGATTGTCTCTATTAACTTTATCGAACTTCGATGGATCGCCTACTTCGAGTAAATACAGGTCGTACAAATCGTCTATCAGCTTTGTCATTTTTTTGTACTTCTCGTAATCGAGCACAACGGCACAGGGCTTTCCATTTTTCGTTATCAAAACATCGCTATTGCGCACCACTTTCACAACCTCTGAAAATTTCGCCTTTGCTTCAGCAAGACTGTAGAAAATCTCGTTGCTTTTGCGCAACTTGGATCCTCCTGACCACAATTATAGTCATATTATCACTCAAAGTCAAGTTGCAATCTCTGTCAGTTCACAGATGATATAATCTGCATGTGAAAACAGGAGGTGAACCTTGTGAAGATCATCGAGTCGGCACCAAACTTCAGCGAGGGTAGACGGGAGGAAATAGTCAGAGAAATAGTCTCTCAGGCGGAGAACGTCAAAGGAGTCTGGGTTTTGGACTGGTCGATGGACGCCGATCACAACAGGTCTGTTGTCACACTCGTTGGTACTCCTGAACCACTGCTTGAGGTTTTGTTCAACATGGCTAAGAAGGCTACAGAACTCATAGATCTGAGAAACCACAAAGGTGAACATCCGCGAATGGGAGCAACAGATGTGATACCACTCGTTCCTGTTATGGGCACAGAGATGGCAGAGTGTGTCGAGCTTTCAAAAATATTGGCTAAGAGAATCGGTGAAGAACTCCAAATACCAGTTTATCTCTATGAAAAATCTGCCAGCGCACCCCACAGAGAAAATCTTTCTGAGATAAGAAAAGGTGAGTTCGAAGGATTTTTCGAAAAGATAAAGGACCCAAATTGGAAACCAGATTTTGGTCCCCACACAGTTCATCCAACAGCTGGCGTGACGGCTGTTGGAGCGAGGGAATACTTGATCGCCTTCAACGTCAATTTAGGCACAAACAGATTGGAGATAGCAGAAAAAATCGCCAAGGCTGTGAGGCACATCAGCGGTGGTTATAGGTATGTGAAAGCAATAGGTGTTGAACTCAAAGACAAAGGTATGGTCCAAGTCTCGATGAACATGACAAACTACAAAAAGAGTCCTCTTTTCAGAGTTTTCGAGACGATAAAGCGAGAGGCACAGAGGTATGGAGTTCCCGTGGTCGGCACAGAGATCATTGGGATGGTCCCCATGCAATCGATGTTAGAAGTTGCCCAGTACTATCTGCAACTCGATGATTTTGGCATGAACAGAGTGATTGAAAACCGCATCATCGAGATTTTGACAAAGGAAGGGGAAAAATAATCTTGAGCGCTTTGGTAATACACGCAAAAAAGTTGTACACAGCAGTAGGTGATAGACCAAAGAGAGGGCAGGAGCTTTCACAAATTGAAAGAGAGCAAGATGTCTACATCTGCATCGAAGATGGCATGATCAGTAAGATAACACATCAAAGGCCATCTTCAGCCGCAAGATATCTCAGTGCAGATCTGGTTGTTCCAGGTTTTGTAGACTGTCATACCCACATACCCTTTTACGGCTACAGAGAATTTGATTTTCTCAAAAGAACAGGTGGTTCGAGTTATCTTTCAATACACACCGGCGGTGGAGGCATTCACGAAAGCGTTGAAAAGCTCAGAAACGCCTCTTTGAGCGAAGTTGTACGTTTCAATCTCAAGCTGGTCGAATGGTTGTTCAGAAAAGGCGTGACAACCTTAGAGGGCAAGACAGGTTATGGCTTAGATCGAGAAAACGAACTGAAACAACTTCAAGCCTTGAAGGTGCTTTCAAAGATGACGCCAGTTGATCTGATCTTCACCTTTATGGGGGCACATGCTATACCGAAGGAAAAGTCTCAGAGCGAGTATCTACAAATGCTCATCGATATGCTCGATACTGTGAAAAAAGAATGTGAATTTGTAGATATCTTTTGCGATGTGGGCGCTTTTGATGTAGAAGACACCGAGAGATATTTGAAGATTGCCAAAGAAAAAGGTTTTCAACTTCGCCTTCATGCAGATGAGATTCAAAAAACAGGTGCAACACAGTTGGCAGTCAAAGTTGGTGCAGTTTCAGCAGACCATCTGTTGAAGATCACCAAGAACGATATTGAAGAGATCTCTAAGAGTAATACAATAGCTGTTTTAATGCCTGCAACGAGTTTCTATCTTTCTGAGAGCTACGCTCCTGCACGTGATCTGATAGATTCAAACGCGATTGTCGCCTTAGGGAGCGATTTCAACCCTGGCTCAAGTGCGGTGATTGAACCATCTCTTGTGATGCATTTAGCTGTGAAACAGTTGAAAATGTCTCCAAAGGAGGTCTTGACTGCCTTCACGCTTAACTCTGCTGCTGTTTTGAAGTTGGAAAAGAAATTGGGAACCATAGAGGTGGGAAAACAAGCAGATCTGTTGCTGTACAACTACGCCGATTTGGAGACCTTGACTTATTTGATCGGTATCACTCCAGATGTGGTGATCAAAAGGGGACAGGTCTTTGAGAATTGAAATCTGTGTCGTGGGTAAACTGAAAGATTTTGCCAAGATCGGTGCACAAGAGTATATAAAAATGCTTTCAAAGTATGCCGATGTAAAACTTTTAGAGCTCAAACATGCCAAGATAATAGATGAAGATCAGAGTACTGTAAGACAAGACAGCCAACGTTTGCTCTCTCATTTGAAAGAATCTGACTACGTCATCTTGCTCGATGAGAAGGGCGAAGAATGTGATTCATTCTCTTTTGCTCGAACTCTTGAATCTTTGGTCTCGCAACACTCAAAGGTAATTTTCGTTATTGGTGGCCCTTTTGGGTTGGATGAATCAGTCAAGAAAAGAGCAGATCGTCTTCTCTCACTTTCAAAGTTGACTATGACACATCAACTCGCTACAATTGTTTTGCTCGAACAGCTTTTCAGAGCTTTCAAGATCATCCACGGTGAAAGGTATCATTATTGAGGAGGTGGTGTCAAAGTGGATGATCCGGCGAGTAGTTTGTCGGTTTTTTTCTATTTTCTTTCGATCGTTGTCTTGATATTTCTCTCTGCAATTTTTTCGGCATCAGAAACAGCTCTCACTTCTGTGAGCAGGTTTAAACTCTTGAAAAAGGATGAAAAGGAGAAGATCCACAGGGTGAACAAACTTTTGACCGCTACCTTAGTTATGAACAATTTTGTGAATCTTCTGATTTCCTCAATTGCCACTCTTCTGCTCGTTAGATTGTTTAGAAATGTCAGTAATGGGGTGATAGCGTTATTGGGTACTGTGTGCACTACAGTTGTTGTTCTGTTGTTTGGTGAGATCACGCCGAAGATCTACGCCAGAGAGTATTCTGAAAAGGTCTATGGGATGACAGAGAAGATCTTGGCATTCTTTGAAAAGTTGCTCAGTCCTGTGATCAAGTTGTTGCTCTTTTTGAGTAATAAGATCGTTAGGATCTTCGGCGGTGAAGCTATGGAAGATGCACCCTTCATCACTTCTGAAGACATAATCGAGGCTGTGAACATAGGAAAAGAAGACGGCACGATAGACCATCAAGAGGGCATGATCGTTCAGAGAACCTTTCAGATGAACGAGACCACGATAAAAGAAATAATGACACCAAGGGTCGACGTCGTTGCAGTCGATGAAAATGCCTCTTTGTATCAACTGATGCAAGTCGTCAACGAGGAAGGTTATTCGCGCATACCTGTCTATCGTGAAGACATCGACAACATCGTAGGCGTGTGCTATGCAAAAGACGTAGTTGGTTACATTCAAGAAAATGGTGCAGAGAAGCTTCAAGAGAAAAAAGTTAAGGAAATTATGAGAGAACCAATCTTCGTTCCCGAGACGATGAGAGTCGGCACGTTGCTCAAAATCTTCAAGGAGAAAAAGGTGCACATTGCCATCGTTGTGGATGAATTCGGTGGAACGGCTGGCATAGTGACCTTAGAGGACATTCTCGAAGAACTAATCGGTGAAATCATGGACGAGTACGATTACGACGAGATAAGCGGTATCAGAAAGGTTGGTGAAAATAGTTATCTTGTCAACGCAACTACGCCCATAAACGATCTTGAGCGAGAGCTCGGCATATATTTCGAAGAAACAGAGCACGAGACATTGGCAGGTTATCTACTGGAACTCTTTCAGAGGATACCCACAGTGGGTGAAGAAATAGACGTAGGAAGGTTTCACTTCAGAATCGTTGCGGCAACGAAGAACAGAATCGAACGAGTGCTGATGACTATCAAAAGAGGTGGTGGCACTGTTCAAGAGTGATGAAGAACTCATCGGACTGGCAATCGAAGCGATGAAGAATGCCTATGTTCCATACTCTGGTTTTCGAGTGGGAGCCGTTGTTCTCACAAAGAGTGGGCAACTTTTCACCGGTTGCAATGTCGAAAATTCCTCATACGGTCTGACGATCTGTGCAGAGAGGGTTGCCATCTTCAAAGCCGTGGCAGCAGGTGAGCGCGAGATAGAAAAGCTCGTTGTCGTTGCAGACACACCTGAACCAGTCAGTCCATGTGGCGCTTGTCGCCAGGTCATGAGTGAGTTTGGTGACTTTCAAGTGATCCTCGCCAATCTCAAAGGAACATTCAAAGTGACAAAGGTCAGCGAATTGCTTCCTCATGCCTTCAAATTTCAGAGGTGAGAGTTTTGAAATCTGGATTTGTCACTCTCGTTGGCAGACCTAATGTCGGTAAATCGAGTCTCATCAACGCCTTTTTTGGCAGAAAGGTGCTGATTGTTTCTGACAAACCCCAGACCACACGCAACAGAATCAGTTGTATCTACACAGACGATGATTGTCAAATAGTTTTCACAGATACTCCCGGCATACACAAGCCAATTCACAGGCTCGGTGAGTTCATGGTCAAGGTAGCGATTCAAGCTTTGAAAGGCTGTGATCTAATACTCTTTGTTGTAGACGCTTCAAAGGGATATTCTGAGCCAGAAAAGAGAATCTGCGATCTTCTTCGCAAGTCGAATACCAATACCTTTTTGGTGGTGAACAAAGTCGATCTTGTGAAAGATCCAAAGGAGATCGAAGTGATTGCACACAGCGAATGCAACTTTTTCAGCAAAAGTTTTTTCACCAGCGTTGTACAAAACCAAGGAGTAACTGAGCTTTTCGAGGCGATCAAAGCAGCAATGCCTGAAGGACCTATGTATTTTCCAAAGGAGATGCTCACCGATAGGCCTATTTCTTTTCAGGCTGCAGAACTAATACGGGAAAAGGTATTGCTTCTCACAAGAGACGAGGTTCCGCATTGCGTTGCAGTTATCGTCGACGAGGTAGCGGAGAAAGAGAACTTATTGTACATTGCCGCGACCATATATGTAGAGAGAGATTCTCAAAAGGGCATATTAATAGGCAAAAACGGTTCTATGATCAAGCAGATAGGCACTCTTGCTCGAATGGAGATCGAGTCGATCGTTGATAGGAAAGTCTACCTCGATCTTCACGTGAAGGTGAAAAAGAACTGGCGAGACAAAGATTTTATAATTCTGAACGAAATAGGTATGAAAGACGAGATAGATCAAGGAGGGTAGAGATGCCAAGGCTGTACATAAATCTTGAGTCTATAAAAGAGAACACTCAGAGAATTTTTGAAAAGTGTCGTCAATCAAGTGTAGAACTTGTAGGGGTTACGAAGGTGAGCTTGGGAGATCCACAGATAGCAAAGCTCATGAAGGAAGCCGGGGTGAAAATCATAGGCGATTCGAGAATCGAGAATATCGAAAGGATGTTGCAAAGTGGTATAGATGGTCCCTTCATGATGCTTCGAATTCCTCCAAAGGAAGATCTGCCAAAGATAGTGAAGTTGTGTGAATACATTCTTGTCTCAGAGCTGAAAACAGTTCAATGGATAGAGCAGATTTCAAGTGATTTGAACAAATCTGTCTCTTTGATCTACATGGTCGATGTCGGTGATCTAAGAGAAGGTGTTTGGTACAAAGAGGCAGTTGAGGAGATCGTTCAAGCCATCAAACTCACCAAAAAAGCAAAGATCATCGGTTTGGGAACCAACTTGGGCTGCTATGGTGGAGTGATTCCATCGGTGAAGAACATGAAGATGTTGGTCGAAATCAAAGATATGGTTGAAAAAAAGGCTTCTTGTCAGCTGACAGTCGTTTCTGGTGGTAATACAGCCGCACTCAAGTTGCTCGAAGATGGGTCTTTGCCATCCGGTGTAAATCAATA
>JBBFME010000017.1:0-24122 GCA_037478695.1 Pseudothermotoga sp.
TAGTTGTTCGAACATCATCTGTCATCCAGACCGACTCCCGAGTAACCTTTCTTGGCAACGATGCTGGTATAATTGGGGCAGCAATCTATGCTCAAGAAAGGTTACTCGGGAGTCGGTCTGGATGACAGATGATGTTCGAACAACTATCAAAATAAACCAAAGACAATTTACTGAAAAAGAGAATAAACTTGCACAATTTGTGATTGACCACGCAGACGAAATGATCGATATGAGTATAACAGAAGTTGCCGACGAGATCGGTGTAGGTCAGGGAACGATCGTACGTTTTTGCCAGAAACTCGGTTTCTCTGGTTTTCATCCTTTCAAGATAGCTTTGGCAAGAAGTCTTGGGCGCCAAGAGGAAAGGACAAATGAGTCAGATGTACTGTCTATGGTCAAGGAGAATCATATTAAAGCAATAGAAGAAACTTCAAAACTGTTGAAATTGAACGAGAAGGTAGTTTGTCAGTGTGCAGAAAAGATATCAACGTGTAGGGGTCTCTATTTACTCGGTGTAGGTGCTTCTGGTGTAACAGCGCTTGACGCATACTACAAGTTCATGCGAATAGGATTAGATGTGAAATACATGCCTGATCCACACCTTCAAGTTATGAATCTGTCAAGGTGTGGTGAACAAGATTGCGTGATGGCTTTTTCTCAGAGTGGTTCAACAGCTGTTGTTGTTGACATGGCGCAGCTTGCGAAGCAAAACGGTGCGTGTGTGATTGCTATCACAGGTTATAACAAATCACCTCTAACTCGTTATGCAGATTTTGTTTTGCTCACTGCTATCAGAGAAAATCCTTTTCAAAGCGGTGCGATAAGATCAAAGATAGCTCAGTTACATGTCCTCGAAGTACTTTTTGAACAGACCAAACTGCTTCTTGCAGATAAAGCAAAGCAATGCGTAGATCGCACTGCTCGATCGGTGGAAAAGTGGATATACTAAAGGCGCAGAGTTACACGAATTCAGATGTCACTCATTTTCGAATCTTGCAGTGTTTTTTGTGTTAGCTCTGAATTTAGGCCAAGAGCCACCTGAAATTCCATGTGAGCTTGTATAAATTGCACAAAGAAAGCCAGCTTGATTTCCTACATAAAGTGTGCCATCTTGTGCTATGGTTATGTGAGAAAGTCCCCAGTCGGTTTGTAACTTCCACGCAACTGTACCATCTGGGTAGATCGCAAAAAGATATCCTTCCTCGTTGCCTATGTAGATAGTACCGTCTTTGCCTATTGCGGCACTTGAATAGATTCGCCCTTCAGTTTGAAACTTCCATTTCAATGTTCCGTCGGGATTGAGAGCGTAGAGAAAACCGTCTTTACCTCCGACGTAAACGGTGCCATCTGAAGCCACCACAGGACTCGAAAATCCAACCCCAGGGATTTCGAATTTCCAAATTAGTTTACCCATAAAATCGATGGCATACAGAAACTCATCGTCAGTTCCTAAATAGATTGTGCCATCTGAACTCAATGCAAGCTCTGAAAGAAAATCACCGCCAATTTTGGTTTTCCATTTGAGTGTTCCATCAGAGTTAAGGGCATAGAGATGACCATCTTTTGAGATATGGGCATCGCTCGCAACATAGATTGTGCCATCTTTGCCGATCACGGGGCTGGAAGGAGTTCCATTCCATCCCATTCTGTACTTCCATTTCAACGCACCATCAAGATTGAGTGCATAGAGATAACCATCTCGACTTGAGACGTAGATTGTACCATCTGAGTCTATTGCCGAAGTTGTTTGCACGTAATTGCCTGTTTTGAATTTCCATTTGAGTGTTCCATCGGGATTGATAGCGTAGAGATAACTATCCAAGCTTCCTATATAGATTGTGCTATCTTGTGCCACAGCAGGGCTTGATTGTACAAAATACTCTGTTTTGAATTTCCATTTCAATGTACCGTCATGGTTGATCGCATAAACACAGTAGTCACCACTTCCTATATAGATGGTGCCATCTTCGCCTATTGCCGGGCAGGAAACTACATAATCGATAGCTTCAAACTTCCATTTGATCGTTCCTGGCTTTGCAACTTCGGAAAAAATTTGGCTTTGCAAGAGAAACAAAATACTAAGAGCAAAGGTTAGAAATTTTGGAAAAAACTTCTCTTTCATCTGACTCCCCCCCTTACAAAAAACTGCGTTGAAAGTATTAAAAACTTTTTCGTGGAATCTGAGAAGACATGACAATTCATCTATATCAAATTATATACTTGTGTCAGTTCTTCATGATCTGTCCTTTCATAGTTGGAGGGAGATTTCTTCTTGGCCTTAGATTAAAATCTTTGAAGGAGGGAAAAGTCATGAGAGAAGATGAATACCACGTGTTTCTATTGGAAAAAGGTGCATGGCATGTGAGTGATTTCAGAGATGACAGTATCTATCTGATAGAAGGCAGTGAGAAAGCAATTGTAGTTGATACAGGCATGGGGAAAGGAGATCTAAAAGGTTTTATAAAGACATTGACAAAAAAACCATTTGAAGTTGTGATCACACACGCTCATTGGGATCACATCATGCAGGCAAATCAATTTGAAAGGGTTTATCTCAACCACAAAGATTTTCAGATAATTGATATGTTCAAGCTCGATGTGAGTTATGGGAATTTCTTGGATCTGAGAGAAGGAGATCTTTTCGATCTTGGAGGAAGAGTTCTTGAAGTCATAGAAGTCCCAGGGCACACTCCAGGTTCGATCGTCTTACTCGACAAAGATAATGAACTACTCTTCAGTGGAGATGCCATTGGTGCAGGGCATACCTGGATGCACCTTCCAGGATGTCTGCCTTTGAGTGTTTATCTTGAAAGTCTTAAGAAACTTCAGAGACTGAATAGTTTCAAGAAAATCTACCATGGGCATCTCAAAGAATCAAAGCCCTTTGGGCCAGAATATTTGAGAGATTTGATCAAAGCCGTGGAACTCGTGTTGGAAGGTTCTTTGAAAGGAGAATCTTATCCAAACGAAGTTTTCAAGGGATTGTACGTGACTTGTGGCTCAGCGGTGCTGGTTTATGATCCCAACAACTTGAAGCCTTAGCAAGTTCAATGACATTCCTCAAAATAGTGGGGATCTGTTAGAAGAAGTCGAAAATGAACGGCGAATTCATTTGTTATCTGCACAATTTAATGTGTTCAACACGTCCTATACCATTTCGATGATCATCAAAATGAAAAAAGACCGGTCACTACCGGTCTCTTTCACATAAACAACTCTGGTAGCGGGGGCAGGATTTGAACCTGCGACCTTTGGGTTATGAGCCCAACGAGCTGCCGGACTGCTCCACCCCGCAACGCCAAAAACAATTATACCCTCTTAGGTAGTTCTTGTCAACGACTTTGAAGCTCAAGAAGAGCCTTGTTTCAAGGGAAGAAAAATGTCTGTGGAGTTATGAAAGTGCCCTATAAACTGGTGCCGGGGATCGGACTCGAACCGACACGGAGGCTCCCTCCAGCGGATTTTAAGTCCGCAGCGTCTGCCTATTCCGCCACCCCGGCAACCAAAGTTTTCTTCTCAGCATTTCATTATACCAGATACAACAATGTCTTTTCAAGAAACGGCTATAAGTTTGATCAATTTATGCTTTCTAAAGGTTTTCCAGCAAGAGTATTTTGTTCGTATATTCTTCGTTCTCAGTGCTCAAAGATGCAAAATCACTGAGATTCCAAAAATGGCTTTTCATACGATTAAAGGAGCAAATAGAAGAAGGACATCATCACAAAAACGTTAGACCGAAAAAGAGTATAGTTGAAAAGCAGGAGATGAGTTTTGTGGACAGCAGATTAAGTGTAAATAAGGTACTAACTGTTATAGGTTCAATGTTCGTATGGACACCGTTGATATTTCCACTCGTACTCTCTGTGATAAAGCTGATAGAAAGCGGTGTATTTTTGTTTGACTTTCTAATGCCTGCAGAGATGTTTCCACTGTTTCTCTCAGGGGCTGTTCTTCTTTTTTGGGTTTCATTGAGAACAAGGTATTATGTAAAGCACATTGGATTTGGATTGCTATCAGCAGTTGTGCTTTTATTCGTAGGTCAAGGCATAGCTGTCTTAACAGGACTTGCTCGGGAGACATAGAACCTAAGGGTTGGCCGTTAATAGTAGTGCTTACAGCGATAATTCTCTATGTTTGTGCTGTTATTGAAATCGCTATAGTAGGTCTTTGCTTACTCAAAAAGATAGATTCAAATCGTGCGACTAGTTCTAAAAGCGATAATGCATAGTGTACCCCCTCAGAGAGAAGCTGAGAAGTACTCCTGAGTAAACATACACGTCTATCATCTATGGAGAATTGAAGTGAAAAGGGTAACGTTTTTCGTCGTAGAACGACTATCCACAGTCTTGGCCATTCCTATGTTCTCGTTGAAAGCTTTTGAAATCATGGCTTTTTGCATAGCAGAGAAGCCGCGGAATTATAAAATCAAACTTTTTTGCGTATTGATGTATAATTAAATAAAGAGGATCTGAAAAACTGGATAAATGTTCTGAGGAGGCCATAGTATGAGTAGAAAAAAGAAAGCTTTTGTTAGTGGTATTTTACTTGCTTTAACACTTGTTGTGAATGCGTTGGGAGCCTTTGGCTTCATCAACGGACGTTCACAGAAGGATGTTTCTGATTCTTATCCCACATTGATAACACCAGCGCCCTTCACATTCAGTATCTGGAGTGTGATCTATACTCTGTTGATTTCCTCAATCTTGGTTATGATTATAAAATCAGAAGACAGCTATTACGGCAAAATGATTGATGAAATCAGTCAGCTGTTTTGGTTGTCCTGCGTTTTCAATGCTGTTTGGATCATCTTGTTCTCTTTTGAACTGATAGGACTTTCAACAGTAGCGATTTTTGGACTGCTTTTGACCGATGTGTTCATCGTTCAGAAGATTGGTAAGCTGCAGACTCAAAGAAGATTCCTATTCCCGGTAACTTTTGGTTTGTATGCTGGTTGGCTTTTCATAGCAACGGTTGCGAATATAGCTCTTTGGCTTGTGAGTATACAATGGAAAGGCTTTGGTATCTCTCCTGAGTTCTGGGGCGTGTTGATTCTTGTGGTTGCAGTCTCACTCACGTGGATAGTCTTGGTCAAGATTAAGAATGCCGTTTTTCCGCTTCCCATCGCTTGGGCATACTTTGGCATATACAAGAATTTGACATCACCGGAAGGATTTGACAACCAATACAAGATTTTGCCTAAGATAGCACTGATAGGTTTGGCTGTACTCGTCGGCATAGCTGTGATTCAGTTTTACAAGAACAGTTATTGTTCGATGCCCATAAGAGAAGGCGAAAAAAGTTTGAAAACAAATCTTTGAGCAAATCTACCCCAAGGTCTGCCTTGGGGTTTCTTATTTATAAAGGTATAAACGCGGGGTTGTTATAATTAATTGAACTGAATATGTTGTAAAGGTCATGTTTAGTGGGGGGATGAAGATGCCAACTTCAGATCTTTTCGAGTGGGAGGATTTCTATAGAGAGTTTGCAAACAAATTGCTCGAGTACCGCAATAATCGTGGTGAACTCATTGAGAAGATTAAGCGGGCTTTTGAAAGGATGAATTTTGAACTGCCAACATTAGAACGAGGCAAATTAGTGGATATTGATCCATTTACGGTGTTTGCGCTTTTCAATAGAAGGATTAGTAATGAAAGAAAAATAGGTACTTTAGAGGGTATTGCGAGGGAATTCGACTTAAGATCAAAAGTTCCCCGTGTTTTTAATGGGGTCCCTGATCTGAATCCTCTGGGTATAAGCTTCTACAATTTCATTTATGAGAGAGCCGAACAAGAGATCGACAACTTATGGGAATTATTCGACGCTGCTCTAAAGTATAGCAAAGAGCCGACACAAGAGAACAGGATTAGATTCTCAAAGTATTTTGATATTACTATGAAAATAAAACATAATGGTACTTCAAAGGTCACAAGTGCATTGTTTTGGATAGCACCAGATAGTTTTGTTCCTCTTGATAGTTACAGCAGACAGTACATCTACAACTCTGGCGAAATACCAAGCGAGTTCTTAGAAAACTTACCTCGAATCAAGTCAGGTGAGAAGATTTCTGCGGATAAATACCTAAAAATTGTTGACTCTCTAAAGGAATACTTTAGAAGTGGGAAGAGTAAGGTCAAAAACTTCAAAGAGTTGTCTCATGTGGCTTGGACACCTGGTAGGGGCTCACTGCCGACTGCTGATGATGAACAGATAACTATAGGTACAACATCAGTGGGAGACAATGAAGATAAAGTGTACGACAGGCAAAAATTCTTAGAAGAAGTTTTCATGAGTGAGAAAGAGTACGATGACTTGGTTAATCTTTTGAAGAGCAAGCAGAACGTCATACTCCAAGGGCCTCCTGGTGTCGGTAAAACCTTCATTGCGAAACGCTTAGTTTACTCGATTATGGAATCAAAAGATGAAGAACGTGTCATGATGATTCAGTTCCACCAAAGCTACAGCTATGAAGATTTCATAGAGGGGTTCAGGCCTTCAACCAATGGAGGTTTTGAGATAAGGAAAGGTCCTTTCTATAAATTCTGCAAGCAGGCGGAAGAAGATCGAGACCATGAGTATTTCTTCATAATCGATGAGATAAACAGAGGAAACATAAGCAAGATATTCGGTGAATTGTTCATGCTGATAGAAAACGATAAACGCGGGATTCAGCTACCGCTACTTTACTCAGGCGAACTGTTCAGTGTTCCATCAAACGTGTACATTATAGGCACCATGAACACAGCTGATAGAAGTTTAGCTCTACTTGATTATGCCCTAAGAAGGCGCTTTGCTTTTTACAGTATAAAACCCGCCTTTGAGTCAGATGGTTTCAAAAAGAAATACATGAACAAAAACCCCAAATTCGACAGATTGATTGAGATCATCAAAGAGATGAATAGAACTATCGCCGAGGATGATTTGCTCGGTGAAGGATTTTGCATTGGACACAGTTATTTCTGTCGCGAAGTGATCGATGGCACAATCCTCAGTCAAATCGTTGAGTATGAACTGATACCACTCATCAACGAATATTGGTTCGACGATCGTTCGAAAGTTCAGCAATGGAGCAAGGAACTGAGGAGCGCCATTGGATGATACCGATCAAGAACATCTATTACATGCTCGCCTACGCTTACAGTGTGCTCAGAGAAGAGGGTTACAGAGATTTCGAAACTGAAGAGTTTGAAGATGCGGCCGACTTGTTTGCAGCGATACTTTCCAAAGGTGTTTTGAATCAAATAAGACGTGGGCTGAGCAGAGACTATATACCAGAGCACAGCGATTCATTTGTACTGCGAGGCAAGGTAGACATTTCGGAATCAATCAAAAGGATGACAATGGTTAAAGATCAACTGTCTTGTTCTTATGACGTTTTTTCAGCAAACTCGTACCTGAATCGTATAGTGAAAACAGCGTTACAGATGCTCTTTGAGTCAGAGATAAGTCGCAAAAGAAGAGAAGAAC
The DNA here is from genome assembly GCA_037478695.1 of Pseudothermotoga sp. Taxonomy (GTDB): domain Bacteria; phylum Thermotogota; class Thermotogae; order Thermotogales; family DSM-5069; genus Pseudothermotoga_B. The sequence goes on from JBBFME010000017.1 coordinate 7,465, forward strand.
TCAGAACTGTTTTGGTATTGCTTCACGATGTTGAACCGTTGAACGTTAAAAATCTCAGCTGGAATGTGAATTACAACAGAAGAAATCGAACTTATAAGATGCTCATCTCGATATGTTATTTGGTTATTAACGGTCTAATTCACGGAAGCGCTGGTGGTAGCAAGAAGCTTATGCACTTTCTTGACGAGCAAGAAATGTCAAAGCTTTATGAGAGATTCGTATTTGAATACTTTCGACAAGAGTTTCCCGAAATAGATGTCACTTCTTCTTGGATCAAGTGGCAGCTTGACGACGGTGTGGATGATTTTCTTCCAAGTATGCAAAGCGATATAATGCTTTCAAAGGGAAACAGAGTTCTCATAATAGATGCCAAGTACTACAGCAGAATCACGATAAGCCGGTACAACCAACCAAAGTTGCATTCGCACAACCTTTATCAGATCTTCGCCTATGTAAAGAACAAAGAGTACGAGTTGCGAAATAAGCCCCACGAAGTTTCAGGCTTGCTTTTGTACGCAAAGACCGATGAAGAGATCGTACCAAACGTTACTTACAGCATGAGCGGTAATAAGATCGCCGTTCGTGCGTTGGATTTGAACTGTGAGTTTGGGAAGATTAAAGAACAACTGAATTCGATTGTGGATGAATATTTTCCCAAATTGTAGTGCTACGTCTACGAAATTATTGATGAGAATGGTTCCTGTTTGTTTTCTGACCTTTTCACTCAACTCTTGGCTTCGAATCTCTCATTCATTATCTGTCTTAGTGTAGCAAACGTGAACGCAGAATTGCTTGAAAACTTTGAGTGCTTATGAACAGACTAAACCCCCCATCCCCATAAAAGAAGATAATGACTTTTAGATTCGTTAGACCAAGAAAATCTCAGCTACATCTTGACCAACCACACACCTTACAGCTTGTACACCCTTCTTGCATTATCAAAGAGTTCTTCGAGAGACAAGATGGACAGTACGTGTTTCCATCCAAATCTACGTAGTAACCTTGTTTCCATTCGAGTCCATTTGCAACCACGAATTTCTCTATTTCTTCAGGTGTCTTAGCCGTTCCGTCTATTTTGAAAAACTCGTCTTGTACGATCTCTTTTTGAGTCCACAGTTCTGTGAAGTCCTCTATGGCCTTTTTGATCTCATAGCCAACATTTTTCACATACTCTCCTTTGACTTTGACAAGTTGCTCGATGATCTCATCAACAGAGACACCTGCGCGCAGTGCTGTGGAAGAGAGTCTTCCTATAGCCTCGGCAGTTTCAGTACCGTTTGACAAAAAGATCTCTATGGCTTCGCCGGTGTCGTCAAAGGAGACTGTGATGTAAGTTGTGCCAGATGGAGTTTTGTATTTCCTTGTAACGCTTCGAAGGGTTTCTTTCCTCGGTTTTGCTCTGAGTCTGTGTTTTTCATCGAGAATGAAGAATTTGATTTTGGGTGCATCTTTTGTCTTTGCTGACTTTGTCGATGTCAGAACTTGTGTTTGTAGTGAACCATCTCGATAGACTGTCAGTCCCCTTATTTTGTGTTTCAATGCTTCGACATAAATTTCCAAAACATCTTCAGGTGTAGCAGTGTTGGGCATATTTATGGTTTTTGAGATATTGTTGTCGACATAAGATTGGAATGCCTCTTGCATGAGGAGGTGATCCATGGGCTTTATGTCGTGTGAAACGACGAAGATCCTCTTGAGTTTCTCATCTACATCGAGGTGTTTCATGGTTCCGTCTTCGATGAGTTTGTCTTTTATTCTTTCGAGTAGATCAGCAGGGATCTTCTTTTTGAGCACCTCGTTAACGTAGAGCAGTGCCTCTCTCTCATTGGTGCTCTGTTTGTTGACATATCTCACGTAGGCGAGCAAGAAGTTTGGTTCAAGGCCAGAAGAAGTATCGGCAATATTAGAGATCGAGCCTGTGGGTGCAATTGCAAGAACTGCAACATTTCTCTTGTATTTTTTCGCCAATGTTTTGAAGTGTTCAATTAGCTCTTGATCGTATTGGCTTTCATCCATTGAAAATGGTATGAAGTTTTCCTCTGTGCGATACCTACTCTTTTCGTACAATGGGAAATTACCTTTCTCTTCTCCAAGCTTAGAAGACTCTTCGTGAGCGTTGAGCGACATGAAAGCCATTATGTCTCTTGCGAGTTTTCGTGCTTGTTGTGAGTCATATGCAATCTCCATTTTGTACAGAAGATCGGCAAATCCCATGATTCCGAGTCCAAGTCTTCTCGAATCTTTGACGGCTTTGGTGATCTTGTCTATAGGAAAGACACTGACATCTATCACGTTGTCCAAAAATCTCACCGAAAGTCTCACAACTTTGGCGAGGGCTTCCCAATCAAAATGCCCTGAATCATCACAGAATTTTGCCAAATCTATAGAGCCAAGGTTGCAGGCTTCATAAGCCCCAAGACCTATCTCTCCACATGGATTTGTTGAGATTATTTCCCTCTCTGGATAAAGAGCGTAATATCTGTTCATCTCTCCCAAGAAAACCATTCCTGGATCGCCTGTTTCCCAAGCGTTTTGTGCCATCTTCTCAAAAATTTCCCTGACCTTGACTTCTTTTTGGCCTTGCCATCTTGGATGTGTCAATTTGATGGTGCCGTTGCTTTCGTACATTCTCAAAAGTTCCTCGCGTCTCATTGGAATACCAATTGAGATGTTGAAAAACCTCAGCACCTTTTCACCGTCATTTCCCTTCTTTGCAGAGATGAACTCAAGTACATCGGGATGATCGATATTCAATATTCCCATCAATGCACCGCGTCTGCGATAGCCTTGTTCTACCACGGATACAGCCGAGTTGAAGACATGCATGAAACTTATTGGTCCTGAAGCTTTGCCGTGAGTTCCAGCAACGAAGCTCCCATTGGGTCTGAGCTGACTGAAATTGCTGCCGATCCCACCTCCGGCTTTTGTTATCAGGGCGTATTCCTTGACTGCGGTGAAGATACCATCTATGCTGTCCTCGACTGGTACAACGAAACAAGCAGAGAGCATGTGAAGATGATTTCTCGAATTGACTATTTTCTCGTAGTCCTCTAAGGTCATTTGGTCGATGGGTTTGTAGAGAATGTTGCGATCGACACCCATCCCTGCATTGAAAAGTGTTGGACTGTTTGGAATGAAGATCCTACTTGCCAGTAAGTCGAAGAATTCTTCTTCGAGAGATTTCACGAAGTCGAGTTTTTGAGAGGCGGGAAATTTCTCGAAATTGGGATTGTTCAGCAATTCAGCACTTGCAATCACCCGAGCCACACGACGGGCAACATCGTGCCACGAATTTTCCAAGAACTGCCCATCTGGTGCCTTGATGAAGTACCTCTCTTTGAGTATTTTCATTGCGTTTTCCGACGGAGCGACTTCTTTGTACCTTTGAATAAGATCTGAGTACATAAAAAATCAAACCCCCTTCCGGGGGAATTATACTACAGATTGTGTACAGTTGCAAGTGGGTACTATATATTGTATTCCTGTGACACAACAGAATGGACCAAGGTCTTGAAGAAAACCGTTATGTCCACGTACTCAACAGGTACATTACAGCTTAAGGTTACTGGGGCAAAACATATTATACCCCTTATACCTGATTTTTCCAATCTTTCTGCGACAGGCTGTGCAACCTCTGCTGGTGTCGCTATGACGGCGATTTCAGCGTGATTTTGAGCGATAAACTTTTCAAGATCGTCCATACTGGAAATGGTTAAAACATCGGTTATCTTCTTTCCTACCTTTTTAACATCAACGTCGAAAACTCCAACGATCTCAAAGTTGTGCTTTTCTATCTGTTTGAATCTCGCTATGGCTTGGCCTATGTTACCAGCACCGATTATTACAACCTTCCATCTCTTGTTGATTCCAAGTATTCTCTGAATCTCCTTCAGTAGATACTGTATGTTATAACCAATTCCACGTCTTCCAAAAGTCCCAAAGTAGGAAAGATCTTTGCGCACTTGTGAATCCTTTATGTGCATCATCTGAGCAAGTCTCTTAGAGGAAATGCTCTCTTCACCTTGCTCACTCAGTCTTTCAAGACATCTGTAGTAGACGGCAAGCCTTCTAATGGTTGGTTTTGGAATGCGGTTCATACCGAACCCCCTTAGTTCAGTTTTTCACAAAACTATTTTATCACCAAAGACCAACTCAAGACACTCCCTTATCTTTACAAACAAGAGGAATTGAGCTGAATCGTTCATCGAGATAGTTGACGAAGGCTGTAGGGCTAATCGATCCTAAAGACAACTTTCAACGAGCCCTTTTTTGCTTTTTCAAAGGCTTTATCGTATTCAAAAAGATCATAAGTTGATTCAATCAGATCACGGACTTCTAAACCATCTCTTAGAGCCGATATCGCTTTGGGGAAAGGGCCACATCGAGAGCCGACTATCTTTATTTCGTTGACTGCTACCTGGCTCAGATTTATGGTCATTTCATCGGCGATCGTTGATTTCAGAACCACAGTTCCTTCGGGTTTCACGAGAAAAAGAGCTTGTTCGATGCCGGATTTTCTTCCAGTTGCATCGATGACAACATCAAAGTATCGGTCATACCCTTTAGAATTCTCTGACAGTTCTGTGTTTGTCCAAGTTCGCGCGAGTGAGAGTTTTTCTACATGTTTTCCAAACAGTAAGTGGTTGATCTTTGAAAAACTGAGTGCCTTTGAGATGAGCAAACCGAGTTTACCATCTCCCAAAATAGCCACTCTTTGAGAATTTGCTATCTGAACTTGTTCGAGTATTCTGAAGGCAGCAGCGAGTGGTTCAACGAAAACTGCTCTTTCGTTTTCCACCTCGTCTGGTACTGTGTGAAGATTTTTCACAGGTAGCAGTGCATATTCAGCAAAAACACCATCGTAATCTCTTATGCCAAGCACCTTGATATTTCTACAGTGTTTATGTAGTCCTTGCAAACAGAGATCACATTTTTCACAAGCGATATTTATTTCCCCTACAACTCTCTTGCCGAGTAAGTCTTTTGGACCTTCCTCGACTATGCCGACGAACTCATGGCCCAAGATTCCCCTGAAGTTCATATAACCTTTGAGAATTTCGAGATCTGTGTTGCAGATGCCGGCAAGTAAAACTTTGATCAGTGCATAGTTGTCTTTGATCTGTGGTTTTTCTACGTCCAACAGTTTGAGTTTTTTGCCATCGTAGAATACTGCCTTCACAGTTGATCACCTAATTTCTCCATCTTGCTGAAAGCTCCTTTCACTGATTTAGCAAGTCTTTGCGCTTCATTCACTGCCATTCTCAACACCTCTAAGCGAGTTTTCGAGTGTAGCAGTTGTGAAATGAGAATTACATCGAAGACATCCCCACAACCAGTTCTGTAAAGATACTCCATGCCATCGCCATCTACAAAAAGATCTTCCCACCTTGCGCCCTTTGGTCCGAGTTTAACCACGTGACAGTTGATTCTCTGAGCTTCCCTTTCATTGCCGATTATCAGAAGATTGTTGCGCTTGAGTTTTTCTGAATCCAAGTTCGCAAGTGGACCAATATCGAGAAATACCATCTTGTCTATGAAAACCTCGAGGAGCTTGTAGACACTCTTTGGAGGAACCTCGGTGTTAACAAAAAGACAATCGAACTGTGCGAGTTGTTCTTCATCTATCTCTATCTCGGTTCTGTTGACTCCTCTATCAACGGCGATGGGTCTTTCGTTGTAGGCTATGTGGTAACCTGTGCGACCTTGAATTTTTCTGATGCCTTCGGTATTGAACTGCAGTTTCTCCAGTTTTTGGAGGATCAATTCAGCTCTGTAATCTGTGCCGATGTTCGAAAAGAACTGAACTTCAAAACCCATTTTTTTCAGTCCATAGGCTACGTTCAGCCCGGCACCTCCACACATTTCAAGTATCTCTGAACTGTGTGGTTGTTCACCGTATATATAGACGTCCCAAAAAGTTCCACCTACAACTGCTATTCTTATGAAGATCACCCATTGAAAAGTATAATAGAAATTGAGGTGAGAATGTGAAGATCAGGTTTGGAAATATCGCAGACACATTGGTTGGAATAAAGGAAATAGAGGTGCAGGAAAGTAATCTGCAAAAGATCTTTCAATCCATCTCGCAGAGTCTAAAGAAGCGCGTAGAACTAATAGTTGACGAGAAGGAAGAGAGCGTCTATTTAGTTGCAGAAAAGGATGGTAAGCTTCTCAAAAGTTGGGTTGTCGCTCTGAACAACGGAATCAACATCTTAGATGTTGATGTTAATTCGTTGAGAGAGGGCGAACTGGTGGTCTTTGTACCGGTAAGTGGTGGATGAGATGTTTCAAAGGCACAGCGAATTACTCGGCGAGTGTATGGAAAAACTCCACAAAGCAAAGGTTTTTGTCGCTGGCGCAGGTGGACTTGGTTGCACTGTTTTGTCGCTGCTTACCAGGACAGGGATTGGTAGTCTCTATTTTGCAGACAGTGCTTTTGTCGATGAGCCAGATTTGAACAGACAGATCTTGTACGATCGAGATAGTCTTGGAAAGAAAAAGGTAGAAGAGGCGTTGGTTAAACTGAAAAGAATAAATCCATCTTGTGACTTTCTGGCGATTGAAGGTACTATAGATGATAGCTTTACTTTGCCTGATGTCGATGTTGTTGTAGACTGCCTTGATAATTTTAAGTCGAAGTTCGTACTCGATGAGCTGTGCCAGAGGAAGTCGACTCCACTTGTGCACGCTGGTGTCGAGGGGTATACCGGCCAAGCTACGACGATCGTTTATGGAAAAAACCCGGCTCTGAGAGATTTGTTCAGAGGAGTGAAGGATCACAAAATCAGGCAGGTTTTTCCACCTTTAGTCGTTTTGATGGCGAGTGTACAGGCGACCGAGGTGATCAAACTCATCTGTGGTATGAAAGACTCATTGGTTGGTGAAATCCTGTTGGTTGATCTTCTGAGGAATACTTTCGAAAGGGTGAGGATAATCTGAACTGGTGGTGATATTGTGAAAAGGTTCTTCGTGACGGTGTATTTTCTCGTGGCAGCCGTTTTGTACATTCTGGTCTACGGTACGATTGTTTTACTCATAGGGCTTATGATAAGACTTTTCAGCAGCAGAGAAAAAGCCAGAAAGTTCGTGGATAAACAGATAAAGATCTTTGGCAGGAATGCTTTCAGGTGGATGTTTTCTCCGACAACTGTTTGGGGTGTGGAAAATATACAGAACAACTGCCTTGTGGTTGCAAATCATCAGAGTTTGATGGATATACCTTTGATTCTTGGGTACATAGGACCGATGCCTATGGTCGCCAAGAAGGAGTTATCCAAGGTTCCTGGTGTGAATTGGTTTGTCAAGTACATGGGGGGTTTTTTCTTGGATAGGAAGAATCCTGTAGAAGGTGCGCAGGTGATCAAGAAAATCATGAGAACTCTGTCGAGCGGAAATTCTCTACTGATCTTTCCCGAGGGAACTCGTTCTGTAGATGGTACAGTCGGTGAGTTCAAGACAGCTATTTTCAAGGTGGCAAGAAAACTTGGTGTAAAAGTTCTACCTGTTTCAATTTGGGGTACAATATTCTTGGTACCCAAGCGCAGCCTCTTTCTGAACCCAGGGCCTGTGTCGATGATTATTCACCCACCGATCGATCCGTCGAACTTCTCCAATGAAGAGGAACTAACCAGAAAGGTAGAAGAGACCGTGCGTCTTGGGGTAGAGCGGCTCAAAGCCAGCGGAGGTGATCTGAAATGAGAAGGGCTTGGATCAAGGCATTAGTACTTGATAAGGTACACAACTCTCCTGTGGTCATCCTCGGTATCGAGGGCACAAACAAGGTGGTACCCATATGGATTGGGGCTTGCGAGGCAAACGCCTTGGCAATAAGTCTTGAAGGGCTTGGATTTCCAAGACCACTTACACACGATTTGATTGTCAATATCTTGGAAGCCCTCGACGCTCGTCTCGAGAAGGCTATCATTCATTCCGTGAAAGATAATGTCTACCACGCAACATTGGTGATAAGGGATTTGACATATGTTGAGGGTGAAGAAGAAGAAGGTTCAGATGAACACGCGTTGATAGAAATAGATGCCAGACCATCTGATTCTATTGTTTTAGCTGTGAAAAAGGGTATACCGATCTACGTGAGCAACGAGATAGTAGACGAACACGCGATCGATTTGCAGATACCAGAAGAGACATCAGATGAAGAGTTTAAGAAATTCATCGAAAATTTGGACATTGACAAGTTCAGACAGATGCTCAGAGACGAGCCAAAGGAAGAACAAGAGGATGAAGAATGAAGAATTCTTAGAGAAATTCAACGAAAGATTGGCAAAGGTTGTAGAGTCTTCAACGAAGGTTGAGAAGGCGATGAATTACAGTCTCTCGTCGGGTGGTAAGCGACTCAGACCACTTTTGATAAAACTTTCCAGTGAAGATATGTCAGTAAATGTCGATTTGATTTGGCATCCAGCACTCGCAGTTGAACTGTTTCACACAGCTTCTTTGATTCACGACGATCTGCCGCAGATAGACGACTCGCCACTTCGACGAGGAAAACCTTCTTGCCACATGGTTTATGGAAACGACTTTGCCATTCTCGCTGGAGACGGTTTGATGTTGAAGGCATTTGAGGTGCTCAGTCTGTCTAATGTAAGTCCTGTGCAAAAAGCAGTCTTGTTCGAGGTATTTTCAAGGGCAACTTATGATGTCTTGATAGGTGAATCATTGGACGTAGAATATACCGGCAGAAGTGAAGAACTTGGTAAGGTATTAAGGATGTACGCGAAAAAAACGGGGGCACTCTTTGCCTTCTGCTTGGCTTGTGGAGCAATACTTTCTGGAAGGTTTGATCTAATTGATAGACTATCGAAACTGGGAACTGTGCTTGGTATATGGTTTCAGATTGTGGATGATCTGAAAGATCTTTTAGCTGATGAAAAACAAACGGGCAAATCAGTGGGAAGGGACAAGATTCTCGGCAAACCTACGGTGGTGAGTATCATGGGTGTGCAGAAAGCCCAGATATTTGCCGATAATTTACTGAGGGGAGTTATCAATAGGCTGGATGAACTACAGATGAAAAAGCTGACGGGTTTCTTGGGGACTTTCGCCCACTGAAAGAGTGAGAGCAGTGGAAAAGGTATTGGAACTTCTGAAAACTGTGTTGAGGAAAAAGTTGCTCTTGATCATAGCTGCAACCGGTGTTGCTGTTGTTTTGGTTGTTTTTTTCGGTTTGAAAGTTTTCAAAAGAACCTTTGTTGCAACTCCGGAAAAGGCTGCAAGTGTTGTCGCACAAGCTTTGACGATCTCGGTTCCAGAAGGTGCGTACAACAGACAGAAGAGTTTTGAGATAAAAAGAATATCACCTTCAAACTTACATCCTCAGCTTTCAACAGTCTTCGTATCTGAAGTCTACGAGGTTTCTCCAATTGACAAGATAGAGGAATTTGCGATGAAACCTGTGGTGATTCGTTATCGGCTTCCGAAAAATCTTTATCTCGGTGAGGAGTATGGCAATGTGAAACTGGCTTATATTCCCAATCTGGCAGAGCCTATTTACAGAACTTTTGGTGGCGCTTACATAGACATGGATGAATCAGGAGCGTATGTCGAAGTGGAAGCCTTTCATGCCTCTGCAATTGGGATAATAGCGGATGTTCCACAGAAACAGAAACTTGGTCTGCAATTGATCAAGGAGAACTCGAAAAGCGTTGAGCCAGCCCTCTTGCTCGTACCAGATGTGGACAGGAATTTTCTTGGCTTTGTGCCGAGTACTTTCAAGCAGGAAATCAATCTCTGGGATGAACTTTTCCCCAATCGAACGATTATGTATTATGAATATCCGATAGTTAGCACGAAATCCAAGTCATACATGAATGGATTTAAGCAATTCTCACGTACGAGTACTTTGAGCAGCTACTTACTTTACGAAGCCGAGAAATTAGCGGCCGAGCTTTTGAGATTGAAAAGCCTTGATTTTGACATTCTTGCTCATGGTGTTGGTGGGCTGATAGCACGTTTGGCGGTCGAGAGACATCCAGAGATCAAAAATGTGAGAAAAATCGTCTTGGTGAGTACACCAAACAAAGGGACGAATGTGGTGAATCCAATTTATTTTGGGACGCTTTTCTTTGACAAACCCTCCAACATAGTGGCAACTAATTTCGGTTTGGACAGATCGATTGTGGATTCGATGAAGTCACATCTACTTTTCTATCTTGAATCGATTGGTCCAATCTACAGAGAAATCTCTGTGTCTTCTCAATTGCTTAGTCTGTTGAACACTCCCAGGCAGGATATAGAGTACTTGTGTGTTGTTGGGAACAAACCACCTATGTCGATAAACGTTAAAGGAACACCAATTGAGAATTTCTACCCTGAACTGGCTACAGGAGTAGGCGATGGTGTAGTAACGTTGCAGAGTGCGAAGATCGAGGGAGTAGAGTTTTTCACAGTGGACGGATCTTTCTTTGATTGCTATCTCTCTTCAAAGTTTCAGGAGAAGGTAAAGGGTTTTCTGGCTTATCAGCCTGAGAAGATTCCGCAATACAAAGCTGAGACATATCCTGAAAAACTCTCTGGAGCGAGGGAGTCAGAAAGCGTACAAAAGCCTCCACAACCCTTACAGATTAAGGTTCCAAATTCATTTACAGTTACCCAGTTCATGAAAAGGACAAAAACTCTGCAGCTACAAAATGTGATTGATATCTTTCAGGTCAACTCAAAAATTCTGGTACAACGTGACGATGGATTGTACGACATCAACTCGAAGCTTTTGTATAGAGGAGAATTCAGATATGCGCATGTTGTTTCTGGTAAACTTGGTTTTTTCAGTGGTAAGAGTGCTTTTTTGTATGATGGCAACAAGTTTTCACGAGTTGACAATGTGAATTTGCTCAGCAACTTTGTAGATGTGTTGGTCAGTGACATTGGAATCTTCGGTGTGGCAAAGGAGAAGGAATTAGTATTCTACAAGTGGGAGAATCAGTGGAAAAAATTGGCTGATCTGCCAGGTGAATATGCGAAATTTGTAGACGGTGATTACCCACATTTGCTCACAAATGAAGCTGTGTATGTAATTTCAAGCACAGATGGTTCCTTAAAAGAACTTTTGAACTCCTCACAGATAAATGCCAAAGGTAAGTCAGTCGATTTCACAACTTTTGTCAGAAGGGAAAATCTCCTGGTTTTGGGACTGAGAAGTTACTCGGTGGTTTTCTACGATCTATCTACAAGAGCTCAGTCCATTGTTGCTGAAGGTTGGATAGATCCCATCTTCATAGGCTCGGGAGACAGATATCTTTTTGTCTGTGGAAACTCTTCCGTTCTGTTCTTTGATCAGAAGACTATGAATGTAAAAGGAGAGATCCACAAGTTCAACGGCACGGTCAGAAAAATTTTGCCAGCTGCAAAGGAGGTCTACGCACTTGTAGACAGGAGGATAGAGGTCTATGAACTGCCTCAATAAGAGAAGGTTTTTGGTTGGACTTTTGACAATTTTGCTTGTAGTCTTGACCTACGGGGTTAACGAGTATTACACCTCTGCTCTGAATGCCTATGCTTCTGGGAATTACGAGCAAGCTTTGCAGTGGTTTGAAACGGCAATTCAAATAGAACCATCTTTGGAGTCCTACGATAATCTGTTGAAATTGAAAATGGGCATCTGTGCGTTCGCAATTGGCGATCTTCAGAAAGCAAAGACGTATCTTGAACAGTATGAAAAGGATAATCCAATCGCGGCGAAGGTATTGGATTTGATTCGTCAAGGAAATCAACCAACTGAGGAATGGATGGTTTGGATAAGGTCTAGGATTTCTCAGACAACACCAACTACGACCACACAAGAATCATCTAAGGAGAAAAAGGTACCTTTGCTCTTTGTACTCGGTGTCTTTAGCCTCAGCTTTTCGTTGACTTTTCTTGTTGTTTATCTTGTGAGGAAGCGACATATGAAAGGTGCAGCGGTACCAACTGTTGGGCAACCTACCGCTGAAACACTTGAAGCAAAGGTTGAAAACAGCATAGGCGAGGTTGAGAAGCTCATCGAGGAGATATCTGTCAAAGAGAATGCTACTAATATCGTTGAAGACGATGAGAAACTGCGAGAAATGGAAGCTCAGCTTGACTCGATAGTTCAAGAGATACTTTCTAAGGAAAAGCCAAAGCAAACAATAACTTTGAGCTCTCAAGAAGACCCATTTGAAGTTCTCAAGAAACTTGAAGAAAAGAGTGTCTACGACGAAGAAGATGCAAAGATTTTATCGGATTTGATGCAAAAGATAATCAGTACCCCGGAAAAATCAGAAGGCGAGAAGGAACGGTGAAATTGTTGTCGACTACGTAGTAAATTCCTTCTCTGTCGATAACTCTGCCAATCTTCGCATACCCAAGACTCTTCAAAAGAGTACCGCAGGGAAAGATGTCTGACACTTCAACATCAAATCCCGTTACGTCGATATTCTCGTAGACTCTAATTTTGTTTCCAGAAAAGAGTTCCCCATCGGTTTTAGTAGTGGATGATTCAAGTGTGACTTGCACAATCACCTGTGAAGAGAAGATCGATTCTATCCATGTCACGTGATTATCCGAATTTCTGACGATTCCAATCAAGCGTCTGTTCTCGGGGTCGACTGCCACATCACCTGGTTTTGACTCTCCAGCCGCTACAATGTATTCTCCCCTAAGACCGAGAACAACAAGATCTCCCAAGGGAAGTTGCAATGGTTGATGAGATCTTTCTGAACTATTCTGATTTAGAGAGATTTTAATACCTTCTATAACATGCATTGCAAATACTCTGCTCTTGAGTGGGATAACTGAAAGAGGATGCAGAAGGTTATGCAAACTCGTACCTATGAACTGTGATGAAACCACATCTATTACAAAAACGAGTGCAAAAACAAACAAGAGCGCAACCATTTGATTAACTTGCCTGACAGGCATTCAGTCCACCTGCTGAAGTTTTTTCAATATTTCTACTTTATCGAGAACTTTTCCGGCACCTTTTGCAACACATGTCAGAGGATCTTCTGCTTTAACAACCTTAATTCCTGTTTCTTTTTCAATCAGCCTATCTATGCCTCGCAACAACGATCCTCCACCTGTTGCGACTATGCCGCGTTCAACAATATCTGTCGCGAGCTCTGGTGGTGTTCGTTCTAAGGTGGATTTTATGCTATCTATTATGGCAGCTACAGGCACTGCTAATGCTTCGCGAATCTCGGCTCCTTTCAATACAGTTCTTCTCGGTAGACCTGTAGAGAGATCAATGCCAGTTACAGTTGTTTCAAGTGCATCATATTCTTCAGCCTTGTAGACATTTCCTATTTCTATCTTTATCTTTTCACCAGTTCTTTCGCCGATTGCTATTCTGTAAGTTTCCCTAACATATTGAACGATTGCTTCATCCATTTCATCACCGGCGATTCTTATTGAATCCCATACGACAATACTGCCGAGCGATATGACGGCAACCTCTGTTGTTCCTCCACCTATATCGACGATCATATTTCCATTTGGCTCTTCGACATCGAGGTCTATTCCTATCGCACTCGCCATAGGTTCTTCTATCAAGAAGACCCTCGAGGCGCCTGCTTCGAGTCCAGCTTCCAATATGGCACGCCTTTCCACATCTGTTATTCCTATGGGTACGCCTATCACAACTCTTGGTTTGAGAAAAGAGATCGTCGGCTTGGTCTTTCCAATGAAGTATTTGAGCATTGAAAGTGCTACATCGTAATCGGCTATAACTCCATCTCTCAATGGGCGCAGTGCTATTATCGATGCGGGAGTTTTTCCAAGCATCATCTTCGCTTCCATTCCAACTTTTAGAACTTCTCCGGTGTCTGCGTTGATGGCAACCACAGAAGGTTCATTTATGATGATTCCTTTTCCCCTTGCGTACACGAGTGTATTTGCCGTCCCAAGATCTATACCAAGGTCGCGTCTCATGTTCACGAGATCATCCTCCACCAAAACGATTCAGCTTGATTTTATCACGAACTTCTAAAAAACAGAAGATCGTGATAAAGTAATATGGCAAAAGGTGATAGCTGTGCGAACGAAGATTTTGATAGGCATCATTCTAAGTCTTGGTATGACCGGATTGATATCTCTTTTAGGTGCAAGAGAAACACTCACTGCAGCACTGAAATCTATGAAGATTGAGATTTTCTTATTAGCTTGCTGCAGTTACATCGTTTTTGTATTAATAGATGCCCTCAGGACAAAACTTCTTTTGTCACAGAATAGCGAGAAGATTAGTTATCGATTGTGTCTTCAAAACACGATATTGGGTCTTTACACCAGCGCCATCACGCCTTTTTCGGCAGGAGGACAACCTTTCCAGATCTATCACTTAGTGAAGAATGGTATTCCAATAGAGCGTTCTTCGATGGCTGTTGGAGTCAAATTCATCACATCACTGTCTATGATGATCAGCAGTTCTTTCATTTTGCTGGTCTTTGTTGGTAAGAAAATCATATCAGATGCAGGTTCGGCATTCCTCGTCTACACGGGACTGGTTTTGACCTGCAGTGCGTATTTGTTCTTCTTGTTGTTGATATTCTCCAAAACTTTTACTTACAAGATCTTCACTTCGAAGTTTCTCACAAAGATACTGTCCCGAATTACCAAAAGGAATACAGAAGTGGTCCTCAAGAAAACTGTGGACTCTTTGAGCAATTACTTTGCTCTTTTGAAGAGCTTGTGGGATCGTTCCAAGCTTCTCTTGTTGTTGAATATAATCCTCACAGCGTCAGAAATCTTTATCACCATGAGCATTCCTTATGTACTGATGACGGCTTTTGGTAACAGATCTAATTACTTCGAGTTCTTGTGTGCAATATTAGTAATGACAATGGTTGTCTATTTTCTGCCGACACCAGGTTCATCAGGTGGTGTTGAAGGTGCTTTCTACATGATGTTCAGAAATATGTTTTCAAAAAACGTTGTTGTGGCGACTGTGATCACTTGGAGGCTAATCACTTACTACGCAATAATAGTTGCCGGATCGTTGATCTTGCCTAAGGTATTTCTTGATATCAAACAAACAAAGCAATCATAAAGGACAAAGCATAAGCTATACCACAGATCAGCAGGGCTTTCCAGCCCCTTCTGTTATGTCCTTTCATCTTCTCCTTTTCTTCGTTTTTCATTGCCCTCAAGCCTAGCTCAAAACTCAGGATTGCAAAGAGCAAAACTGCCGATCCTGCGAAGAAAAAGATATTCGAAATAGCTCTCAAAATATCACCTCTGATCGCATAATGTGCTGCACGTCATTTGTACCAATAGTTTTCGATTTCATGTCTATCCACATATGAGGGTTCAAAATGCATTCTTGATGTTCTGAAAACCCTCTCCAAATGTATAGCGTGCCTCACTGACTATTATAAAAGCGCTCTTATCTGTCTTTTTTATGAAAGAAATTAACTCTCCGAGTTCTCTCCTTCTCAAAACTATGAGTAGCATTTTCTTGTCTTGTTTGGTATAAGCACCTTGTGCGTTCAAATAGGTAGCTCCTCTCTTCAGTTGATAGAGAACAAAATCGGCTATTTGGTCGTTCTTTTTTGAAATCACGATTACTTGGGTTGAAGTTTCAATACCTTTCATCACAAAATCTATGGTCATACCGTTGATCACTATGGCAAGAATTGCGTACATACCGGTCTTTGCTCCAAAAGTGAACCCCGCGAACAAACCTATGACAAAATCAATCAGCAATAAAGTTGTGCCCATTGAAGAAGCAAAGTATCTATTGAAGATACGAGCGATGATATCAGTTCCGCCTGTCGAAGCATTTTGGGTGAAAGTGATTGCCATTCCGATAGCCGTTAGAACATCTCCAAAAAAGACAGCAAGCATCATGTCACCTGCTATGTACTTTGGTATCTTGATGAATCTATCAAAAAGATCGACGCAAAAAGTTATAAGAAAGGTGCAGTATATGGTTTTTGCGCTGAAATCAAAGCCTATGGTGATAAAGGCTATCAGGAACAGTGCACCGTTGATTATGTACATCCAAACACCTACTGGAAGTTTTAGCAGACCGTTCAACACCATAGCAAGACCACTTGCCCCACCTGCTGCTATATTGTTGGGTATCAGGAAGGCGACCAACCCAACAGCCGTTATGATAACACCAACGGTCGCAAGGACGTACTCCTTCAGAATAAGAGCCTTGTTCACAGACTCACCCCTTTTTTCAAGAAGATTCTACCATGCTTCACAGGATACAATTGCCTCTGAGTGTATGAGGACAAAATGGTACGATTCGCAGAGAAAAATCCTTTAAATGGGTGGTTAAACGGTAATAATCTCTATTTCTCACTCTTATTCACAGATAATTAGGAAAAATGACACTTGATTACTTCAGAAGAGTAGTGTATCCTATAATTAGCACTCGATAACTTAGAGTGATAATATTGGAGATCGAAAGGAGGTTTGTGTATGAAAGTAACACCGCTTGGTGAGAGACTTTTGATCAAACCCTTGAAGGAAGAGAAGAGGACCGAAGGAGGAATAGTACTGCCAGATTCAGCGAAAGAAAAACCCATGAAGGCAGAAGTCATCGCTGTAGGGGAAAAAGTTGAGAACATCGATGTAAAGGCAGGAGACAAAGTGATCTTTTCAAAGTATGCCGGTACGGAAATCAAGATTGATGATGTTGACTACATCATAATCGATGCGAATGACATACTTGCGAAGAT
>JBBFME010000018.1:0-24006 GCA_037478695.1 Pseudothermotoga sp.
CATGGAGTTCAACGAGCGCTTCAAAGCACGTTATGATGAGAAGTTTGTTGAAGAGCAGAAAAAGAAAGTTGAACAGCTTGGTGTAAAGCTTATCACTTTCTGGGATGAGAATTATCCAAAGTTGTTGAGAAACTCTGTTGCTCCGCCTGCTGTTCTTTTTTGCTTAGGTGATATTAATCTTCTAAACGAAAACTGTGTGGCTGTCGTCGGAACTAGAAGGGCAACAAGTTATGGAAAGGTTGTAACAAAAAGAATTGTAACTGACCTTGCGAAAGCAGGCCTTGTCGTCGTGAGTGGAATGGCTTTGGGTGTAGACAGTGAGGCACATCGAGCAGTTCTTGAAAACGATGGGAAGACCATCGCAGTACTTGGTACTGGTGTAGATGTGTGTTATCCGTCTTCCAACAGACTCATCTACCAAGAGATACTGAAAAAGGGTTGTGTGGTCAGTGAATACCCACTTGGTACAAAGGCTGCAAAGCAAAACTTCCCCGCGAGGAACAGAATTATCGCAGGTATTTGTAGAGCAACGATAGTCACTGAAGCCCCCATCGACAGCGGTGCTTTGATTACAGCAAGGATGGCTGCTGAGATTGGCAGAGATGTTTTTGCAGTTCCAGGAGATATAGACAGAATCATGAGTGAAGGTTGTAACTGGCTTTTGAAAATGGGGGCAATTCCTTTGACGGATTCTTCTCAGATATTGGAGTACTACGGCGTAAATCTTCGAAAAAGTCAGCCAGAAGACGAGTTTCTGAAGGTTTTCACAGATGGTCCTCTTTTGGCTGAGGAGATTGCTGAAAGGTTGAAGGTGGATCTCTCAGAAGTTCTTTCGAAATTGACAGAGTACGAACTGAGTGGTTCTGTGGTGAAATTGCCCACGGGACATTATAATAAACTTTGAGGAGGGAGTTTCGTGAAGATACTCGTTGTGAACTGCGGAAGCTCATCGGTGAAATATCAGTTCATCGATATGCAAGATGAAAAAGTGCTCTGCAAAGGTCTTGCCGAGAGAGTCGGCATTGAGGGTAGCAGGCTTGTTCATCGGGTCAATGCGGATAAACACGTGATCGAAAAACCCATGAAAGACCATGAAGAGGCTTTGAAGTTGATATTGGAAGTTTTGCTCGACCCTGAAATTGGTGTGATAAAGGATCTCTCAGAGATATCTGCCGTTGGTCATAGGGTCGTGCACGGCGCTGAACGTTTTGCGAGTTCTGTCCTGATCGACGATGAAGTCATGAAGGTTTTAGAGGAGAACGTTCATCTTGCACCATTGCACAATCCGCCGAATATCATGGGAATTCGTGCCATTCAAAAACTCTTACCCAATACCCCCAACGTTGGAGTTTTCGATACAGCCTTTCACCAATCAATGCCCAAGAAGGCTTTTCTATACCCAATACCTTATGAATTCTACGAAAAATACAGAATAAGAAGATACGGTTTCCATGGTACGAGCCACAGATACGTTTCCAGAAGAGCTGCTGAGATACTCGGAAGAGATTACTACGACTTCAAAGTGATCACCTGCCATTTGGGTAATGGCGCGTCGATAGCGGCGATCAGACATGGCAGATCTGTTGACACTTCAATGGGTTTTACACCGCTCGAAGGGCTGGTAATGGGAACGAGATCTGGAGACATAGATCCAGCAATTGTGATCTATATGCAGCAAAACCTTGGCATGTCGGTAGATAAGGTCTACGATCTTTTGAACAAGAAGAGTGGAATGCTTGGCTTGTCAGGGCTGAGTTCTGATATGAGGGATATCGAGGATGCAGCCCAGGCCGGTAACGAAACCGCACAAATGGCTTTAGACATCTATATTTACAGAATAGCGAAGTACATAGGTGCCTACGCAGCGGCAATGAATGGTGTAGATGCCATAGTTTTCACAGCCGGTGTGGGAGAGAATTCACCATATATACGCGAGAAAGTTTGTGCCTACCTTGGATTCTTAGGAGTGAAGATAGACAAGACATTGAACGATGTCAAAGGCGTAGAGAGAGTTATCAGTACGCCAGATTCAAAAGTTGCGGTTTTGATAGTTCCCACCGACGAAGAACTTGTGATAGCCAGGGATACAAAAAAGATCGTCGAAAGCGGTATAAAGGAACTCAAACTCTTTTGAGAACGATTGGGGGCTCGACGAGTAATTCGATGCCCCCGTTTTTTATTCCCTTGAGTAGAAGAAATTGCGCATTCTTCTGTGGATTTCCGTATATTGGCAGCAGTCTTTTCGGTTGAAGTTTTTTCTCGAGAAACTCGCTCAGCCAAAAAACTATGTGAGTTGGCGGTAGTATATAGACAAACGTGCCTTTGTTTCTAAGCAAATATTCTGTTGCATCCACAAACTCTCTTGCGGTTTGAAAATCACAACTTCTTGTGCCCCGTCTCACAGGTTCTGGACTGTGTATGCTCGTCAAGTGATGAGGCGGATTTGCGATGACCATGTCGAAAGATTCTGCCTTGAAAACATTTGCTACTTCTGAACAAGAAAGATTATAGACAATCACTTTCTCCTGCAAGTCGTTCATTTCAACTGTTCTTTGTGCCAAACTGGCAAGGAACTTGTCTTTTTCGATGGCTACTACTCTGCATTTGTAGTTCAGAGCAAGATAAGCTGAGATGGCACCTGTTGCAGCACCAAGTTCGACAAGCATTTTCTGAGATTTAGTGGGCTTGGCATACCAAGCTAAAAGCGTCGTTGCATGAGTTGGGCGGTATGCTCTGCCCGCATCGGGTAGCTTTATCGCTTTCAAAAGATTCTCGTCGAAATCACATGCTGAGGATCTCTGATCTTCCAACCTTGACTACCTCTCCTCGGAACTCTGTCTTGGAAAGTCTAACTCTTGAATCTTTCACGTACATCGCCGTAGTGGAAGTGATCTTATTTGCAAAACTGTTGAAAACAGAATAACCGGAGATGGTGACTGCAACATCACCAGTGAATTCAGTACTGCGAGCTCTCAATATCGAGTAGTCTTGAACTTGGACACATTTGCTTCCAGAGATCCAACTGTCGATGAGTTCGACAACCGAAAGATTGCTGACGATGAGTGGAAGATCTTGTGAGTAGAGTGAGGTTGAATAAAGCCTACCTTTTGAAAGGCTTGAAACGTTCAGTTGATTCAACTTTGAGTCTTTCACCACAAACTGTGAAGTATTTCTGATCAGGAGTTTTCCGATATCAGATGAGTTGATCCAAAGTCTTGCCACATTTGTCAGTTCGATCATCTGCGCTCGTACATCTTTCAGAGATATCGCCACCGCTCTGGTAATTGTGACAGTCGCCTTTGAAAGATCGGTGTTCGAAATCCACACCATACAAGCTCCTGCAATCGCCACATTCGTCTCGATTTTTGCTCCAATGAATGCAACTCTTCCTTCGTCAGCTATTGTCAGTTTACCGTAACCAACTATCTTTGAACCGCTTTCGGCTATTAGCGTGCCTTTGACTATCAATTCGCAACCTTGGGGTATCTTCAATGTGGTGTTCTGTTTCAGCAAGACCATCTCAGACGATGGAATGACCACTCTACCAAAGACATTGTACTCACCAGGTTGAAGGACACCGCTGCTGAAGGTTATGAGATTTCCTGCCGAGATTCTTTCAGCAGTTCTCATCGAGTAGTGTAGAACCGGAAGACTTTCATTACCAGCTCCATCCAAATCGCAAACAAATGAGAAATCTGTGTCTAATTGGTTGTTCTTTAGGTCCTTTTGTTTCATCTCACTGTTCTCCATGTAGTAAATACGATGCGTGCGATCAGAAAGTATTTTGCCTGATTGGATGTTCGGTGATTGTGGTATCTGTGGAACGACAGTGAATCGGTAGGTTTTATCAACTACATTTGAACTGCTATCTCTGCAAACAATCCTGAGTCTGTGTTCACCCGAGTGCAACAAGAAAGTGTCTATCACAATCGATCTGTTCTCCAAAACATCAGTACGCTTTCCATCCACATAAGCTCTCACCTTCAGCGTCGAGAGATCATCCCAGTCATCTATCAGAGAAAAAGGAAGAACTGTTCTATCTGCGGGCAGATAGGTTGGAACACTCAATGATAGTTTCGGAGCTTGATCTTTCGTCGCGTTGATCTTCAGTTCAATTGGAGTCTGCTCTTTGCCATTCTTCACTGGTGTAAGTTTTACAGTCGCTTCTGTTCCTTTTTGCCACGGTATTCTGATGTTCTTGGCGTCCACCTCAAAGGTGATCTGATCGATCGTTATCTTCAGTGAGTCATAAGATTCTACTCCTGTTATGATTAGGTGAGACTGTTCGAAATAGTAACCCACAGCAAGAAGCGACGAAGAAATCAACAGTATCGCCAAAACCAGTTTATTCACACTCAAGTTCCTCCTCAATCATCTGTTTTCTGTACATTCGTGAATACATTTGCTCGTTTGCCATCAGTTCTTCGTGAGTTCCGATTTCAACAATTCTGCCATCGTCTAAAACCACAATAAGATCTGCATCTCTGAGCACCTTGAGTCTATGAGTTATGACGATCATCGTCTTCTCTCTGTAATTCTCTCTCAAGGCACTTATGATCTTTTCTTCTGTCTCTGGATCAACCGCAGAAAGACAGTCATCGAAGATTAAGAGTTCTCTTTCTGTGTAAAGCGCTCTCGCTATAGTCACTCTCTGTTTCTGTCCGCCAGAAAGCATGACACCTCTTTCACCAACGACCGTGTCATAGCCTTCTGGAAATTTTTCTATCTCATTGTGGACGGAAGCGAGTTTGGCGTAGTGAACTGCTTTCTCAAAGTCGATACTCTGCTGTGCAAAGGCGATATTTCTCTTTATCTGATCAGAGAAAAGAAAAGACTCTTGAGGTACAAAAGCGATCAAGTTTCTAATATTTGCCGATGATATATCGTTGATGTCAACACCGTTGATGAAGACTTTTCCCCTTTCAACTGGATAGAGTTTCGCAAGAATTCTCACCAAGGTGGATTTTCCACTCCCAACGGTACCTACTATGCCAATCATATCACCTTTTCTGAAGGAAAGGTTAATCTCTTTGAGCACATCTCTGCTTGTTCCTGGGTAACGGTATGTGAGATTTCTGAACTCAACCTTTTCAAGCGTGTCTATCTTCACAGGCATTTCTGGTTCATCGACTTGAGGCTTCTGCTTGACTATCTCCATCAACCGTTCATAAGAAGCGCGACCACGCTGAATCATGTTCAAAACCCAACCAAGTGCCATCATGGGCCATGTGAGCATGCCCAAGTAAGAATTGAAGGCAACGAACTCCCCAAGCGTCACAGAACCGTTTATAACCATCCCACCGCCAAAACTCAAAGCGAGAACTTGTGACAGAGCTGCAAAAAAGGTCATCAACGGGAAGAAGAGTGAAGAGACTTTTGCAAGAGACATTGCGCTCTCGTAATTTCTCATGGATCTGTCGTTGAAAATCTGATGAATTCGATCGTTGGCTGAAAAACTCTTGATGATCCTGACGCCTGAGATAGTCTCTTCCGTAAGTTCGCTGAGTGATGAATATTCTCTCTGAACCTCCGTAAACCTTCTGTGTATCATTCTGCCAAAGAAAAGTGCTATGAAGGCCAAGCCTGGTAGGGGAATAGAGGATAACCATGTGAGACGCCAATTCACCGTTCTTCCCATGAAGATCAAAGTCATCACTGCCATAAAGGTTGCATCGACGGACATCACCACACCCTGTGCTAATGCCATCCTCACAGCCTGTAGGTCGTTGGTGAGTTTTGCCATAAGATCTCCACTGCGATTTTGATCGAAATAACCTGGCGTGAGAGATAACAGTTTTTCAAACAGAAAGTTTCTCGAGATGTACTCGAATCTTCTCGAAGCACCTATGATAAAATATCTCCAGAAAAATCTCAAGATTGCCATACCCAATGCGATGCCCATTATCCAAGATATCATCAAAGAGATCATACTCTGATCTGGTTTAGGCTCTTTCAACTGATCTACTACGCGACCTATCAACCTCGGAATGAAAAGCTGCGACAGATCGACCAGAACCAAAACCAAGATTCCGATCACATAGTGATACCAGTATTTTTTCAAAAAATCTTTGATCATCTCAAAGTCACCTTCTCACGAAGTTTCCTATCCTTTTGATGCCTTCCTTTAGAAGATCTTCGCTGGTCGCGAAAGACAATCTCACATAACCTGGGGCGTTGAAGGCAGAACCAGGCACCAATGCAACATGTTCTTTGTTCAAAAGATTCATGCAGAAATTCACATCATCCTCGTCGAACTCTCTGACATCAACTAATACGTAGAAAGCACCCTGTGGCTTGTGATATTTCAAACCAAGTTCAGAAAGCAATGAACATACCAAATCTCTTCGTTCTTTGAAGCGCATTTTCATGTAAGAAGTATCAACTTCAAAGGCTTTCAAAGCAGCATACTGAGTTATACTGTTTATATTCGAAGTCAGGTGGGCTTGTACCTTTGCTGCCGCCTTTGCGATCTGTGTTGGTGCGACAAGATAACCTATTCTCCAACCGGTCATCGAATGGGATTTGGAGAAGGCATTGACCAAAACAGTTCTATCGCCTTTGCTTATTGTAAACAAAGAAAGGTGTTTTTGATCGTAAACCAACGGCTCATAGACTTCATCACTTATGATCAAAAGATCGTGTTTTTTCGCTATCTCGTAAACTCCAAGAAGAGTCTTTTCGTCGTAAACAGCTCCTGTCGGGTTGTTCGGACTGTTGATGATTATCGCCTTTGTTTGTCTGCTAACAGCCTTTTCGATCTCATCGAGCTTGGGTACAAAACCATCTTCGAAGTTCGTTTGCACGTGCACCGCTTTGCCGCCCAGCAACAGGACCATTGGTTCATAACTCACCCAGCATGGATCGATTAAAATCACTTCATCTGACTGATTTACAACCGTCGCGAGCGCGTTGAAGATAGCCTGTTTACCGCCGTTGCAAACTACCACCTGCTCTGATGTGCAACTCACACCGAATCTCTCAGTTACATGATTTGCTATGGCTTTGCGAAGCTCAGGTATTCCAGAAGAATCGGTGTACTTTGTTAGTCCCATCTTCAGCGCCTCGATCGCTGCTTCCACAATAGGCTGAGGAGTTGGGAAATCTGGTTCACCTGCTGTGAGATTTACCACGTTCACACCTTTTTTCTTCAGCTCTTGAGCAAGTGCGTTAACCTCAAGGGTTTTTGAAGTAGGCATGGAAGAAACATTAGTTGAAATGCGCATATCTAAGACCTCCTGGTTTTTCATTCATCGACAAGTGATATTATAGCATTGCGGGGGTGAATTGACTTGTTGTCCTTTGAAGAACTAGTCAACAATGCAAATCAACATTTGTGGCTCTTGTTAGACAGTTGGTACATCGTGATACCGATCTGTGTGTTTTTGATCTTTGCAGCGAAAGTTGTTGAGAGAATTGCCGTTACCCTTTTCGGTTTTCTGCTTGGTAGCTTCGTAGTCTATCCCATCATCTATGATCGGTTTGAAGCTTTCAGAAACTGGGTAAACAGCTCTCAGATCGCACAATATGTTGCATTCTTTCTCATTGGAATTGCCTGTGCAATAGCAATTTATGTGCTCTTCAAGGTCTTTGTGTTCTTGGTGGGTTTCTTTGCAGCCGCAGGTGTGGTCTATTACCTTGTGGATTTTTTGGTGAAAAGATTTGAGATCTTGCCGAAGATGAACGATTTTATTCAGCAAAATTGGTTTGCCATATTGTTGGGCATATGTGCAATCTTTGGAGTGATAGCAGGGCTGTTCGCCATAAGGAAAAGCTCTTCAATCATAGCAATACTAAGCCTTTTAGCAGCGTCATTAATTCTTGCAATTGAAGCAATCGGTTGGATTTATTACCTCGCTTCAAAAGACATGGAAAAGACCATCGAACTCTTCTCCACTACCTATGGCTTGGCAGTCTTGATCGTCATCTGCCTTGTTTTCTTTTCCTTTGGAATATATCTGAACTTCATGAGAAAAAAGAAGAAACCTGAAAAGAACTCTGAATAATCTTACATTATCACCAAAACTCTGAATGCACCGGCCTTTGAAAGTTCTTCGCCGAGCTCCTTCTTTGCTGTTACATACACCTTGTATGGATCAACACTCTGTGGAAGTGTTTCTACACTGATCGAGTTTGGATCGTTTTTCAGCACAAACTGTGCTTCCTCTTCTGTTATGTAAAGAATCAATCTTTCACCTTGAAAGTCATCGTTTCTTTTGAGATATTCCTGAAAATCTTCTTCAACTTCTTGATAGACATACCGCAGAACCTGTGAAAAGGTGTTTGCCGGAAGATATCCTGGTAAGTAGACCAATGGAGTTGCTTCGACTGAGAAAAACCACGTCATTGGCACACTGTTCACTTGAAAGGCAGAGAAAAGCTCAGAATAACTCATCGGTTTGCCGAAGGCCGATGTCTTTTTCCCGTAATCGAAAAGTGCTTCTGCAAAGATGTAATTTGCATATATCAGTTGCTTAACCGTCTTGTCTGTCAGGGTTTCGTTCTTCAGTTTTGCACAGTATGGACAGGTCGATGTGGTGAAAACTATGGCAAATTTTTTGTGTTCTATTTTCGCTAAGCGTACCGCCACGTCTAAGTCTGAAAATAAGATCGATTGACTGAACACAAAGGTCACGGCCATCAGAACTAACAGAACCAATCTACCTTTCATACGATCACCTCTTTCATACGAATAATTTGCCAAACAGTATCATTGTACCAATGAAAAACAACAAAGCTGACGCCGCATAGTTGAGAACTTTCTCCCAGAGTGGTGCTTTCAGAGTGATCTTCGTGAACAACTGTGAGATGAGACCACCAATGCTGAGAAATGGAATCGAGATACCAAGAGAGTAGATGAACAGCATAAAAGCACCTTTGATGGCACTTGCCTTAGTAGAGGCTATTATCAAAATAGAAGCGAGCACAGGGCTTGCACAAGGTATCCAGACAAGGCCAATTCCAATACCTATGCCAATGCCTGCCAAGAATCCCCCAGACTTGAAGCGATAGAGATTGAAGGTTTTGAATTTCAATAGCTGAACTTGTAACATGAAGAGCACAGCCATCAACAGTATGAGAGTGCCCGCGAGATATCTCATAACGGTGCGATCGATCAGCAAACCAAAGGATCCACTGAGTGCGCCTAAGGCTGAAAAGGTTGCTGAGAGGCCCACAAAGAAACCAACTATTCTCAGAAAAGATTTAGCTCCTCTTTCAGAGATCAACAAAGCGATGAAAGTGGGTATCAAAGGTATTGCGCAAGGGCTGAAGAAAGATAGAAAACCGTGTGCAAACGCCGTGAGTATATCCACTTGGGTAACTGAGATAGCCATACGACACCTCCAAATTCAGACTGTATTTATCTACATTATATCACATCTCTTTTTATTAGATTCAACGCAAGGATAATTTTGGTTGTCTAAAGAATGATCAACGTGGTAAGATATAACAAGAAAAGCATTCGGTGGAGGTGAAAGTTCATGAAGAAGGTTTTCTTAGTGGTTACACTGCTTGTTGCGGCTCTTGTTTATGCGCAGAGTTTTAGTGATGTTCCAGTCAATCACTGGGCATACGAGGCTGTGACAACACTTTCCAAGTTGGGGATAGTCTCGGGGATGCCCGATGGTACCTTCCAGGGTAACAATCCAATGACGCGCTACCAAGTCGCTGTGGCTTTGAAGAAACTCCTCGATTACCTCACTCAGCAAATGGAGAAGACAACATCTGCTGCCGATCTGCAGACTATGATCAAGAGAATCTCTGCTGTTGAAGACCTTGTCAGCACAGCCCTCAACAGAACGCAGAAAAACGCTGAGCAGATCACTGCAACAGATCAGACACTTCAGACAGTTCTTGCAGAGATTTCCAACCTCAAATCGACTGTCGTTGAGATCGCCCAAGTGAAAAAAGATATGCCTACGATGATTGCAGCCTCTGAGAACAAGATGATGACGATGTACAATCAACTATCTGCAAAGGTCTCACAGGTTGAAAAGAGCGTCTCAGACCTACAAGCGCAGATCTCTTCGCAGGTCATGGCACAACTGAAAGGGAATATAGACACCATCAATTCTAACCTCTCTTCTTTGAGTGGCAAGGTAGATTCTCTCTCTGCAAGGGTAGAAAGCCTTGCAAAATCTGTTGATCAGATTAAGACAGACACAGCTACTCTTGGTAAGAGAATTGATGCAGTCGAGAGCAACATACAGGTCTTGTTGACACTCAGAAAGAGTTTCACAGATCTTGAAGCAAGAGTAGCGGCGCTTGAGACAAAACTTGCCAGCGATGTTGATTCTCTGAAGAAGGCGTTGAATACAACGACCAGCCAGTACGATGCGAGACTCTCACTCCTCGAAGGGCAAGTTGCGTCACTTGCGACAGACATCGAAAAGATCAAGAAAGATGTTCAAGATGCCACGCAGGCTGCCAAGAAGGTTTCAGTGCTCGAAGGCAATATCAGTACAATCGCAGGTCAAGTGGTTTCTTTGAACCAAAAGACTTCTCAACACGATCAAGATATAGCAGCACTCAAAAAGACCGTAGACAGCAAGCCATGGAAGAGCGATATCGATGCGGCTACTGTTCAGCTTTCAAAGAAAATCGATGATGTCTACAACATGGCTATGATAGGAGTCATTGCAGGTGCTGCCGGTGCCATTCTCGGATTGCTCGGTATGTTCATGGGCCAGTGATTCTGATAGTTTTGTGAAAAAGGACCCTTCGGGGTCCTTTTTTCATAGAACAGGAGTAAACTCATCACAAGGGGGTATTTTTGTGTTTGTCAAGGACGTAATGACCACAGAGGTAATAACGATTTCACCAGAGGCAACTTTCTCAGAAGCGATGGACCTGATAAGACAAAAGGGGATAAGGAGACTGCCTGTGGTGAAAAATAACAAAGTCGTTGGCATCATCACAGAGAAAGATTTACTGTCTGCTTCACCATCACAGGCAACGACCTTAGATGTATGGGAGCTGACAAGTCTTTTGAGCAAACTGAAGGTGAAACAGATCATGAAAACCGATGTAGTACACGTGCATCCCAATACACCCATTGAAGATGCCGCAAAGATAATGACTGACAAAAAGATAGGTTCATTAGTCGTGCTCGAAGAAGAAAAACTCGTGGGCATTGTTACTGAGTCTGATATCTTCAGAGTTTTCATCAACATGCTTGGAGCAAGAGAAAAAGGCTTAAGGTATGTTTTCAGAGTTCAGAACATTCCTGGCATTCTGTCCAGAATACTGTATTTGATGTACCAGTGTGGAGGAGATTTGATCGCTGTCACGACTTACGAAAAATCGCAGGAAGAGTACAACGTGGTCATAAAGGTTCGCAGTTTGAACAGACAAGATTTTGAGAGAAGATTTTTGGAAGGTATACCATCTGCCTCAATACTCGATGTCAGAGAAATCTAAAGGGGGCGTATGCCCCCTTTAGTTCATTGAATTGGTCTTAGAGTTGTGCTCACCGAAACGTTCTTTTTGTCTACCTTCAAGGTGATGAGTTCTACGTAATAGCCTCCTTTGATCAACGCCAACTGATAGGTTCCATAGTCGAGATCGAGTTTCAGTGGTGTGACACCTTTGAGATAGCCGTTGATGTAAACGAGTGCGTTGCTCGGCGAGGTACTTATTGAAACAGTTCCAACCTTTTGTATGGGCTCGAGTGTGAGTGTAACTCTCTTAGTTTCATTTGTCGCTACCTGTACATCTGTGGTCGCATCTTCGTAATCTGTCATGGTTGCAGTCACTCGGTGTACAGTGTTTGCGTCTACCTCAACTTTCAAGCCATTTGGTCCAGCCACACCGACATATCTGCCATCTACATAAACAGAGGCATTTACTGGGTTAGTGAAGATGTTCAGAAAGCCGGTTCTCGGTATGGGTACAAGGGTTATATCAACTCTTCTTGTCTCTCCAGATGAGATGTTCACATTCAGGGATGCTTCTTGATAATTGGCGAGTTGTGCGATGATCGTGTGCATACCTGGGTCTACCTCAACGCTCAGACCTGTCGAACGAGTGGTTCCAACGTAGTTTCCATCCACGTAGATTGTTGCTCCCACAGGATTGCTGAAGATGTTCAGAACACCTTTTCTGATGATTGGCATCAATGTGAGATCGATTCTCCTGACTTCGCCACTGCCTACGGTTACTATCGAGCTTGCATCTTGATAGTTCGAAAGTCTCGCAGTGATCGTGTAGGTCCCAGGCGTGACGCTTATACTCAACCCAGCTGGTCCTGCTACGCCTTTGTATTGGTTGTTCACATAGATTGACGCACCACTTGGAGAAGTGAAGATGTTCAAAGTGGCTTGTTCTGGAATCAAGGTAAGGTTTATCGTCTTCGTCTCACCAGGTACGACACTAAAGCTTTGCTGTGCGGCACTATAGCCAGGCATTGTCGCCAAGACTGTGTGCTGCCCAGGTTGAACATCCACTTGAATTGGACTGACACCTATGTAAGCACCGTCGAGGAATAGTTGGGCACCAGCTGGCGTGGTGTTTATGTTGAGTATCGTCTTCTGAATGAAATTGCCTGTGACAACAACAGTCCTTCCGGCTGTGACGAAGAAGGTCTCCGTTATAACATTGTTCTGCCAGTAGAAGGTTGCAAAGTGCTGACCTTCATCGAGTTCAACTCGTGCTGGAGTTCTGCCTATGTACTTTCCATCGACGTAGACGTGTGCACCTGTTGGATTCGATTCAAGCTGAACGATACCGGTTCTTGCTGCCTTTCCAACGTAGAAGTACGTGATGTCGCTTGCCCATTCACCGGTCAAATAAGGTATGATCTGCTTTTGCACGTAAGTTTCTGCATCCTCAGACAGAAGTGGGAAGGACTGAGTTGTACCGAGATTTTTCAGTTGCTGAATAATCGGCAGAAATGTCGTAGAAGCTATGATCTGAATGAATTCTTTACCTTCAGGTGGTGTAACTCTAAAAGAGTACGATGTCGAGATAGGAAGCTTGTAAGTCACATTTGGAGCGATGTAGTTGTTCGAATCGTATTTGTTTGGGAACAACAGTGTGATCTTACCGTCGGTGCGAATATCGTAGATGAGCACATAACAGCTCTTGTTTGCCTTGAAAAAGATGTTCACTGATTCATTGACCTGGTAGACAGAACCCTCTGGTTTGTTGAGCCATACCTTAACTTCGAGTT
This sequence comes from Pseudothermotoga sp., assembly GCA_037478695.1. GTDB lineage: Bacteria > Thermotogota > Thermotogae > Thermotogales > DSM-5069 > Pseudothermotoga_B. The sequence goes on from JBBFME010000018.1 coordinate 13,169, forward strand.
CACTTGGCTGTGGAACGATTATTATGTTCTTAAGCTGCATCTCTCCAAGAACAACGGCTGCGATTGTTAAAACCAAAACTGTCAACAACACCTTCTTCATTCATATCCCCCCTTCATGGATGGAATGGATAGATAACACGTGCATCCACGACTTTGTCATCATCAATTCTGAAGAACGCAAAACCTTTGTTTGCAAGATTACTCAAAGGTATGTCCTTAGGAACAGTAAAGTTATTCCAATCACCACCTACTTGAACCTTTGTGACTTGGTAAACATGGTTCGTGGTGTCGATTTCTTCAAATTCAACAAGAACATAATTTGTGATAGCAACGGCTTTTGTCTGTCCGCTTTCGCCAATTACCAAATCCCATTGAGTTCCAAGCAGATCATCGGCTCTCAGGTAGAGTGTAAGAGTGCCGCTGAGGTTGGTTATACTCGAATTGATAGTAGCTTGAATAGTAGTTAAGCCAGTGGTAGCGTAATTTTCAACAAACTCGTTGTTTAAATAGACGCTTTTATCAGCTGCAGTAGTTTCAAAGACAATACTTCTTTCCGTAAATCCAGTTGGCTGATTGTCATAATCATACCAAAGCATCAATATGTTTTTCGAATCACACCAATTCGCTAGATTTTCCAAATTGGTGTCTTTGATGTTTGCTGTGACCTCTACTACATTATGAGCGACACTCGATATTGTTCGATTGCCAGGCGCACACGATACCAAGATCAAAACCACCACCAATGCCACACCAACTAACCACAGTTTCACACCTTTCATTCAACCACCCCCTCGAGGTTTTCACCTCATCGGTACGTAAAAGAGTAAATCATCTTTGCCCCTTTTCGATAGACGAAGATCGCTACAAAATCTCCTTGTTTAATCTTGCTCACAACACCATTCCAGTCGTTCACAGAGTTAATCGGATAGTTCTTTCCGTTGACGGCGAGTTGGTAGATCACATCTCCCACCTGAATCTGTGAGAGATTCTTCGACTGCCTAACGATAACACCGTTCAACGATGCAGGCAGTGAATAGCTTTCTCTGTCAGAACCGGTGATTTCGTCTATGACTATTCCAACAAATTCCTGAGCTGCTTGTGTTGAAACTGCACTTTCATCTGTTGACGTGCCGAGTGTGACTTTCAAAGTGATCTCTTTGCCAGATCTGTTAACAACTATCGTCACGACGTCACCGGGCACATGGCTGTGTATCAACGAAACGAGTTCTGAATCGCTTGTCACCGAAATGTTGTCGAATTTCACAACCACGTCGTTTTCTTTCAACCCTGCCTTTTCGGCCGGAGAGTTTTCAAGCACCTGAACGACCAAGACACCTTCGTTTGTTTTCAAACCCATCGCCTTTGCGAGGTTTTCCGTCACAGTCATCAATCTGACTCCGAGGTATGCCTTTTGCGCCTTTCCGGTTTGAATGAGTTGATTTACAAATCTCTTGACTGTGTTGATCGGTATTGCAAAGCCAAGGTTCACCGCTTCCGTTGGGTTGATGATCGCCGTGTTGATACCTATAACCTGACCATGGATGTTCAGCAAGGGTCCACCACTGTTACCAGGGTTGATCGCAGCATCTGTTTGTATCAAGTTCGTGTAATAGCCAGAGCCATCTGGTTTTGGAATGCGTCTGCCCGTTGCACTCACAACACCTATGGTGACAGTGTGTTGAAAACCAAGTGGGTTACCTATGGCAATTGCCCATTCACCGATCTTCAGAGTATCGGAATCACCGAACTCGAGTACTGGTAACTCTCTGTCGGGTTTGATCTTCAAAACGGCTATATCGAGTTCTGCATCTCCGCCTATGTACTCTGCTTTGTAGTTTTTGCCGTCGAGCAAGGTGACTGTGATTTCCTTGGCACCATCCACGACGTGTTCGTTGGTCAATATGTAACCGTCTTTGTCAAAGATGAAACCAGAACCAAGGCTTGTGCTCTGCTGTGTGCCACCGAATGGATTGTACCCAAACCAGCGCTTGAAGAACTCTTCCATGAATGGATCGAAGTAAGGCGAAGTCGTGTACTTGACAGCTTCTACCTTCACCACAGCTGGTGCGCACTGTTCCACTACGGCGACCACAGGGCTTTGGTAGTCTGGGTTCAAATACGCAAAGATCAACAAAGAGGTCGATAGAACCACCAGCACTGTCAAAACTCTTTTCATCTGCAACACCTCCTACTCTGACTGTCTTCAATCCATTCGACTACTCCATTGTTACATTCGTTCATTAGAAAAGTATTAAAGAACTCCTCGATCATCTCTCTGACTTGAGTTTCTGTGTTTGCTTTTGTGAATCTCTCTCTGAACTCTCTGGCTCCCTTCATCCCGTGTGTGTACCCAGCCACAAACTGGCGCATCTTGTACACAGATCTTTCACCTTCTTCTTCAACTTGCATTCTAAGGTGCTCCAAAAACATTTGCTTGATCTCTAATACAGCAGGTTCTCTGTTCTGTACAATCTGTGCAAAGATCCAAGGTTTTCGAAGTGCACCGCGGGCTATCAGAACAGCTTGAGCGCCTGATCTCTCTATGGCTTCTTTCACATCTTCTGGCTCGTAGATATCGCCGCTTATCGCCATTGGCAAAGCGTATTTTGAGAGGTTCAAATCCCAGAGAGCTTTTCCTGAATACTGCTGCAAAACAGTTCTTCCATGAATTTCTACTGCATCTGTCCCTGCTTTTATGCACGTACTGAGTATTGAGTCTAATTCATTTTCTTCAAAGCCAACTCTCACTTTGACAGTCACCGGAATCTTCACCGCTGTCTTGACGCTCTGTATGATCTTCTCAAGTTTTTGTAAATCTCTCAGTAGCGCACCACCTGAACCCTTTTTGATCACCTTTTTCACAGGGCATGCTGCGTTTATATCGATCCACTTTGCGTATGGTTCAACTATCTGTGCCGCTTGAGCCATCTTAGAAGGATCGTTGCCAAAAAGCTGTACAGCGACATTCACTTCATCTTTAGGGAGCATCTTTTCAACGATTTTGAAGTTTCTCAGTACACTCTCGGCGCTGATCATCTCTGTGAAAGAGAACTGTGCACCCCACATGGCGCAAATCTTCCTGAAGGCTCTGTTAGTAATACCAGCCATTGGTGCAAGTCCAACAACTCCAGGATAATTAAAGCCGGTAATACTCGATCACCTGCTTTTCTATTCTCGGGTCCACCATGCCTTTTATCGATTTTCTCTCTTTTATTCTGCTTCTTATCTCTGTCGAAGACAACTGGATGAGAGGTGCTTGTAAGAAAATGATCTGTTCGTAGAACTCTTTGAGCACCTTTTTTGCGTGTACCTCGTTGGGTCTATTGCAATACCTCGGGTAGACTACAAAGTAGCAGATCTTCAGCAACTCTTCGTACTTGTACCACTTTTCGATGTACGAAAGTGCATCTTCACCTGTTATGAAATATGGCTTTGTGTTGTGAATCTGGGAAAAATGCAGAATCGTGTAGAGAGAATAAGAGATATCTTGGCGGCTTTTTTCATAATCACTGATGGTTATTCGTTGGTCTTCAAATACAATTTTACACCATTCAAATCTCAAATCAAAAGGCGCAAGGTCATTCGATTTGTGTGGTGGAATATAGGTTGGTACTATGTAGAGCCTCTGCAGGTTCAGAAGCTCTATGGCGTACTGTGATATGATCAAATGTCCTGTGTGCGGTGGGTTGAAAGAACCACCGAAGATTCCTATTCTATTCTCTGTATTCAAAACTGTAGTTTCCGATCCAGACGGTGTCACCATCTTTTGCCCCCATCTCTCTGAGCTTCTCGCTCAAACCATTTTTCTCGAGTATCTCCAAAAACCTTGCAAGCGCATCTCTTTGATCTAATGAATATCTGTTGAGCCAGTTTTCAACCTGCTCTGAATAGATCTCGTAACCATCGGCTGTTTTTCTTATCTGAAAATCGAATCTCTCTTCTATCTTCCTGCGCACGGGCTTTGGTTTTTCGAAGGTTGGAACGAGCTCCTTTTCGAGCGACAGTTTACTCTTGCCGACCATTTCAAAGATCTTCTTTTTCAAGGTTTCTATGTTCAATCTGAGCAGAGCAGAGACAGGATATACCTTTTGATTGGTGTGTTTCTCGAGGGCAGAGATTCTCTCTTGCAATTCCTTTTCGTCCAAAAGATCTATCTTGTTTGCCACCAAGATCTGTGGTTTTTCACTCAACTTGGAACTGTACTTGTGCAATTCGTCGATGATGGTGTCGTAGTCTTTCAGAAAGTCTCTGCCTTCAGAACAAGAGATGTCCACCACGTGAACCAAAACACCGCATCGTTCGATATGCCTCAAAAAGAGATTTCCAAGGCCAGCGCCTTCGCTGGCTTTTTCTATCAAGCCAGGAATATCAGCCAAGAGAAATTCATGGGTTTGATCTATCTTCACCACCCCCAAGTTTGGTATCAAGGTGGTGAAAGGGTAATCTGCAATCTTTGGTCTTGCATTGCTCATCGCTGCGATCAAAGATGACTTGCCGACATTTGGAAAACCTATCAACCCTGCATCAGCCAACAACTTGAGTTCGAGTTCAAGCCATCTCGATTCTCCTTTATCTCCCTTTTCTGCTATTCGCGGTGCTCTCAGAACGCTCGTTGTAAAATGAAAGTTTCCACGTCCTCCTTTTCCACCACGTGCGACACAGACCATCATGCCTGGTTTATCCAGATCTGCTAAGACTTCACCAGTTTCAGCATCTCTCACCACTGTGCCAACTGGCACATCTATGATGAGATCTTTCCCACTTTTGCCCGATTGCTTTTTTCCTTTGCCGTTTTGTCCATCTTCTGCCACGAATTTCTTCTGGTGTTTGAAGTTCAGCAAGGTTGAGAGGTTAACATTGGCGCGCAAGATGACAAAACCACCATCTCCACCATCTCCGCCATCTGGACCTCCTTTTGGAACATATTTTTCTCTTCTGAAACTCACTACACCGTCTCCACCATCTCCGGCTTTGACGAATATTTTAACCTTGTCGACGAAATCTTCTCTTTGCAAGAAAATCACCTCTTGTGCGATCTGATTTTACTACACAACTCAGCAAACAGGCGTATAAAAAAGGGATGATATAATTCTAACGATGAGTGAAAACAGAGAATTTTGCGAATACAGATTTCATGAACCGTTGAACAGACATACGAGTTTCAAAATAGGTGGCTGTGCGAGAATTTTTGTTCAGCCAAAGACGATAAGAGCTCTTCTTTGCGCCTTACAGAACTTTCAGCATGCAAAACTCCTCGCGAAGGGCACCAACGTATTGGCACCAGATGAGGGTGTTGAATCGGTAGTGAGTACGCTTGGCTTGAACAGATATAAGTTGAACGGTGAATTGATCGAGAGCGAACCAGGAGTTTTGCTCTCTACACTGTGCAAGGCAGCGGCACGAGAAGGACTGTCTGGTTTGGAGTTTGCCTATGGAATACCTGGCACGATCGGTGGCGCTGTCTACATGAACGCCGGCGCCTATGGTGGTGAGATTGGCGAAGTCGTTGAATACATCGAGGTTTATGATGGCAACGAGATTTTCAGGCTCGACAGATCACAGATGGAATTTTCCTATCGATCGAGTATCGTTAAGAGAACAGGTTGGGTTATTTTGAAGGTCGTACTGAGACTGCGTCCTGCAGATCGTGAAAAGATCGAAAAGACCATGGAAGAGATTATGAAAAGACGAATTTCAACACAACCACTCGATCTACCGAGTGCTGGCAGTGTTTTCAAGAGGCCAAGACAGGATTTCTACGTTGGAAAAGCCATTGAAGAACTTGGTTTGAAAGGTTTTCGCATTGGCGATGCACAGATTTCTACTAAACATGCTGGGTTTATCGTCAATCTTGGTAATGCGAAGGCGAGTGATGTCAAACAACTCATAGAAGTTGTTCAAAAAAAGGTCTATGAGAGCTTCGCGATACAACTTGAACCAGAGGTGGAGATTTGGTGAAACAGTCTTTTGGTATTTTGAAAGACTCAACAGCAAAGTTGAATGTCCAGCGTTCGAAGTTTTATTCACACGTCTTTGAGGTCGATACCTTGATACAAGCTAAGGAAAAGATAAAAGAGCTTTCGAAGTCTTACAACGATGCAACACATGTCTGCTGGGCTCTCAGGGTTCTTGAAAAAGAGCTGATAGAACTTTGTTCAGATGGCGGAGAACCGAAAGGTACAGCCGGTTTTCCAATTCTGAACGTGCTGAGAGAGAATGACTTGATCAACGTCTGCTGTGTCGTGATAAGGTACTTTGGCGGTGTCAAACTCGGTGTTCGTGGTCTCATCGACGCCTATTCTGAAGCGGCACGCCTTGCTGTGCAGAATGCTGAGATTGTACCTCTGGTGAAAGTTTTCGAACACACCTTTCAGTGCAAATACGATCAGCTCGGTGAAGTGATTGGAATCATCAAGCAAGCAGATGGCAAGATCGAGAGGATAGATCAAGGTGAGATCGTGAAGGTACAAGCCCTTTTGAGTGAGAAGGTCGAGCAGTTCAATCCGCAGATCGTTGAAAAGTTGGTGAAGTTGTTGTGAGAATCGAAAAATTCTTGCTCATAACATTGAGTGTTTTTGCCCTTCTGTTCTTGATGAGTTTTCAAGCTTATCGTTCAGTTCAGCAAAGATTAGACAGGTATGAGAAACTTACCAAAGCTTACGAACTGTACTGCCTGGGAAAGTACGAAGAATTTTCCAAGTACGTCGATCAGCACAAACTAAAAGAGTTGTCATACCTTCTCAGTATGATCAAGGATCAAAGCTTTCAAAAAGATTACCTTGCGGCGTTGAAAGAGTTCAACCTCGGGAACTTTGCCTCTGCAGCAGAACTGTTTAAAAAGGCATTGATTCAGATAGATCGAAAAGACCCACGTTATGGTGAAATACTCTATTATCTGTCTCTGTCTTTGGCGAATGGCAACAGAGTTCAAGAAGCCAAGGTCGAGCTTGCAAATTTCGTAGGTCTCGAAGCTTCGGCTTATAGAGAAAGGGCATTATTACTCTTGATCGATCTTTACAAGAAGACAGGTGAACTATCAAAAGCTCAGCAGGTGGAGAAAATACTTCAGGAGGTGAAGAAATGAGGGAACTTTTTGGAACCGATGGGATAAGGGGCATTTTCAACGAAGACTTGACAGAGGATTTAGCTTACAAGGTGGGATTGACGATCGGTGAAATGCATTCAGATGGTAAGTTCTTGGTTGTACGCGACACGCGTGAATCAGGCATGGCCTTAGAACAAGCAATCGCCAAGGGAATAGCGAAAAAGGGAGCTACAGTACTTTTGGGGGGAGTTCTTCCAACACCTGCGGCGGCGCTGATAACAAAGGTCAAGAATTGGTTTGGCGTTGTGATATCTGCTTCCCACAATCCTTATTATTACAACGGTATAAAACTCATGAAAGCAGGCTTCAAACTCGCCGATGAAGAAGAAGCAGAAATCGAAAGAAGACTTTCACAGATTGCTGATTCAACAGTTCTCAGTTCAGGTGAGATCGTTGAATTTCCTGAAGTCGAACAGCTTTATGTACAGATGATCACTCAGCTTTTCGCAGATGTTGATTTCAAGGGCGTTTCTGTGGCAGTGGATCTTTCCAACGGTGCCGCGTACAGAACGACGCCAACTGTTTTAGAAAAGCTCGGCATGAAGGTTGTCTGCTATTGCAACGAGCCTAACGGAAGAAATATAAACGAGAACTGTGGTTCGCTGCATCCAGAATACTTAGCCCAAAAGATCTCTGGATTTGACATCGGTGTACTACATGACGGCGATGCGGATAGATGTATTCTTCTGAGCAAAGAGGCCAAAGAGATCAACGGTGACAAGATCATGGGGGTTGTTACCCTATCGATGAAAAAAGAAGGTAGGTTGCAAAACGATCTTGTCGTTGGAACGATCTTGAGTAATCTGGGCCTTGAGTTGTTCTTGAAGGAACATGGTATCGAAATGATGAGAACAAAAGTTGGAGATCGTTATGTGCTCGAGCAAATGCTCAAATCCAAGGCAAATATCGGTGGTGAGAGATCTGGACACGTAATCTTTTTAGACAGATCGACTACAGGAGATGGTTTGATAACAGCTTTGGAGTTCATCAAGGTGATGATCTCGTCTGGAAAGGATTCTTCTGAATTGGAAGCCCAAGTTGCTGACCTACCCCAGCACACGGTGAGCGTTGAGGTTGATGACAAGAAGATCGCAGATCACCCGAAATTAAAAGAAAAGGTTTCTCAGCTGCAACAAAGTGGTTTTAGAATCGTTGTAAGGGCATCGGGGACAGAACGGGTCGTAAGAGTTATGGCAGAGGGGTATGATTCTCAGAAAACCAAAATGGTTGCCGAAGAAATAGCTGATATGGTGAGGTCCTTAGGAGGTGCTCAAAGAGGGTGAAGATACATGAAGGTTGGTATCTGTGTTGGTTCGAGCAGTGTATCGGTTTACTCCGATGTGAACTCACCACTTTGGATACAGCACAACGGAGATCCAATAACTGTTGTGCGCAAGGTTCTTGAAGCGCTGCCTGATCAACTGCAGATCGCTTTCACAGGTAGAAAACTCCGGAAACATTTCAACGCGCCTTCGATCTCTGAATCTGAGGCATGTGAGATAGCCTATTCTCAATTGAAGGACAAATACATAGGTTGTGATGCCATTGTCTCAGCCGGTGGGGAAAACTTCGTTCTGTACAAACTCGACAAAGACGGGCACATAAACGGCGTTTACACTGGTAACAAGTGTGCTTCAGGAACAGGGGAATTCTTTCTTCAACAGCTCAAGAGAATGGGTATAAGCTTAGAAGAAATACCGTTGATGAGTTACGATGGGCTCTACAAACTCTCATCGAGATGCACAGTCTTTTGCAAGAGTGATTGTACGCACGCGCTGAACAAAGGAGTTCCCAAGCAGATGGTTTTGAATGGCTTGGGAAAGGTTATGGCTGACAAAATACTCCAGCTCGTTCATTCGGCACACGCAAAAAGAATCTTGCTCATCGGAGGCACTACGAAGAATCTTTTAATGTTGAAGAATCTCGAAGGACAGATCGAGTTCACAATACCAGAAGAGTCCACGTATTTTGAGGCATTTGGAGCGTATACGTGGATCAGTAGAAAAAAGTCATGGCTTTCAGACAAATCGCGCATACTCTCGGCAAAGATTCCATCTGCGTTCTCAAGGCATTTGCCGCTTTTGCATTTTGCTTCTATGGTCGAGTTCAAAGAGATGGAAAGATCAACTGCAAGAGCAAATGACGAATGCATTTTAGGTGTCGATGCCGGTTCGACGACGACCAAAGCCGTCTTGATGAGAATTAACGACAAAAAGATACTCGCGAGCAGTTATCTGCGGACGCTCGGTGATCCTGTGAACGCTTCGAGAAAGTGTTATACAGAGATCTTTCAGCAGTTGTCGGTTCCGGTGAAGATAGTCGCCGTTGGTGTTACTGGTTCAGGTAGAAAGGTTGTTGGACTCCACGTTGGTACAGTTGCCGTTTATAACGAAATCATGGCACACGCAAAGGCTGCAGCCTTTTTCGACCCACAAGTCGACACGATCTTTGAAATTGGAGGACAAGATGCCAAATACACATATCTGAATGAAGGCGTACCATACGACTATGCAATGAACGAGGCTTGTTCTGCTGGCACCGGTTCGTTCTTAGAAGAAGCAGCGCGCGAGTCTTTGGGGATCGACTACACGCAGATCGCTGAATACGCGCTTAAGGGTGAAAATCCTCCCAATTTCAGCGATCAGTGTGCCGCTTTCATAAACAGCGATATCAAGACAGCTATTCAAGAGCGAATTTCACCAGAGGATATCTGTGCTGGGCTCGTGTATTCTGTCTGCATGAATTACATAAATCGAGTCAAAGGAAACAGACCTGTTGGCAAGAGAGTATTTGTTCAGGGTGGAACTTGCTACAACAAAGCCATTCCTTATGCAATGGCAGCATTGACCGGGAAGAAGGTGATCGTGCCACCAGAACCGGGTTTGATGGGTGCTTATGGCGTCGCGCTGATGACACTTGAGAACCTCGAGAAACAGGTCATAAAGCCAAAAGATTACGATCTCAAAGAGCTCGCAGATCGTCAGGTGAAGTATCTGAAGCCGTTCATCTGTTCTGGAGGAAAGAACAGATGCGATAGAAAATGTACGATAAGCGTTGTCGAAATAGATGGTAAGAGATTGTTCTTCGGTGGATCTTGCAACATGTACGAAAACATCAGAGAAAGGAAAGAAAATACAGACGAGCTGGACTTTCTGAGAAAGAGAGAACAGTTGCTCTACAGATTACCTCAATTAGCTACTTCAGGCAAGAAGATTGGTATGAGTAAATCTTTTTCCATGAACAGTCTGTTTCCGTTTTTCTCTGAATTTTTTGCACAGCTTGGTTTTCAGATAGTATTGCCCGATGAACCAGATGAAAAAGGCAGCGAAAGGATGGGGGCAGAGTTCTGTTTTCCCGTGGAACAGTCGCACGGCTTTCTGCTCTCTCTACTCAAGAAAAAGCCTGATTTCATCTTCATACCGAGGATAAGAGCGATCAAAGTAAAGAATTCTCAGAGCAATGGTGTTTTCTGCCCCTTTGTTCAAAGTGAAGCTGATTGGTTGAAGGCTGATCTTCAAGAACTGAGAGATTACAATCTGCTCACCTGCAACATCGATTTCAGTGAATCACAGCAGAAAGTTTTGAGTTCTCTCGGTGAAATGCTAAAGCCACTTGGCATTTCAAAGTCAGATATCAAGAGGGCTTTCGACAGCGCAATGAGATCGCAGATCAAGTTCGAGCAAGCGTCAAAAGAGATGGGTAAAGCTTTTCTTGAAGAAGTAGCGAAAAAAAA